>JAFAWR010000118.1 GCA_019241635.1 Solirubrobacterales bacterium
TGAACGCCGCGACGCTGGCTGCCGTCTGCGGGCCAAAATCGCCGTCGACCGAGGTCGGAAACCCGGCGAGGGTCAGGTAGCCCTGGAGAATCGTCACGTCGGCGCCGCGCAGACCCTGCCGGAGCACGCGCCGGCCGAGCCGGTTCGCAGTTGAGGGCTTTGTCAGCGTCCCAGCGGTCTTGATCGTCGCCGCCATGGCGGCGCCGCCGGAGGCCGGCTGGTTCGCCGTGGCTGCCGTCGCGGAGGCCGTCCCGAGCGCCGCCGCGGTGGCGCTCGGCCCAACCGCCACGGTCGCGATCAGTAGCAGCGCTCTACGGGCGCCGCGGTGGATGTCCAGGTTTGACAAGCACAACCCCTCTCTTTCTGGGCCTACGGGGTTAGCTGACGGGCTCGCGCTGAAAGAGTGCGCTACGCCGGAGATCCGGCGATTCGCCCCACGGAGCCGCTGGCGGCTCCAATGGTTTCCCCGCTCCCCGGCGCCGTGGCGATCGGGGACTCGGCTGGGCTTCTATGTCCGCGCGGCAGCCTACAACACACGCGAGACAAAAGTATTTACAAGAGACCTGTCGGCCTACCCGGGCGGGGCCTTTAGCCGTGCAAGTGGACAACCACGCGTCGACTCGCCACGCGCGGCCGTGCTCGCGCCTTGACAGGCCCCTTAGCTAACGGTTATCCTCCGTCGCTAGCTAACCGTTAGCTCCATGGCCGAACCCAACGAGTTACCCACCCCCGAGCCACTCCAGGGCTACCAGCTCCGCGTCGTCCAGGAGGTCCTGCTCGCCCTGCTGGCCGGCGAGGCCTCCCACGGCTATCAGCTCAGAGCCCGGCTGGCCTTGGCCCTGGGCCCCCTCGCCGGGGCGCTGAACGACGGCCAGGTCTACGTGACGCTGAGCCGGCTCGAGAAGAGCGGGCTGGTCGGCTCCCAGCGGGTCGGCCAGGCCGAGCGCCCCGACCGCAAGGTCTACTCGCTGACCCGGCAGGGCCGGGAGCGGGTCGACACGTGGCTGAATGACGTCAGCTGGCCCAAGCCGGCGCCGGCCGAGTTTCATCTCAAGCTGGTGGCGGCGGCCGCCGCCGGGCTGGCCGATCCGGTCGGCATCGTCGACCGCCAGCGACGCGAGCTGCTCGTCGGCCTGGCCCAGGCCCAGCGGGCTGCGCTCGCCGAGCCGCCCAGGTCGGTGGCCGCGCTGCTGCTCGAGGGCGTCGTCCTGCGCCTCCAGGCGGACCTTCGCTGGCTCGAGGCCTGCGCCCGCTACTGGAACCAGGCGAGGGAGAGATGACCGAGCCGATCCTCGCCGGCGGTGAGCCGATCCTCGCCGCCCGCACCCTCAGCAAGGAATACGGGACGGCGAGCGCCCTGGTTCGGGCCGTCGACGACGTCAGCCTGACCGTCAACCAGGGCGAGTCGGTGGCCATCGTCGGTCCCAGCGGATGCGGCAAATCGACGCTGCTGTACCTGCTCGGCGGGCTCGAGCGCCCCACCGCCGGCACGCTCGCGCTGGACAGCCAGCCGATTCACGACATGCCCGAGTCCCGTCTGGCCCGCCTGCGCCGCCACGCCGTCGGGTTCGTCTTCCAGGCCTTCCACCTGGTCGACGAGCTGACCGCGCTCGAGAACATCGAGTTGCCTGCCCTGCTCGCCGGCGCCTCGCCGAGCGCCGCCCGGGAGCGAGCGCGCGATCTGCTCGAGCAGGTTGACCTCTCCGATCGCGCCGCGCACCTCCCCTCGGCCCTGTCCGGCGGCCAGCGCCAGCGCGTGGCCATCGCCCGCGCCCTGGCCAACCGACCGCGGGTCGTGCTGGCCGACGAGCCGACCGGCAATCTGGACAGCGCCGCCACCACCGACGTCCTGCGCCTGTTCGACCAGCTGCGCACCGCCGGGCAAACCCTCGTCGTCGTCACCCACGACTCGCGGGTCGCGGCCACCGCCGATCGGCTGATCTCGATGCGCGACGGCGCGTTCGTCGACGAGACCCGGCTGACCGGCGGCAGCGCGCGCAGCCTGACCGAGATCACCGGCCTCGAGGCCTGACCCGGCATGGGTCGCGCGCTGCTCATCTGGCGTCTGGCCCTCGGTGACATCACCCGCCGAAGGCGTCAGTCGGCGCTGCTCGTCGCGATGATCGCGGCGACGACGGCCACGCTGACCCTGTCACTGGCCTTGCAGGGCGTGACCAACGACCCCTTCGCGCGCACGCGCGCGGCAACCAGGGGTCCCGACGTCTCGGCGCTGTTCGAGCCTGGCTTCCACGGCACCATGGGCACGCTCGCGCAGTTCGCCGCGCTGGTGCGCTCGCCGGGCGTGACCGCATCCTCGGGCCCCTACGCGGTGGCCAGGCTCGAGCTGATCGCGCGTGGCTACCGGGTGCGCGTCCATGCCGAGGGCCGGGACCGCGACCGGGCCCAGGTTGACCAGCCGCTGCTCACCGCCGGCCACTGGACGGCGGATGGAGGGGTCGTGATCGAGCGCGGATTCGCCGAAGCCCTCGGGGTCCACGTCGGCGACGCGATCCTCTTGAACGGCCGCCGGTTCGCCGTGCGCGGAATCGCCCTCACCACGGCAATGCCGATCAGCGACCCGCTGATCTGGCTCACCCGGAGCGATCTCCTGGCCCTCGCCGGCGGCAGCGAACCGCTCTGGGAGTCACTCAACCTGAAGCTCTCCGACCCGGCCGCTGCCTCCGCCTTCGCGGACGCGCGCAACCCCCCGAACGCGGCCTGGTTCCTCGAGTCCTGGCAGGAGCTCCGCGCGGACGACAGCCAGACCATCGCGAATGAGCGCCAGGTGCTGGGCATCGGAGCCGTCCTGCTGGCCATGATCGCCATCGCCGGGATCGCCGTCCTCGTCGGCAGCCGGATGGCCGAGCAGACCCGGCGGATCGGTCTGCTCAAGGCCGTGGGCGGCACCCCGGGGCTGCTCGCGACCATGTTGCTCGCCGAGAACCTGCTGCTGGCGAGCGCCGCCACGGTCATCGGCGTGGCCGCCGGACGGGTGATCGCGCCGGAGCTGACCGCGCCCGGCAACAGCCTGTTGGGCAGCGCCGGAACCGCCGCCGTGAGCGCCGCATCGGTCGCCCTCGCGGCGGCGCTGGCCTTCGCGGTCGCGATCATCGCCACGCTCCTGCCGGCGCTGAGCGGCGCACGCACGAGCACGATCCGCGCGCTGAACGACCCGGCCAGGCCGCCGCGACGTCATCCCTGGGCGATCGGGCTGTCCTCCCGGCTCCCCGCTCCCGGGCTACTGGCTCTTCGGCTGATCGCGCGACGCCCGCGCAGGACGCTGCTCGGCATGGCCAGCCTGACCATCGCCGTCGCCACGGTGATCGCGACGCTGATGGAGCGCCACACCCCAGTGCTCGGCGTCCGCGTCGCCGGGAACATCCTGGCCGCCGACAAGCAGGCCAGCCTCGAGCACGTCGCCACCGTGCTCAGCGTGATCCTGGTCGTGGTCGCGGCAATCAACCTGCTGTTCGTCACCTGGGCCACCGTCCTCGACGCCCGGCGACCCACCGCCCTGGCTCGCGCGCTCGGCGCCACGCCCAATCAGGTGAGCACCGGGCTGGCCGGTGCCCAGCTCGTGCCGGGCGCGCTCGCGGCCCTCTTCGGCCTTCCCGCCGGGCTTGTCGTGTTCGGGCTGACCGCCGGCAATCCCCTGAACGCGGACCCGCCGATCCCCCTGCTGCTCGCGGTCATCCCCGCGACGCTGATCGCCGTGGCGGCGCTCACCGCGATCCCGGCCCGCGTCGGAGCCCGCCGCCCGGTGGCCGAGGTCCTGCGGTCGGAGTGAGGCTCGTGGGGCGCATCCTGCTCATCTGGCGGCTGGTCCTCGGCGACATCAGGCGCCGCCCGGTCCAGGCCGCGATGCTCGTGCTCATGATCGTCACGACGACCACGACGCTCACGCTCGGGCTGGCCCTGCACAAGGTGACCGACAGCCCGTTCGCCCGCACTCGCGCGGCGACCCGAGGGCCGGACGTGGTGGCCCAGATCGCCCCTCAGTCGGGCGCCGTCGCCAGACCGGCCACCCAGTTCGCCTCGCTCCTGCGCAGCGGCCAGGTAACCGCGATCTCCGGTCCGTATCCATTCTCGATCGCCAGCCTGACCGCGCCCGGAATCGACATCCTGGCCCAGGCTGAGGGGCGCGACCTCGCCCCCGCGAAACTCGATCAGCCGGCGCTCACCGAGGGAAGCTGGGTCCGACCGGGCGGCGCCGTGCTCGAAAGTGGCTTCGCCGCCTCGCTCGGCTTGAAGCCCGGCGACGCCATCCACCTGAACGGCCATCGGTTCACGGTGGCCGGAGTCGCGGTCAGCGCGGCGCAGTGCTTCTACCCGGTGACCAAACCCGGCGTGATCTGGCTCACGCGAACCGACGCCGAGCGGCTCGCCCCCAGAGCGCAAGCACTCGGATACGTCCTGAACCTCAAGCTGGCCCACCCCGAAGCCGTCGAGGACTTCGCGTTCGGGCCGATCGGGAATGCGTTCTTCAACCAGCCCAGCAACGAAGTCGTCACATCGCTCCAGACTTGGCTGGATATCCGGCACGAGGACTTCCAGGTGATCTCGGTCGACGAGAAGGGGCTGCTGATCTCCAGCTCGTTGCTGGCCCTCGTGGCGCTGGCCACGATCGCGGTGGTGGTGGGAGCCAGGATGACCGAGCAGACGCGCCGGGTGGGGCTGCTCAAGGCGGTCGGCGCGACCCCGTGGCTGGTGGCCGCGGTGGTGCTGGCCGAGCATCTGCTCCTCGCGCTCCTCGCCGCCGTGGCCGGCGTAGCCGCCGGCAAGCTCCTCGCCCCGCTGCTCACCGATCCGGGCGCCGGGCTGCTCGGCAGCCCGCCCGCGCCGCCGCTCCCGGCCACGGCCATCCTGATCGTCGTCGCGGTCGCCGTCGCCGTGGCGGTCACGGCCACGCTCGTCCCCGCCGTGCGCGCCGCCCGCGTGAGCACGATCCGCGCGCTGGCCGACCCCGCTCACCCGCCGCGCCGGCGGCCCTGGCTCATCGCCCTGTCCGCCCGGCTCCCCGTCCCGCTTCTGTTCGGGCTCCGCCTCCTCGCCCGCCGTCCCCGTCGCGCCGCGCTGACCGCCGCCAGTCTGACCATCGCGGTGGCGATGCTCGTGGCCGCCCTGTCACTCCAGCACCGCATCGACGTGCACGACCAGACGAACGCCGGCTATCTGGTCGGCTCGGGCAGCGTCGCCGACCGGGTGAGCCACCTGGTCTACCTGCTCAGCGGCATCCTCGTCGTGCTCGCCGGGGTCACCGCGATGTTCACGACTTGGGCGACGGCCATCGATGCCCAGCGGCCAACGGCGCTCGCCCGCGCCCTCGGCGCGACGCCCCGGCAGGTCGGCGTGGGCCTGACCGCGGCGCAGCTCATCCCCGGCTTGATCGCCGCCTGCCTCGGCATCCCGGTCGGGCTCGGGCTCTACCAGGCCGCCGGCGGGCACCTGCATGAGGCGAGCCCGCCACTGCTCTGGCTGCTCGCGCTGATCCCGGGCACCCTGATCGTCGTCGCGGCGCTGACCGCGATCCCCGCGCGCCTTGGCGCCACCCGCTCGCCCGCCGAGGTCCTGCGCTCGGACTGAGGATCCCGTCGGCCCGCCCGCTCGGCGCGCGTGCCGACCCGGCCGCCCGATGGACCGCTTTTCATCCGGGACGAACTCGCCACTCGCCATCTGCCGGACCGCGAGTGGCGAGATCACCCCCGAATAGCACGCATTGCTCACCACTCGCGCCGCGCGGGTCCGCGAATGGCGAAAAACTCCCGGTCGCGGTGGTGGTCGCGGAATCAATCATCTACTAGGAGCGCGGGTCGTTGAGGTCCAGCACGGCCACCGGGGGCTCGATCTTCTTCTCCTCGCCGGTTGAGACGATCGCCGTGCCGAGCGCGAAGAACTCGATCACGTGACTGCCCCAGCCGTGGCTGCGCTCGGACAGCGACACGCCGACGATGCCCGCGGCGCCGAGCTCCTGCGCCTCGGTCTGCATCCGCTGCATGGCCAGCTCTCGCGCCTGATAGAGCGCCTGGGTGTAGTTGGGCAGCTCGACGTTGCGTCCGGTCTGGGAGATCGTGCGCAGCGGCCCGCGCCGTCCGACATGGAACACGCAGCTGCCCATGACCATCCCGGCCGGCCGATGGCCGGTGCGCAGCAGCGTCCAGAACTCCTGCCCGGACAGGTCGCTCTGGAACGGCCGGCCGTTCGGGGCGCGGTGAAGCTCTCCACCGCGGTGCTTGACCGCGGTGCCGATCGCGATGAACTCGGCCATGCTCGGACCCCACTCGTAGCGTCCGATGTCCAGGCGCACACCGACGATCCCGTCCGCCCCCAGCTGGTCGGCCTCCTCCTCCATCCGGGTCATGGCCAGGTGCCGTGCGCTGTACATGGCCTGCGAGAGGGTGTCGAGCTCGCGGCTCTGGGTCGGGCCGGCGACCTGAATCCCGATGTGGAAGATCGAGCTGCCCACCACCAGTCCCACCGGGTCGAACCCGGCCTCCGTGACGAGCAGGAACTCGTTCACGCTCAGATCCGAGGTGTAGAGACCCTGGCGGTTCTGCTCCAGGCGCTCGACGCCTGATTCGGGGATGCCCTCTAGCGACTGCGGGTTGTAGTCGGTCATTGGTTACGTGGACCTCATGCGCATCGATGTCTTGACCTGTGGGGACGTCTGGCGGGCCACGGTGCGGATCGCCGTGCCCGCCGCGTGCATCGTGATCACCCAGCCCCGGCGCTCGACGTCGCTGCCGCCGCTCACCTTGTAGGGGATCCCGAGCCGGCCGAGCCGCCAGCCTCGCCGCATGGTGCCGGTCAGCGACGAGGCCACGGCAAGCTTCTCCCGGTGCACCTGGTGGGCGAACTCGACGCCGACCGCGCCCTCGGCGTGGGCGTCGGAGACCTGCCCGAGCAGCCGGGCGCGGATCGTGTCGCGGGCAGCGTGGAAGCCCCGGCTCAGCTCCTCGAGCTCTTGGTTCTGAGCCAATTGACGCGCGCGGCGGAGCCGTGTGGATATCGGGGGCGAGGCGAACACGACCTCGCTGGTGGCCAGCAATCCGACCGGCTCGCGGCCGGCGCTGCGCAGCCGCCAGTAGTCCTGGACCGAGACGTCGGTCAGGATCGGCCACTGGGCCGCCTCCGAACCCGGAACCCGGATCGCGGTGCCGCTCACCGCGTACTCGATCGTGCCGCTGCCCAGGTCGTGATCGGAGCGGTGCAGGTGGACCCCGACCACCGCGTCGGCGCCGACCTGGAGCGCCTCCTCGGTCAGCCGATCGATCGCGCGGCGCCGGGCCAGGTTCCAGGCGTCGCTCAGCGTGTCGAGCTCGCACACTACGGTGGCATGCCATTTGTAGCTGCGGACCTGAGCCAACGAGGGTTCGGTGTAGGGGTTGCTGAGCTGGTATCCGGTCGCGCTCGGACCCATCCCGTACCTGCCCCCCCAAGCCGACGATCGCGGCATCGCCACCGGAGCCGGGTCGAGCGCCGGCAGGTACTGCCACCCCGTCCGTACCACGCTCGCACCCATCACCTGGGCCAGCGGCTGAGGGCCCATGCGACCGAGCAGCGCGAATTCCTTCACCGATAGTCCGCTGGTGAACAGCGACCCACCGCTCCCGAGCGCCTTCAGCCGCTCCTCGGCGCCGGCCGGGATCCCGCCTGCCTCGATCCGGGCGAGGTCGTCCGACCGCCCTTCCTCCTGCCCCTCCCGCCGCGCGAAGAAGCCCATCGTCCGGGGAGCCTATAGCCTGAAGCGGTGGACGACGACAAGCCGCAGCAGGTGGACGACTACACGCCGCAGCAGGTGGCCGACCTGCTCGCCCGGGGCGACATCCAGCTGATCGACGTGCGCCAGCCCGAGGAGCGCGAGGCCGGCCGGATCGCCGGCGACCGGTTCATCGAGCTCGCCCAGCTGGCCGGCCAGGCCGACACGATCGACCGTGACCGGCCGGTCGTCTTCTATTGCCGCAGCGGCGCTCGCTCGGCGATGGCCACCGAGGCGTTCCGTGGCGCCGGCTTCGACGCCCACAACATGCTCGGGGGGCTACTCGAGTGGGACGCCGCCGGGCTGCCGCTCGACCCGCCCGGCGGCTACGTCGCCTGAACCAGGTCTACGACTTCCACTTGATCGAGCAGCCGACCGGCTTGGTCTCCGCCCGCGCCGGCTCCTCGCCCCGCAACACGGCGTCCAGCGCCTCCCGCAGCCAGACCGCGCCCGCCCGGGGATCGTCGTAGTCGGAGTCGGGGGCCCCGCGATAGCGCAGCCGCCGCTCGCCGTCGAGCACGAACACATCAGGGGTGACCTTCGCGTCGTAGGCCCGGGCTACCTCCTGGGTGGCGTCGTACAGGTAGGGCATCGGCCAGTCTTCGCGCCCCACGCGATCCTTCATGGCCTCGAACGAGTCCCGCGGGTAGCGCTCGGCATCGTTGGCGTTGATGGCCAGCACACGCACTCCGCGCTCGGCGTAGTCGCGGGCGACTTCGGCGATGCGGTCGTGCCAGGCCAGGGCGTACGGGCAGTGGTTGCACGTGAACACCAACACGGTCGCGCCGGAGCCGGTCGCGGACCATGTCCCGCCTTCGGTGTCGCTCAGCTGGAAGTCGGGCGCGGTATCGCCAATCGTCAGGCTCATGAGTTCACCTCCGCGCGCGCCGCACGCTCGAGCGCCTCGCGCAAATCGTCTGGGTCGGGAGTCGGGCTGATCCGGCCGTCGCGCCGGCGGTAGACGCGGCAGCTCAGGCCGATCTGCTCCACGGCGGCTGCCGGCACGAGGTCGGCGCCATCGATCAGGATCGTGGGCGACCCGATGAAGCCGGCGTCGCGCGCGTCATCCTCGGTCACGATCTCGCGCGTGTGCACCTCGATCTCGGGCAGACCGAGCTCGGAAATGGCTTCGCGCACCATTTCGAGGGCACGCTCGGTGGAGGGGCATCCCTCCCACCACAAGAGCTCGACGTTCACCAGTCGAGCGTAGCGACCCGAAAACGCCGTCAGCCGACGGTCCAGCTGTCCGACCCGACGAGCAGGTCGGCCAGCTCGACCTCGGTCGCCGGCGCGGTGCGCCGCGCGCCGTGACGGCCGAACACCGGCCGCTGCACGTCGCGGAAGATCCCGATCGGGGTCGGGACCGTGGGGTTGTCGGCCAGGCGCGCGAGCGAGAAGGCCAGGCCGGGGTCGGGGCGCGTCGGGTCGTGCACGATCAGGGCGTCCTCGCCGACGTCCGCCACGTCGACGATGGCCAGGCCGCCGTCGGGACCGCGGGAGACGCCGCGCTCGTTTTCGACCCCGAAGCGGATCGGCTGACCGGCGGTCAACCGGATCTGGTTGGCGTCCTTGGTCTCCTTCTCGGTCAGCGCCGAGAACGCGCCGTCGTTGAACACCGGGCAGTTCTGGTAGATCTCGACCAGGGCCGCGCCCTCGTGCGTCGCTGCCGCACGCAGCACATCGGTCAGATGCCGGCGATCGCGATCGATCGTGCGCGCCACGAAACTGGCCTCGGCACCGAGCGCGAGCGACACCGGGTTGAACGGGTGATCGGCCACCCCGAACGGAGTCGACTTGGTCACCTTGCCGATCTCCGAGGTCGGAGACGCCTGCCCCTTGGTCAGCCCGTAGATCTGATTGTTGAACAGCAGGATCTTGATCGGCACGTTCCGGCGCAGCGAGTGGATCAGGTGGTTCCCGCCGATCGACAACGAGTCGCCGTCGCCGGTGACGATCCAGATCGACAGGTCCTCGCGCGTGGAAGCCAGCCCGGTGGCCAACGTCGGCGCGCGGCCATGAATGCTGTGCATCCCGTACGTGTTCATGTAGTAGGCGAACCGTCCGGCGCAGCCGATCCCGGTGATGAACACGATCTTCTCGGGCGCGATCCCCAGCTCCGGCATGAACTGCTGCACGGCCGACAGCACCGCGTAGTCGCCGCACCCCGGGCACCAGCGGGTCTCCTGATCGGACTGGAAATCCGCCTTGGTCAGGTCATGCGGGGTCCCGCCATTCCCATTACCTGTGGCCACCGCGCTCATTGCCGCTCCCCGATCTGCTCTTCGATCTCTGAGGCAAAGATCGGCTGCCCCTGCACCTTGCCGAACGACTCGATGTCGACCAGGTACTTGGCCCGCAACAGCTTGGCCAGCTGGCCGGTGTTCATCTCCGGCACGAGCACCCGATCGAACGAGCGCAGCACGTCGCCGGTGTTGGCCGGGAACGGATTCAGATGCTGCAGGTGGGCGCAGGCCACCGTGTGGCCCGCCTCGCGGGCACGGCGCACGCCGGCGCGGATCGCGCCCTCGCTCGAGCCCCAGCCGAGAACGAGCAGCCTGGCCCCGGGCTCGGAGTCCACGCGCAGCGGCGGGATCTCGCGCGCGATCCCGTCGATCTTCTCGGCCCGCAGTTCGGTCATCCGCTCGTGGTTGGCCGAGTCATAGGAGATGTTGCCCGTGCCGTCGGCCTTCTCCAGACCGCCAATCCGATGGGCCAGCCCCGGCGTGCCGGGCACCGCCCAGGGCCGAGCCAGGCACTCGTCGCGCGAGTAGGGCATGAACTCCTCGCCCTCCCGCGCCACGGCGAACTGCGGATCGATGCTCGGCAGATCGGCGACCACCGGGATCCGCCATGGCTCTGAGGAGGAGGCCAGGAAGGTGTCGGAGAGCAGGATCACCGGCGTGCGGTAGCTCACGGCGATCCGCGCCGCCTCGAACGCCGCCTCAAAGCAGCCGCCCGGCGTGCTCGGTGCGATGACCGGCAGCGGCGATTCGCCGTGGCGTCCATAGATGGCCATCAGCAGATCGGATTGCTCGGTCTTGGTCGGCATGCCGGTCGACGGGCCGGCACGCTGCACGTCGACGATGATCATCGGCAGCTCGAGCGCCACAGCCAGCCCGATCGTCTCGGCCTTGAGGTCCATGCCCGGCCCGCTCGTCGCGGTCACGCCCAGTCGACCGCCGAACGCCGCGCCGAGCGCCATGCCCGCCGCAGCGATCTCATCCTCGGCCTGGATCGTCCCCACGCCGAGTTCGGCGTGGCGCGAGAGCTCGTGCAGGAGCTCGGAGGCCGGAGTGATCGGATAGCTCGCGAGCAGGAGCGGCAAGCCGCTGCGCACGCTCGCCGCGATCAGCCCGAGGGACAGCGCCGTGGTGCCGTTCACGTTGCGGTAGGTCCCCGGCTTGACGTCGGTCGCCGGCTTGACCAGATATTGCACGTCGAGCAGCTCGGTCGTCTCGCCGAACGACCACCCCGCGTTGAACGCGGCCAGGTTCGCCTGGAGGACCGCCGGGCGCTTGGCGAACTTCTGCTCGATCCAGCGCTTGGTGCCGTCGGTCGGCCGCCCGTAAAGCCACGAGATCACGCCCAGCGCGAACAGGTTCTTGGCCCGGCCGGCATCCCGCGTCGAGGCATCCTCGATCTGCTCCACCGCCGCCACGGTCAGCGACGTCATCGGAATCCGGTGCACGCGATACGCGCTGAGCGAACCGTCCTCGAGCGGGTTCGACGCGTAACCGGCCTTCTCCAGGTTTCGCTTGTTGAACGCGTCCTCGTTGACGATCAGCGTCGCGCCGCGGTCGAGCTCGGCCAGGTTCGCCTTGAGCGCCGCCGGGTTCATCGCCACCAGCACGTTCGGCTTGTCGCCCGGCGTGAGGATGTCTCGCGAGGCGAAATGGATCTGGAAGGCCGACACCCCGGCCAGCGTCCCGGCCGGCGCGCGGATCTCGGCCGGGAAGTTCGGCAGCGTCGCCAGGTCGTTGCCGAGCATCGCGGTCGCGTCGGTGAACCGGCTTCCCGCCAGCTGCATCCCGTCCCCGGAGTCGCCCGCGAACCGAACTACGACTCGCTCGCGCTCCTCAACCGTCTTGGTCATGTGTGTGCGCCCACTTGAACCGTCTCAACCCATACTACGCGCGCGGGGGGACGAAGTTTCGCCCTCGCCCGGTACGCCCCCCGAATTCGTTTAATTGGGGGCCGCTTCGCGGCGTCCCTGGGGCCATGTACCCCATCCGGACAGGGCCGTGGACCCTCGACCTGGCTGCGAGCG
>JAFAWR010000190.1 GCA_019241635.1 Solirubrobacterales bacterium
GGCGACAACGACTTCCTCGCCGCGCAGGTGGCGATCCTGATCGCCGCGGAGCGGCTCGTGCTGCTGACCGACGCCGAGGGCCTGTTCACCGCGGATCCTCGGAGCGATCCGGCCGCGCGCCTGGTCGCCGAGGTGACCTCGTTCGAGCAACTCGATTCGCTGGCCATCGGGCACGCCACCTCGCCGCTCGGCTCGGGTGGCATGCGCTCGAAGGTGGTGGCGGCCGAGATGGCCACCGCGGCGGGGATCCCCACGGTGATCGCGAGCGGCCTGGCCCCGGGGGCGCTGCTGAGCGCCGCGCAGGGAGCGGCGGTTGGCACGCGGTTCTCGGCCCGTCCGGGGCGCTACTCGAGCTTCAAGCTGTGGCTCAAGTACGCCAAGCCGACCCGCGGCCGGGTGCTCGTCGACGCCGGCGCGGCTCGGGCGCTGCGCGAGGCCGGGACCAGCCTGCTGCCGGTGGGGGTGGTCGAGGTCTCGGGCGAGTTCGACGCCGGTGACGCGGTTGAGATCGCCGCCGACGGCGACGTCGTCGGGAAGGGGATCTGCAACTACTCGGCGGCCGAGCTCCGGCGGGTCCGGGGGCTCAAGTCCTCGGAGGTTCGCTCGCGGTTGCCTCGGGCCACCGAGGAGGCGGTCCATCGGGACTATTTCGTCCTCGCGTAACCTGTTAGGGCAGACGATGGCAGTCATCGCGACATCCGTAGCCGAGACGTGCCTCGCCGCCAAGCGCGCGGCCGGGGAGCTCGCGGTTCTGCCCTCCGGGGTAAAGGACGCGGCGCTCGACGCGATCGCCGCCGCGCTGCTCGAGCGCACGCCCGAGATCCTCGAGGCGAACGCTCGCGACCTCGAAGCCGGGCGCGAGGCCGGGCTGACCGCTGCGCTGATGGACCGGCTGGCCCTGGACGCCGGGCGGATCGCGGTCATCGCCCGGCAGGTGCGCGACATCGCCGCGCTGCCCGACCCGGTGGGCGAGGTGATCGAGGGGCGCCGGCTGGCCAACGGGCTAGAGGTGCGCAAGGTCCGGGTGCCGCTCGGCGTGATCGCGGTCGTCTACGAGGCCCGTCCGAACGTGACCATCGATGCGGCGGCGCTGTGCCTGAAGTCGGGCAACGCAATAGTCCTGCGCGGTTCGTCGATGGCGGCGCACTCGAATGCGGTCCTGGCCTCGGTGGCCATCGAGGCCGGGGTGGCCGCCGGGCTGCCTGACGGAGCGATGGCGTTGGTCGCGGGTGGCGGGCACGACGAGCTTGCCGAGCTGGCCACCCAGGCAGGCGTTGTCGATCTGATCATCCCGCGGGGCGGGGAGGGGCTGAAGGCCGCGCTGAAGGGCGTGGCCACCGTGCCCGTCATGTATGCGGCGTCAGGGAACTGCCACGTGTATGTGGACGAGACGGCAGCGCTCTCGGATGCGCTGGCGATCATCCTGAACGCGAAGGTCCAGCGCCCAAGCGTCTGCAACGCCGCCGAGACGCTGCTCGTGCATGAGGCGGTGGCCGCCGAGTTCCTGCCGTCCGCGCTGAGCGCGCTCGCCGATGCGGGCGTCGAGTTGCGGGGCGATGGCGCGACACGGGCGCAGGCCCGGGGCGTGGCGGTTGCCGAGGCCACCGAGGAGGACTGGGCCACCGAATATCACGCGCTGACGCTGGCCGTCGGCGTCGTCGACTCCGTGTCCAGCGCGATCGAGCACATCAACCGGTACGGATCGGGCCACTCCGAGGCGATTGTCACTCGCGATACCGAGGCCGCCCGGGCCTTCCAGCTCGGCGTGGACGCCGCCTGTGTATACGTCAACGCGTCCACCCGGTTCACCGACGGCGGCGAGTTCGGCATGGGCGCCGAGATCGGCAACTCGACCCAGAAGCTGCACGCCCGGGGGCCGATCGGGCTCCGTGAGCTGTGTACGTTCAAGTACCTGATCGAGGGCGCGGGTCACGTCCGCCCCTGACGGTTATTAGGAGCCCGTGCGAATCGGCATCCTCGGCGGAACCTTCAATCCGCCACATCTTGGTCACCTCATCTGCGCCCAGGAGGCGTACCTTCAGCTCGGATTGGACCGAGTGACGCTGATCCCGGCCCGGATACCGCCGCACAAGCCCGTCGAGGACGAACCGGGCGCCCAGCATCGGCTGGAGCTGTGCCGGCTGGCCATCCAGGGCGATGAGCAGCGCTTCGACGTCTCCGATCTGGAGATCGGTCGTGACGGACCGTCGTACACGGTCGATACCCTTGAGGCACTGAATTCTTCTGCGCCAGATCACGAGCTGTTCTTGATCGTCGGGGGCGACATCGCCGCGGGCCTGCCCGATTGGCATCAGGCCGAGCGGGTGCTATCGCTGGCCACGCTCGCCGTGGCCAAGCGCCGGGGGACGTCTCGGGCAGCGGTCGACGAGGCGCTAGGGGCGCTACGCGGTGGCGAACGGACCCGGTTCTTCCGCATGCCCCGGATCGCGATCTCGTCGACCATGCTCCGCGAGCGTGTGCGGGTCGGTGAGTCGATCCGCTACTACGTCCCGGACGCGGTGGCCGGCTACATCGCGCAGCATCGTCTGTACGCGGGGGTAGGCTCAGTTCAATGACGCAGCCGGCCAAACTCCGTCAGGCGGACCCGCTGACCCCCGAGGAGCTGGCGGAGGCGATCGTCGAGTACGCCGAGGACCGCAAGGCGACCGAGATCACCCAGCTCGATCTGCGGGGGATGATCGGCTACACCGACTATTTCGTGATCTGCTCGGGGCGAAGCGAGCGGCAGACCAAGGCGATCCACGACGCGATCTACGAAGGCTTGAAGTCCTCGCACGGTCGGCTGCCCGAGCGCGTCGAGGGACTGCCGGGAGCGAAGTGGATCCTCATGGACTACCTCGACGTGGTCGTCCACGTGTTCGTCCCGGACACGCGCGAGTATTACCGGCTCGAGCAGCTGTGGGGCGAGGCGCCCGCGCTGGCGGCGGGCGCGGGGCGCAGTTCGTCGTAAGCCGCCGCGTTGGCCACGCACTTCACGCTGCTGGCGGCGGTGCTCCTGGGCCTGCTGGGCTTCGCCGTGGGCGTGTTCGGCACGCTGGTGGGGGCCGGAGGAGGCTTCATCCTGACCCCGGTCCTGCTGTTGATCTACCCGCAGTCCTCGCCGGCGCTGCTCACCGCGATCAGCCTGATCGTGGTGTTCTTCAACGCGGGCTCGGGCTCGTTCGCTTACGCCCGCCAGCGGCGGATCGATTACCGGTCGGGCGCCGTGTTCGCGCTGTGCACGCTGCCCGGCTCGGTGCTGGGGGTGCTGGTCGCCGACAAGGTTCGCCGGCCCGGGTTCGACGTGATCATGGGTGTGGCGCTGACCGGCCTCGCCTGGTGGCTGGTGCGGGGTCGCCGGCAGCCCGCGGGAGGTGATCCGGGGCGCGGGGTGGATAGGGAGATCGTCGATCGATCCGGTCGGGAGTACCGCTACCGGGCCAACGTCCGGCTGGGGGCGCTGTTCAGCGTGGCCGTGGGCTTCATCTCGAGCTTCCTGGGGATCGGCGGCGGGGTCGTGCACGTGCCCTTGCTGGTCACCGTGCTCGGCTTCCCGACCCACGTGGCCACCGCGACCTCCCACTTCGTGCTCGCCTGGATGGCCCTGGTGGCCACCCTCACGCATGTGGCTGCGGGCACGTTTCACCACGCCGTGGGGCTGCGGCGCGCCGCCGCGCTCTCGGTGGGGGTGGTGTTCGGCGCGCAGCTCGGCGCACGCCTCTCGCAGCGTCTGAGCGGGTCGGTGATCCAGCGGTTGCTCGCCGTGGGGTTGCTCGCGCTGGGGCTGCGGCTGGTTTTGAGTGTGGTGCTGTGAGGGCGCCGCGGTGGTGGCGCCACTGGTCGCGCCGGCAGCCGGGTCGAGGGCGCCCGAGCGACATCCCTTCGTGGCGCTACATCGCGGCCAGGAGCTGCGGCGCGACTTCCTTCTTGCGGCTCATCACGCCTGGTAGCTCGATCTGGCTGTCGTGCGCGGGCAGGCCGAACGCCCGGGCCACGGCGCCGACGTCGCCCGCCACGAGCAGGTCGGTTCCCTTGGTCAACACGTCGGTGACCATCAGCGCGTAGAGCTGGAGGTCCCGGCTCTCCCGCGCCTTGCGCATCGCGGCGACCAGCTCGTCGCTGCGGTCGAGCAGGGACTTGCCCACGACCTCGATCTGGGCGATGCAGATCGCGTGTCCGCTCGAGGCGTGGTACTGCTTGGCGTCGCGGCCGATGATCTCATCTGCGCTCACCTCGGAGACGTCGGAGGTCGCCTCGAACATCTCGCGGCCGTATTCGGGTGCGTTCAGCGCGAGCACCCGCTCCAGGTACTCGACGACCTGCCGATCCCGGTCGGTGGTGGTCGCCGAGTTGAGGATGATCGTGTCCGACATCACGGCGCCGAGCAGCATCATCGCGGTGGCCGGGCTCGGCTCCATGCCGCCGTGACGGAAGCGCTCGACCACGAGCGTCGCGGTCGAGCCAACCGGGTCGAAGGTGGCGGTCACCGGGATCCGGGTCTCGATCGAGCCGATGTGGTGGTGGTCGAGGATCTCGACGATCTCGGCCTGCTCGACCCCGGCGACGCTCTGGGCCTGCTCGGCATGGTCGACGAGCAGGACGCGCCGGCGCGGCGGGGCGACCAGGGCTGAGCGGGTGACCAGCCCGATGGGCCGGCGCTGAGGGTCGATCACCACGGCCGCGCCGTAGTGGCTCTCCTTGATCTGCTCCGAGATCTCATCGACCAGGAACTCGCTCGTCGCGGTCAGCGGTTCGCGCTCCATCAGCGCACCGCAGGGAGCAGCCAGGGTGATCATCCGGCCCGAGACATAGCTGTCGAGCGGCGAGACGATGACCGCGGCCCCGCGCTCCTCGGCCAGCGCGAGGATGTCCCCGTCGGGCTCGGAGCCGTTGGAGAGCACCAGCAGCTGGGCGCCCCGGTCGATGGCCAGGCGTTGGGCGTCGGCGCGATTGCCGACCACGACCACGTCGCCGTGGGACGCGCCGCTGCGAGTGGGGTCCATCGAGTGGACCCACACCCGGCCGGAGAGCGGCTTGTCCTCGCCGGTGAGGAGCCGGCCGCCCAGGACCTCGACGATCGCCGCGACCTGGGTCGGAGCGTCCTCCAATGTCGACGCCTCGCGGGTTTCGCGGATGAACCGGCGAGCCAGGGCTCGCTCCGTGAGGACCCCGACGAGCGCTCCGTCGTCGTCCACGACCGGGACGAGCTCGAGGCTGGCCCGGGCCATCTCGATCCCCGCCTGGCGGATCGGTGCCTGGAGGTGCGCGATCGGGAACTTCGACTGCATCACGTCGCAGGCGCGAACCATCACATGCGGCAGGAACCGCGGCTGCGGGGCGCCACTGCGCTCGAGCAGCCAGCGTGTCTGCGCGTTGCACTCGCCGAGGCGAACCGGGACGTAGCGGTTGCGCGTATCCAGCCGGCCTTTCAGCTCGGCATAGCCGATCGCCGAGGCGATCGAGTCCGCATCGGGGTTCCGGTGACCGGTCACGTAGATCGTCGCCATGGCGGCCCGGATTATCGCCGCTGATCGCGGCGGCGCGATAGCGTCTGCGCCAAGCTCGAGCGCGAGGGGCGGCTCGGGTCCGTCAGATCACACCGAACGGAGAGAGACAATGCCGTCCGCACCCCAGATCCTTCCGACCCAGATCCAGCAGGGAACCGCGCCCGGCGTGAACTACCGCCTGGAGGGCGAGCTGGTCCCCGTCCTGCACATGGCGCTCGACGGCCGGGTGCCCGTCTACTTCGAGCACCACGTGCTCCTGTGGAAGTACCCGCAGCTCCAGATCGGCCTGCATCCCCTCGGCAAGGGACTGAAGCGCCGCGTGTTCGGTGGCATGCCGCTGCTGTTGCTCGAGGCCCAGTCGCCCGGCGAGCTCGCCTTCAGCCGCGACGCGCCCGGCCACATCGTCGCGCTGCACCTTCAGCCCGGACAGGGCATCATGGCCCGCGAGCACCAGTTCCTGGCCGCCACCGGCGGCGTGCAGTACGACTACAGCCGGATCAAGGGCTTCGCCAACATGATGTACGGGGGCGGCTTCTTCCAGGACGAGTTCTTCGCCGGCGACCACGAGGGCGTGGTGTGGATCCACGGCTACGGCAATCTGTTCGAGAAGGTGCTCGAACCGGGCGAGACGATCGATATCGAGCCCGGCGGCTGGGTCTACCGTGATCATGCAGTGCAGATGAGCCAGGAGGTGTACGGCTTCAAGACCGGCTTCCTCGGCGGCGGCACGGGCAACCTCGTGTTCAACCGCTTCACCGGACCGGGACGCGTGTGCCTGCAGAGCGCCTACTACCACCCACCGGTGGCCGAGGGCGCGGGTGGCAACGCCCAGCGCGAGGGCGGCGGCAGCCTGATCGGCGGGATCGTCGGCGGCCTGCTCGACAACTGATGGCGTTTCCCCCGGGCCACCTGAGCAGTCACCCGCTCCCACCGGGCATCGTCGGCGCGCTCGGCCT
>JAFAWR010000037.1 GCA_019241635.1 Solirubrobacterales bacterium
CGCGAGAGCCGGCGGTCCTTGAGCAGCTTGCCCTCGGTCTGGCAGGTCGGGCAGTAACACATCACGTAGTCCTCGTAGAACACCGCCTCGAGCTGGTCGCCGCAGCGCGGGCACGGCTCGCCGTTGCGCCGGTGGACGCTCAGCGGCATCGGCAGCTTGTCGGGGATGGGCAGCGACAGCGTCTGCTCGTAGTGCGCGATCACGTCGCCAAGGACCCGGACCGTCGTCTCGCGCAGTCGCGCGGCCTCGTCCTCGTCGAGGTCTGACCCGCGCTTGAACGGCGAGATCATCGCGCCGTGGAGGATCTCGTCGACCCACGAGCGCCCGATTCCCGCGATCACGTGCTGATCGCGCATCAGCGCGTACAGCGGCCGCGGCTGATCGAGCAGCTCGGCGAACGGCGGCGGGTCGGGCCACGCCTCGGGGCCGAGCTCGGCGATCGTCTCCTCGGCCTGCGCGTCCTCGGTCCGCAGGAGCTTCACCCAGGCGCGTTGACGGGTACCGAACTCGCGCAGGCGGAGCTCCCGGCCATCGACCAGCCGGACCAGCAGCCGCGACGTCCGGTCGCGCAGCGAGGCCCGGGTATCGAACAGCTGCAGGCGTCCCGCGGACATGAGGTGAATCTCGAGCGACAGGCCGCCGTCGAGCTCGGCCACGAACAGCTTGCCGCGGCGGCCGATTCGCTCGAAGTGCCGGCCGTGAAGGGCGCTGAGCGGTGGATCGAACGTCTTCAGCGCGTTGATTCCCGGCGTCAGTGCGGACTCGATCTCGACCCCGGCCACGGCGGCGCCGATGAGCCGCGCGGTGATCTCGACCTCGGGCAATTCGGGCATGGTCATTCGAGGGTAGCCAGCCACCTACTAGTCTCGCTAGCCCATGGCCGCCACGCTCGCCCCCGACGACGTCGTACGCACGCATGCCGAGGCGGCGGCGAATGCCCGCGAGCCGCTGATCGTGCTCGATGCGCTGGCCGAGTTCCTGGCCGCCTCCGGCCTCGACGCGCCCGACAACCTGAGCGCGTCCCCGATCGGCGAAGGTCACTCGAACGTCACCTTCGCTCTGTCCACCGGCGTCGTGTTGCGCCGTCCACCCCGGGGCCCGCTGCCGCCGAGCGCGCACGATGTCCTGCGCGAGGCCCGGCTGCTGCGCGCGCTGCGCCGCACCTCGGTGCCCGTGCCCGACGTACTGGCGGCGTGCGAGGACCCGACCGTGATCGGCGCCCCGTTCTACATCATGGAGCGAATGACCGGCGAGGTGATCACCGACAGCATCCCGGCCGGGCTCGACACGACCGAGCAGCGCGCCCGGATCGCCGATCAGCTCATCGGTGCGCTGGTCGAGCTGCACCGAGTGGACTGGACCGCGCTGGGCCTGGAGGGGTTCGGGAAGCCAAGCGGCTACCTCGAGCGCCAACTCCGGCGCTTCTCCGGGTTATGGGAGCACAACCGCACGCGCGAGATTCCGCAGGTCGAGGAGGTCGGGCGATGGCTGGCGGCCAACCTGCCGGCATCGCCCCCGGCGACGATCGTGCATGGCGACTTCCGGCTCGGGAACACCATGTTCGATGCCGAGCCCCCGGCCCGCCTGGTGGCGATCTTCGACTGGGAGATGGCCACGATCGGGGATCCTCTCGCCGACGTGGGCTACATGCTCATGCACTGGACCCAGCCCGGTGACGCACTCGGCAAGTTCAACGCCCACAACGTGACGTTGCTGCCCGGCTTTCCCACGCGGGCCGAGCTCACCGCGGCTTATGAGAAGCGCTCGGGGCGCTCGATCGGTGCGCTCGACTGGTACGTGGCCCTTGCCCTGTGGAAGGCGATCGTGTTCATGGAAGGCAACTACAAGCGCGCGCTGGCCGGCTCGACGGACGATCCCTACCTGCGATCGTTCGGCGAGGGCGTGCTCGAGATCGCCGATCGCGCGCTGGCGGTCACCCGTGATGGCTTCTGAGAACGGCCGCTACCGGGGGCTGCTGGTCGACTGGGGTGGCGTCCTCACCAGCGACCTGTTCGTCTCGTTCCGCGCGTTCTGCGAGCTCGAGGGACTGGAGCCGGATACCGTCCGGCGACGGTTCCGCGAGGATCGCGACTGCCGTGAGCTCCTCATCGCACTCGAGACCGGAGCGGTCGAGGAAGATCGCTTCGAGCTCCAGTTCGCCGAGTTGCTCGGGGTCCCCGCCCCGAGCCTGATCGACCGGCTGTTCGCCGGGTCCGCCCCCGACGAGGAAATGCTCAGCGCGGTCCGCCGGGCCCGTGCGGGCGGGATCCGTACCGGGCTCGTGTCCAACTCATGGGGGACGCGCCGCTACCCCCGGGAGCTCCTGGCCGAGTTGTTCGACGGCGTGGTGATCTCCGGCGAGGTGGGTATCCGCAAGCCCGCGCCGGAGATCTACGCGCTCGGCGCGGAGCGCATCGGTCTGCCCGCCGAGACGTGCGTGTTCGTCGACGACCTGCCGTTCAACCTCGCCCCCGCCGCCGAGCTCGGGATGGCGACGGTGCATCACCGCACGGCCGAGCAGACGCTCGCCGAGCTCGAGCCGCTGCTGGGCATCCGGCTTCGATGATTTCCCGCGCGATCCTGGCCGGCGCCGTCGCGCTGGCTCTGTCCGGCTGCGGGTCGGGGTCGCCGTCGATGACCCGGCTACGTGCCCAGGCCACGCGCGTGTGCACGCGCTCGCTCGTGCAGGGCGCGCAGATCGCGCCGCCCGCGACGCCGGCGCGCACCGGACAGTTTCTCCATCGGGGCATCGCCGTCCTGGGGCCCGAGCTGGCCGCCCTGGGCAAGCTGCACGCCCCCAGCGAGCAGGCGGGGGCATACTCGGCCGCGCTCGCCTCGCTCACTCACGCGCTGGCCATCCTCACCTCCACCGCGCACGATCTCGACCGGGGAGCCGATCCCCTGACCACGATCAAGACTCTCCAGCACCGGCTCGGGCCGGTCGAGGCCAACGCCAACGCCGCATGGCGGACGCTCGGCGTGCCGGCGTGCGTGACCCGCTAGGCCCGTTACGAGCAGCGGTCCCCCCCGCAGGGCGAGGGGGACCACCAGTTACATCAGAGCTGGGTCAGCTTGATCTTCTCGGTGCAGGTCAGGTGAACCGAGTCACCGCTCGTGCACTTGATGACACCCTTCTTGCCGGCCGCCTTGGCCAGCGACCCGGTGCCGCCGGTGACCGTCAACGTGCCCGTCCAGGTCTCGCTGGTGAAGTCAGTGGGAGTCAGGGACTGTTCAGTCGGCGTCAGGTCGAACTTTCCGTGAACTGACCCGTCGCCGAAGTACTGGGTATAGCTGCCCACGGTGTCACCGCTGTCGGGCACTGTGAAGCCATCCTTCTCGACACCCCATCCGAACGAGGCGCCGCCGCAATGGACGGTGCCGTACTGCGCGCCCTGCGAGGGCGGCTGATCCACCGTCGGGGATCCCGGTGCCGGCACAGTGCCGAGCGAGACGTGACACTTGACCACCACCGGCTTGGCCGCGGTGCTGTTGCTGGCCGCCGCGGCGACGGAAATGCCCAGCACGAACGGGACCGCAGCGAGCGCCGTCCCGACGAGGCAGATACGACGTTTCATGCTCACTCCGATCAGTGGATGCTGGCGACCGTTGCCCTCGCGGCGTTCAAAACCGCCTTGGGCAGCGGGGCGAAGTCCAAGGATGGACCGAACCGCTGACCGGCGCCCAGGGCGTAGCCGATAAACGACTGGAGCAGGGCCCCGTTGGGAGCCGTGGTCGGCACGATCGCGTAGGTGTAGGTAGAGATCGCGTACGCGCTCTTGGCGCGGCGCGGTGGGTTGACGATCGTCACCTGGTTGCCCGGCGGGACGCTGTGGAACGCCGCCGCCGCGGCCTCGATCGCGCTCAGGTTGGGCACGACGTAGCGTCCGCCCGCGTTCTTGATGCCGATCGCCGGCAGGCGCTGGGCGATCAGGTACGAGACAGCGATGTAGGCGATCGAGCCGTTGGTCCCGCTGGTTGCGCTGGCCATGCCGGAGTTGCCGCGGGCGCCCACCCCGACCGGGAAGCTCACCGCGGTCGAGCTACCCACGCGCGAGGCAAACGAGCCCGACACGTCGGACAGGTACCGGGTGAACGCATAGGTGTCCCCGGAGGAGTCGCTTCGCCAGAGCACGGTGATCGGCGTGCTCGGGATGTGCGCGCCCTTGTTCAGCGCGCGGATCGCCGGATCGCTCCAGTTGGTGATCTGCCCGAGGTAGATCTTGGCCAGCACCGGGCCCGTCAGATGGAGGTTGGTGTGGCGGGGCAGGCGCAGGCCGTCGATGCGGTAGCTCACGCCGGTCGCGGTCAGCGCCCAGGGGATCTGCACGCAGTTGGCGCAGGGGGGGGTCTGGTAGACCGACAGCGGGGCGTCGGAGGCGCCGAAGTCGACCTGCCCCCCGGCGATGTCCTTGTACCCGCTCCCCGATCCGACCGGTGCGTAGGTGACGTTGTTACCGGTCGCGGTGCCCCACGCCGTGGCCCATTCGGCCTCGATCGGGGCGACCAGCGTCGACCCGGCGCCGGTGAGGGTTGACGCCGACGCGACCGCGGTGCTCAGGCCGAACACGCAGCCGGCGAGCAACGCCGCGCACGTCAACCTGACCAATTGCTTCGAGCGCAATTCAGTGTTCCTTTCCTTATTGGAAATCCGGATTCAGCTCGAAGTGGCCCGGCCGCCCCTCGCGAGCGGGGTAAGCATCTCCGAGGCGGTTTGAGCAACTGTGGCCAAGTTGTAACCACGTTGTTGAAAACCTGTGAGCGTCGAGACGGTCGCCGGGTTCATCACCCGCGTTTTCCGTACGCTGGCCGCCGTGTCAACCAGGGCTCGGCTCACAGGGCGGCGGCGCGGGGCGCGCACGGCGGCGGGAACGCGACGAAAGCCGGCCGGACGCGCCGGTGACCGGGTGATGTTCGTGCTCTGCGCGCTGGCTGGGCTGCTAGTCGTCGTGACCCTGGTCGACGTCGTCTACGAGCTGGCCAACAACGCACGGCCCTCGATCGCGCGTAACGGACTCGGGTTCCTCCTCCACACCCAGTGGAACCCCAACTTCAACCGCGAGGGCGCCGGGGCCCTGATCTTCGGCACCCTCGTCAGCTCCGGGCTGGCGACGCTCCTGGCCACGCCGCTCGGGGTGGCCATCGGCCTCTACCTGGCCATGATGGCGCCGCCGCGCGTGCGCGCGACCGTCGGGCCGCTGGTCGAGATGCTCGCGGCCGTGCCCAGCATCATCTACGGCTTCTGGGGCCTGGTCGTGCTGGTTCCGTTCGTCGAGCGCCTCGAGCCGGGCCTGCACGGCGCGCTCGGGTTCATCCCGTTGTTCGGCCGGCCTGCCACTATCGGCATCAGCATGCTGAGCGCGGTGATCGTGCTCACCGTGATGATCCTGCCGATCATCTCCGCGCTCACCCGCGATCTGTTCCTGACCGTGCCGCGCGAGCTCACCGACGGCGCCGAGGCGCTCGGCGCCACGCGCTGGGAGGTCATCCGCGGCATCGTATTGCCAAGCACGGCTTCGGGGGTGGGGGCGGCGGTCGTGCTCGGCCTCGGCCGGGCGCTCGGGGAGGCGATCGCGGTGTCGTTCGTGATCGGCGACGTGAACGCGATCCACGCCTCGCTGTTCGCGCCCGCCGCGACCGGAGCCGAACGGATCGCCAATCAGTTCCAGGGCGCGCTCAACGCGCAGCACCTGGCGTCGCTGTTCTACGTCGGTCTGATCCTGGTCGTGATCGGGATGCTCACCAGCCTGGCCGCGCGCGCCATCGCCGGCCGGTTCGACGTCAACCGAGCGGTCGGGGCGACGGTGTGAGCAGCGCCGCCTCGCAGCTCGTACTCGGCGAATCGGGTCTGTTCGACCCCACCGCGCCACTGACCGCCTCGGGGAATCTGCGCCGGCGCGGCGTGATCAGCGTGATCGTGACGGTCACAGCGACGGCAGCGGCCCTGGCCGCCGTGGCAATCCTGGCGATCGTCGTCTACGACGTTCTGCAGCGCGGCATCTCCTCGCTCAGCGTCGGCTTCGTGTTCCAGAACCCCAGCGGGCTGGCCGGCGGCGGGATCTTCAACTACGTACTCGGGACGGCCGAGGTGGTCGGGCTCGGGGCGGCGGTCGCGCTACCCCTCGGCGTGCTCACCGGCATCTACCTGACCGAGTTCGCCGGCCGCCGGTCGCGCACGGCCGGCGTGATCAAGCTCGCGCTGGACATGATGCAGGGCCTGCCGACAATCATCGTCGGGCTGTTCGTGTATGGCCTGATCGTGATCCCACAGCGGCGCCAGTCGGGGCTTGCGGCGTCGATCGCCCTGGCCATCGTGATGCTCCCGCTGATGGCACGCTCGAGTCAGGAGGTCCTGCTGCTCGTCCCGAACAGCCTGCGCGAGGCGGCCGACGCGCTCGGGGTGAGCCGCTGGCGGACGGTGCTCACAGTGATCCTCCCCGCGGCGATGGGCGGGATCGTCACCGGCGCGATCCTGGCCATCGCGCGCGCGGCCGGCGAGACCGCGCCGGTGCTGATCGCCAACTCGATCTTCGATCCGAACGCGGTCAGCACGAACATCTTCCACGGCGTCCCGACGATCCCGATGCTCATCTACAGCTCGGTCGAGTTGCCGATTCCCCAGGCGGTGGCGCGGGCGTGGGGCGCAGCGCTCGTGCTGATGCTGTTCATCCTGATTGCGAATGTCGGCGCGCGCGTGATCCTGGCGCGGAGCCGTGGAAAGATGGGGCGCTGATGGATTGGGAGCAGACCACGAGCCACCCGCCGGCCGACCAGGCGCCGCCGACCCGCGTGCGGCTGCGCAGCGACCCGTCGATCCCGATCCCCCAGGTGGTCACGAACGGCACCGCCGCGGAGCCGACGCGAGCCGCCGTGTTCGACATCCGCGACATGGCGGTCTACTACGGGTCCAACTGCGCCCTCGCCCGCACCTCGCTGAAGATCTACCGCAACCTCGTGACCGCCGTGATCGGCCCGTCGGGCTGCGGAAAGTCCACGTTCATCCGCAGCCTCAACCGCATGAACGACGCGATTCCCAGCTTCCGGATCGACGGCCATGTGCTCTACCACGGCCACGACCTGTACGGCGCCAAAGCCAACCGGGTCGAGGTGCGCCGGCGGATCGGCATGGTGTTCCAGAAGCCGAACCCGTTTCCGAAGTCGATCTACGACAACGTCGCCTGGGCGGCGCGCAACCTCGGGATGAAGCGCGGCCTCGATGAGCGCGTCGAGCAGGCGCTACACCAGGCGGCGCTGTGGGACGAGGTCAAAGACCGCCTGCGCGACAGCGCGCTGGGGCTGTCCGGAGGCCAGCAGCAGCGGCTGTGCATCGCCCGGGCGATCGCCATCGAGCCCGATGTCCTGCTCCTCGACGAGCCCGCCTCGGCGCTCGATCCCGTGTCGACGGCGGCGATCGAGGACCTGATGCACAACCTCAAGCACCGCTTCACGATCGTCATCGTCACGCACAACATGCAGCAGGCGGCCCGAGTGGCTGACCGCACCGCGTTCTTCAGCCTGGACACCACCGGCCCCGAGCGGTTCGGGACGCTGATCGAGTACGGCGACACCCAGACGATCTTCCGCCACGCGTCGGACTCGCGCACTCGCGACTATGTCGCGGGACGCTTCGGCTGAACGCCGCGCCCGGCGCCGTCTAGGAGAAAATCGACTCGCTGGCGACCTGCGCCAGAATCGGCTGACCGCACTGCCAGCAGAACGAGGCGCCGGTGCTGTGCGGGGCCCCGCATGAAGCGCAGATCCCCGCCGTGGCGGTGTGCTCGAGGCGGAGGATCCGCTCGATCTCGCCCAGCTCGGAATCGGCGTCCTGGAGCAAGGCGGCCCGCTTGACGAGGACCTCGACGCGAATGCGATCGCGGGTGGCCATCTCGTAGACCAGCCCGCCGAGATCCCACTGAAGCTCGGCCACGCGCGCCTTCAACTGGTCGCGCCGGCGCTCGAGATCGACGATCTGGCTCTCGGTGGGCGCGGCGCCTGGGGCGGGCGTGCCCGTCGCGGACGGGGCGCCCGGACCGGGAGTCGAGGACGGCTTGCGGGGTGTGCGTCCGGGCAGTCGCATGATCGACGCTCCTTTCAGGGCCCGAAGAAGTTTCCGTTGAACGTGCCGCCCGAGCACCCGGCCTGGTTGCCCGAGCACTTCCCCCCGGTGGTCACCGTCGGCGGCGCCAGGTTGGCCGAGTTGCCAAGGACCTTGCCCGCAGCCTGGGTGGCCTTCTTCTGCACCGCGGCGGACGGCGGCGCGGTGGCCTTGGCGGCCGCGTTCAGCTTGGCCTGGGTCTTCTTGGTCACATGCACAGTCGTCGGCGTGGTCGTCGGCGCGGACGCGGCCGCGGACCCGCCGCCCTGGACGGTGATGACCTGAGGGGCGTCGGCCCGGGTGGTCGTGTTGTTCTTGTTCGCGACGCTCCCGATCAGCACGCCAAGCCCGATCGCCAGCAGGAGCACGCCCACCCCGGCGACCAGGGTCGTGCCGGAGCTCACCCGGGAAGGACCGGGCGGGGCGACCCGGCGCGTCCGCCGCGTGTAGGTCACCTCGGTGGCGGGTTGGGCCACCGGGAAGCGAGGCTGGCCGCGGCGCTCACCGCACTCGACGCAGTAGCGCTGATCGTGGGCGAGCGGCGTCCCGCACGCGGAGCATCGGTCCCCCGAGCCTGCGGAGGGCACGCTCGGCAGCTCGCGCGTGGGCTCATCGCCCCCGGGCTGCTCGCCGGGTTCCGTGCGGTCGTCTTCGGGCCCCATGGTCCCGCGAGTATCCGCGTCCGGCCCGGGCCATTTGTGAACAAGGCGTGATCCAGGGCGACTGACCACCCGCTCGGCCAGGCCTGATCCTCGATACCAAGATGTTCACATCTCCGCGGGCGCCGGACACGACACTCAGCCCTCGCCTGATGACTCTCGCGCCGCCCTCACCCGCCGCCTCACCCAGCTCGGTCCGGTGCCCGGAATGCGACTCCCGCCTAGCTCACGACCAGCGCTACTGCGTCGAGTGTGGGGCGCGACGCGGACCGCTACCGCCGGCGATCGCGCCGCTGATCGGGGCGATCCGCGAGCAGGGTCGGGCCGCGGCCCTGCCGGCGGACGAACCGCTGGCCGGATCCCTGTCCGAGATCGGCTCGCGGCCAGCCCGGCACGAGTTCGTGATGCCCGGGCCGCGGGCGACGGCGGTCGCCGTGATGGGCATGCTCGGGTTCGGGGTGATCGTCGGCTCGCTGGTCGGCGGCACGCCGGTCGAGACGCTGGCCAGCGCGCCGCTGATCGTCGTCGGGCTGGATCACCCGGCCTCGAGCACCCAGGCCGCCCAGAACCAGACGGTGACCGACACGATCGGCGGTGGCGGCCCGGCGGCGGCGGCGAGTCCGGCGGCCGGAGCCTCGACCGCCCCGGCGCAGGCGGCGGCATCGCCGAGCACCTCGCCGACCTCGACCAGCACCACTGGCACCTCGACCACGCCCAACGCGAACGGGCTGCCGCCGGTCAAGCACGTGTTCTTGATCGTGCTCTCGGACCGCGGGTTCACTCGCTCCTTCGGCGCTGGGACCGCGGGCGGGTACCTGAGCGGGGCGCTCCGTCGCCAGGGCGAGCTCATCCAGAACTACTACGCGGTGGCCGCCGCGCCGCTGGCCAACGAGATCGCCCTGGTCAGCGGGCAGGGGCCGACCGCGCAGACGGCGGGCGATTGCCCGACCTTCTCACGGGTCAGCCCGGCTCAGAAGGGGCCTCGCGGTCAGGTGCTCGGCACCGGCTGCGCCTATCCCGCCTCCACCAAGACGCTGGCCACCCAACTCGCCGGCGCCCACGACACCTGGAAGGCGTACGTCGCTGGCGTGAGCAGCAGCGCGCGCACCGCGTGCCGGGTTCCGAAGCCCGGCAGCAAGCAACCCCAGACGGCCGGGCCGCACACCAGCTACCTGTCCTGGCGTGACCCGTTTCTGTTCTTCCGCGGGCTGACCGCCGACGGCTCCTGCCGTGCGAACGAGGTCGCGGTCAGCAGGTTGGCCACGGACCTGAAAAGCGAATCGACGACGCCGTCGCTGGCCTACATCATCCCGGCGCCGTGCGCCGACGGCAGCGAGACGCCGTGTGATCCCGGCGCGAAGTCGGGCCTCGCCGCCGCGGACCGTTTTCTCAAGTCCGTCGTGCCGGAGATCAAGCGCTCCCCGGCGTATCACGACGGCGGGATGATCGCGATCACGTTCGATCAGGCGCCGCAAACCGGCCCGTACGCGGACCCGAGCTCCTGCTGCAACAACCCGACCTCGTATCCGAACCTCCGGCGTCTGCCCGCGGGGTCACCGGCGGTCCCGCCGGGCGGGATGGGAGCGCCCACGACGACCACGTCCACCGACACGACCTCGACGACCGCCACGACGACCCCGGCACCCACCGGCTCGACGACGACCACCGGGACCACGACGCCGACGACGCCGACAACGACGCCCACCACCCCGTCCTCCCTGGGCGCCGGCGCGACCAGCCCGACCGGCGGCGGCGGCCAGGTCGGCCTGCTCCTGATCTCACCGTTCGTCAAGCGGAACAGCAGCGACGTGGTCGACTACTTCAACCACTTCTCGCTGCTGGCCACGCTCGAGGAGCTGTTCGGGCTGCACCGCCTCGGCTACGCCGGCGCGCCGGGTCTCCCGGTGTTCGGCGCGGCCGTATTCACCGCCTACGCCGGCTAGTGGTCGCCGCCGTAAGTACGGTCGCACCGAGAGGTGTCACTGGCGGATGCTGCGCGAGGACGCAGGATCCGATGCGTAGCAGCGCTACGTGAGGATCCGAGGACAAAGCGCAGCGCCGCCAGGGGCGCCTCGAATGCGAGCGTAATTGCGGCGGCGACCACTAGATGGTCTAGTCGCCCAGGTCGATCGACTCGATCACCGGCGGGTCGTTGGGTCGGTCGCCGGCGCCGGTCGGCAGCGCCTCGATCTTGTCGACCGTGTCCATCCCGTCGGTCACCCGGCCGAACACGGTGTGCTTGCCGTCGAGCCAGGGCGCGGCCTGGATGGTGACGATGAAGAACTGCGAGCCGTTGGTGCCCGGCCCGGCGTTGGCCATGGCCAGCGCACCGCGCACGACCTTGTGCGCGTTGAACTCGTCGCCGAATGTGTAGCCGGGGCCGCCCATGCCGGTGCCCTCGGGGCAGCCGCCCTGGATCATGAAGTCGGGAATCACCCGGTGAAAGATGATCCCGTCGTAGAAGTGATCGCCGGCCAGCTTGCGAAAGTTGGCGACGGTCTCGGGCGCGTCGTCGTCGAAGAACTCGAGTTCGATCGTGCCCAGGCTGGTGTTCATTTTCGCTGTAGACATGCCCGCCAGCCTAGTTGGTGGGCTCAGTTGTCGTCGTTGACAGCGGTCTGGACGGCGTGGATCGACGGGGTGACCGTCACGCTCGGCGCGTGGCCGGCCGGCGACGCGGTCACCGAGCAGCCGATCGCCACCGTCTGCGCGGAGCCGCTGATCGAGATCGGAAGCACGAGCGGAATGGTTCCCGAGGCATTGGTGGGGTTCGCGCCGCCGAGGTCCGCGTCGAACGCTCCGTCGGTGGCCGCGCCACCGCCAAGCGACATCGAGCAGGTCACGGCCACGGACTGAGGGTCGGTTCCCTCGGCCTCATCGATCCGGACGTTCCCGATCACCAGGTACGTGGAGCCCATCTGGCCCGCCGGGAGCGAAACCGAAGCGACCTGCTGGGGGCCGGCTCCGAGCGTCGTGGCGCGCGGGAGCGCGCCGTACTCGCTGGGCAGCGCCGGCGTGCAGGTCACGTCGCCGGAGGCGCTGAACGATTGGACCGCGCCGAGCAGGCACGAGCTGGTGACCCGCAGCTGGACCTGACTCGAGTCCACCTGCCTGGCGCCGACCGCGCCCGGCATGATCTTGGCCGGTCCCACCGCGTTCGGCTTGAGCTTGGCGTTGCCCACCGAGAAGTTCTGCAACTGGGCGGTCCCGACGCTGTTCGGCGGGATTCGCAGGGCAGCCCATCCGGCGCCACCGAGCGCCACGAACAGGGCCAGGAAGGAAACGACCAGCGCCGCCGAGGGGCGCCGGCGCGCGAGTGGGCGTAGACGCATCGCGTCACCTCCGGGTTCAGACGGTCCTGGGGTGACGCTATCCGAGTGCGGTGGTCCGGTGGGAGGGACGACGCGCCCCCGGCCGGCCCCGCGCGCCCCCCGCGGGACCGGCCCTTCCCCCCAGCTCAGCCGTTGGCCGCGGTCTGAAGCGCGTTGACCGTGCTGTCCACTGCCACCGTCGGCGCAGGTGTACTCGGGGAGGCGGTGTCGGCGCAGCTCACCGTGGTCGCCTGCGCGGTGGTCGCCGAGGCAACCGGCAGCACGAGCGGGATCGAACCGGCCTGCGAGTGGCCGTCCGATCCGAGGTCCACGGCGAGGCTCTTGGTGATCGTCGACGTTCCCGTACCCGGCGGCGCCGAGAGAGTGCAGTCGACCTCGACGCGCTGCGCGACGCCCGCCGTCCCACTGATCACCGCGTGTGGATAGGCCAGCACGAGATATGAGAACCCGGCCGGGAGCGACTCGGTGGCGACCTGGGTCGACCCCGTGCCGAGCGTGACCGCCGCGGCGCTTGTCCCCAGCTCGCCCGGCAGGGTCGGCGTGCACGTGACGCTCCCCGACAACCCGATCGCCTTGATTGCCCCGGTCGTGCACGCGGTGCCGACCCGCAGCTGCACCTGGCTCGAGTTGACCTGCTTGGCCCCGACCGCGCCGTTCTGGATCTTGCGCGCGCCGACCGCGTTGAATTTCAGCTTCCAGTTACCGACGCTGCCGTTCTGGAGCTGGGCGGTGCCGACGCTGTTCGCCGGCAGCTGGGTGGCGGCGTAGCCGACCCCGCCGAGGGCCACGAACAGGGCCGCGAATGACACGATGAGCGGCGCCGACGGGCGCCGGCGCAGACGGAATGGAAGTCTCAAACGGTTACCTCCGGGGGTTGGCTTCAGCTACTGCCCGACTGGAACCGAAACGCCCGGGCACGCCGGAAGTCGCGGTGACCCGCATGAGAACTGACAGAAAGCTGACGAGGTCAGGTGGCGGCGCGGCCGAGCCCGACCGGGCTCAGGTGGCGGCGCGCTCGAGCCGGACCGGCTGCCCGCACACCTCGGTACCGCTGACCTGATCGACCACCCGGTCGGCGTCGCGGTCGGGGACCTCGAGCAGCGTGAAGCGCTCGAGCACGCGGACGTTGCGCACCGATTCGCCGTCCAGCCCGGTAGCGGCGGTGATCGCGTGGATGATGTCGGACGGCTCGAGCCCCGCGGCGCGTCCCATCGAGACGATCAGCTTGCGCGCCGGGCCATCCCCGTCCCCGGACACGTGAGGCTTGGAGTGCCGGCGTGGCTTGGTCTTGACCGCGGTCGGCGCGACGTGAGCGTGCTCGACCCACGGCGCGAGCGTGACCCCGGCGTGATTCTCGATCGCACGCAGCTCGCGACGCTGCTGGGCCTCGAAGAACGTGATCGCGCGGCCGCTGCGGCCCACCCGGCCGGTCCGGCCGATCCGGTGCACATAGACGTCCGGCGAGGTGGGGACGTCGTAGTTGATCACGTGCGAGACGCCCGAGATGTCGAGTCCCCGCGCGGCCACGTCGGTGGCCACGAGCAAGGGCAGCCGCCCGTCCTTGAACGAGATCATCACGCCGTCGCGGGCGCCCTGGGTCATGTCGCCGTGGAGCGCCTTGACGTTCATCCCGCGGTCGCGCAGGGTGCGGTAGAGCTGTTCGCAGCGGATCTTGGTCCGCACGAACACGATCGCCTGCTCCGGTCCCTCGGCGCGGAGCACCTCGACCAGCCGGTCGGATTTCTCCCGCGGACGGACCTCGAGGCAGAACTGCTCCACGGTCTCCACGGTCAGCGTGGCCGCCTGGACCTTCACGGTCACCGGGTCATACAGGTACTGATCGGCCAGGCGCCGGATCTCCGGGGGCATGGTGGCCGAGAAGAGCGCCGTCTGGCGGCTCGAGGGGGTCAGCGCGAGGATCCGCTCGACGTCCTCGAGGAAGCCCAGGTCGAGCATCTCGTCGGCCTCGTCGAGCACCACGAACCGGGTCCCGTGCAGGAGCAGCGAGTGGCGCGAGATCAGGTCCTTGACCCGGCCGACCGTCCCCACCACCACATGTCCGCCGGCGCGCAGCTGGGCCTGCTGGGAGCGGATCGGCGCGCCCCCGAACACCGCCACCACGTCGATGCCCTTGCGGCGGCCGTACGCGCGCAGCGCCTGGGTCACCTGAATGCACAGCTCACGGGTGGGCGTGAGCACCAGACCCTGGACCTCATGCTCGGCGGGATTGACGTACTGGAGCATGGGCAGCCCGAAGGCCGCGGTCTTGCCCGACCCGGTCTGCGCCTGGCCGATCACGTCGTGCCCCTGGAGGAGCGGTGGCATGGCCTGCTCCTGGATCGGAGTAGGCGACTCATACCCGACATCGTGGAGCGCTTCGAGGATGTCGGCGTCGAGCCCGAGATCGGCAAAAGTGGTCATCGCACTTGAAGATAGACGGACACGGCCTGCGAGAGCTGACAGCGAGGCTGCGGCACCCATTCGGCGGCGCTCGCGTGAACTGCGCCACGCTACGGCCCTTGGTCCCGGAGCACCGCGCCGCCGAAGGGGTGTGTAGGCGAAGTGATATCCTTCGGAACCTAATGTTTAGGGTCCGAACGATTTCGCCGATACGAGAGGTGAACCCGAACTAGGAATGCTTGTATGACCGACCAGAACGACACCATCAGCGCCCACGTGTGGCGCGTGAGCGCGGTCGTGGTCATCGGATCGATCATGTCGATCCTCGACACCACGATCGTCAACGTTGCCCTCGACACGCTGTCGCACAAGCTGCACGCGTCGATCGCCGACATCCAGTGGGTGGTGACCGGCTACATGCTGGCGCTGGCCGCGGTGATTCCGGTCACCGGCTGGGCAGCGCGGTTCGGAGCCAAGCAGGTCTACCTGGTGTCGCTGGTCCTGTTCACGGCCGGCTCGGCCCTTTGCGGCCTGGCCACCTCGACCCCAGAGCTGATCCTGTTCCGCGTGCTTCAGGGCGTCGGCGGCGGCATGATCCTTCCGGTCGGCCAGCTGATGATGGCCGAGGCGGCCGGCCCCAAGCGGATGGGACGCGTAATGAGCATCGTCGCGGTCCCGGCCATGCTCGCCCCGATCCTCGGCCCCACCCTCGGCGGGCTGATCGTCCAGAACATCAGCTGGCGCTGGATCTTCTACGTGAACGTCCCGATCGGCGCGCTCGCCGTGGTCGCGGCACTGCGCACGCTGCCACGGGTGGAGCGCGGCCAGGTCGACCCGCTCGACGTCCGGGGCCTGCTGCTGATGGCCACCGGGCTTCCCCTGCTCACCTACGGCCTGGCCGAGGTCGGCGTGACCGGCGGCTTCAGCTCGGTCAAGGTGATCGTCCCCTGCCTGGTCGGCATCGTGCTGGTCGGGCTGTTCGCGGTCCACGCGCTGCGGGTGGCCAAGCCCCTGCTCGACCTGCGCCTGTACCGACGGGCCACGTTCTCCTCGGCCTCGTTCGCGATGTTCTGCCTGGGCGCCGCGCTGTTCGGCGGCATGATCCTGCTGCCCCTGTACTGGCAGGGCGTGCGCTTCGAGAGCGTGGTCGACACCGGCCTGCTGACCGCACCTCAGGGTCTCGGCGCCGCGCTGGCCATGCCGATCGCCGGCAAGCTGACCGACCGGGTCGGCGGCGGCCCGCTCGCCCTGTTCGGGGTGACGCTGTGCGCGCTGGCCACGATCCCGTTCGGCTTGATCGGCGCTCACACCTCGATCGTGTGGCTGTCGGTGGCCATGCTGCTGCGCGGCGTGGGCATCGGCTTCGGCTTCATGCCGACCATGGCCGCGGCGTTCGCCTCGCTCAAGCGCTCAGAGCTGGCCAGCGCCACGCCGCAGCTCAACGTCCTCCAGCGCGTCGGCGGGTCGATCGGCACCGCGGTGCTCGCGGTCGTACTCCAGCGCTCGCTGATCGGCGTGCACACGCTCAGTGGCGCGGCCCACGCCTACGGCACCGCGTTCTGGGCCTCGGCGATCCTGTCCGCGCTGGCCATCGTCCCGTGTGTGGTCCTGCTGCGAGCCGAGCGCGCCGCCCGTGCGGCCAAGGGCGCAGCGGCGGAGGCCTCGCCGGAGGCGCTGGCGGAGGCGATCGCGGCGTGAGCGCGCCGGCCGAGAACCGGCTAGCGCCGCTTGGCGACGGTGTAGGCGAGCGCCAGGAGAGCGACGCCACCCAGGAGGTGGCGAGAGCCTTCAAGCGTGCGATGGCCGCGGTGCGTCGGCTGCGCGGGCGCGAGACCAGCCGCCCGGGCGAGCTCACCGATGCGCAGTACGGCCTGCTGTTCTGCCTTCGCGACGAGGCGGAGATGTCGGTGCGCGACCTGGCCTGCGCCGCTGAGGTGAGCCCGGCGAGCGTGACCGAGATGCTCGAGGGGCTGACCGCCTCCGGCCTCGTCACACGAGAGCGCTCCGAGCGCGACCGCCGCGTGGTGCTCACCTCGCTCACCGAGAGTGGGCGCGGGCTCGTCGAGGCCCGCCGGGCCCGCTTCGAGCCGCGGTTCCGCGCCGCACTGCAGCCCTTCAGCGAGGACGAACTCGTGGTAGCGGCTGCCGTGCTCGAGCGGCTGCGCGACCTCTTCCAGCAGATCGCCGACGAGCGGGACGAGCGGCTCGTCGATCAGGGTTCCTAGCGCGGGCTCCCGGTCGATCGCGATCAGGTCCTCGAGCAGGCCGATCGTCGCGGCGTGCTCTTCGTCGGACCAGGCGCCCAGGCGACGTCCGCCTGCCAGCGCCCCGACGACGTAATAGCCGATCTCGTCGCGCGGGCCTTCGGGATCCGGCGGCGCCAGCAGAGTTCCTCCGCGGCTCTGGTAGCGAGCCACGGCCCAGCCCAGGGCAACGTCGGCGCGCTCGCGCTGCACGCGATAGTCGCGGCGGGTGTCGACCGCGTCGGCGGCGAAGCGATAAAGGTCCTGGCGGCGGTGATCGTCGACGTTGTCGTTGTAGGCGCGCAGGATCGCGCCGATCACCGGGCACACCGACACCGGGCGGTCGCCGAAGCGCTCTCCGGCCAGCATCGAGGCGAGCTCGAGCACGCACACCACCCGGCCCGGGCGCGGGTGGCGACCCGGCCCCAGGCGTACGTTCTGATGTGAGATCGCCCGATCGGGCGCCGAGGTGGCCATTGCCCCCGGTTATCGACCGGGGGCGCCGGACACTTAGCCGGGGGGTGTGGCGAAAATGGGCCCCGATGAGGGCCAAAATCCGCCACACCCGCCTGCTGACTACCTACGCTCGGACCCGCAATCGATCGGACGGATCGGGCCCTGGAACTCGGGCGCGCCGAGCCTCGCGGACTGGTCGGTCCCGTACTGGGCGTCGCCGCCGAGGTCGTTGACGCCCTCGCCGGACGTCACGTTGCCGAACTCGATCACACATCGACGACCCGAGCCGTCCCCGCCTGCCGGCTGGTTCCCGAAGTCCCGCCGGTTGGAGACGAAGCTCCAGAACGGGTAGAAGTCGCCGGGTCCCTGGGGCGGAATCGAGCAGCCCGAGGGCGTCCCCACCGAGCAGCCCGCCTCGCTGTAGGCCGCATCGGTCTGGATCTGGTAGGCCGAGTACCCCGAGTACCTCGACGTGGGCAACTGCTGGACGAAGCTGGCCGGGAACGTCCGCGTCGCCGAGGCGCTGACCGGCCAGTCCGCGTAGTAGGGCTGGCCGTCGAAGTCGAGGTCGCCAACCGAGTTGCTGGCCAGGCACCCGGTGGCCTCGTCGGGCGCGGTGTTCAGCTCCCCGTGCGTGTCCCCCACGGGATAACACGGCCCGTCCCCGCCCGGCTCGAGGCTCTCGTCGCCGCCGGGCGCACTCTCGTATGGCCCGGAGCACTGGTTCCAGGCCGTGTCGGTGAAGCCGTTGGAGAACGTGAACGTGAACGGCTGGCTGAGGCTCGTGCACGCCTCCCAGTGGCCGATCTCAAACTGCGTGCTGATGTTGGTCCGGAGCGCCGCCCATGAGGTGACATTGCCCGGCGCTGCCGTGTTGAACTCAGGCTCGAAGTTGAACGGGGTTCCGTCGCACGTCTGCGGGTTGGTATCGGCGAACCCGTTCTTGGCCGAGGCCTGCATGGTCCCGAACTGGTGAGTGCTCCAGTCGTATATGTCCACCCGGAGCGCCCGGCCACCACCTCCCGGGACCGGCGCGTCGTACATGTGCACGGTAATCGTGTCACCCGGATTCATCAGCAGGGTCTCTCGGTTGGGAGTCGAGGTGTAGTAGTTCGATTCCTGCGGACTGGCCGGGCCGGTTGGCACGCCGTCGCGCTGGATCCAGGCGAAGTTGATCGGCTCCTGGCAGTTGGGATTACAGACCGCGTAACCGGCCGAACACTCCAGGCTGTCGATGTTCAACGCGGCGCACCAATGGGTGTCGTCGCAGCTGATCGCGTCGGCGAACGGCGCCATTCCCGGCGGGTAGAACTGCATCTCGACGAAGGCATCGCCGGCGCCCGGGAAGCAGTGGGCGGTGACCACATGCGGACCGGCGCAGGTCGGCGCGTTGCGATCGCTCTCCGGCGTGCAGGAGTTATACGGATACGAATTCGGATCGCAGACGTCCATCGAGAACCACGGGGCGATGGACAGCTCGAACCAGTGCGTCACGTCGTGACCCGGCGAGCTCACCGTGGGCGCGCCGGCCGGATCGCTCCCGAGGGTCTCCGTCCAGGTGACGTCGTTTCCGGACCCGGGACGATTCGAGTAGAACCCCATGTCGGGCTCGTCGTGGCCGATGTAATGGCCGTTGTCGATAAAGCGGCCGTTCCACGTATTGCGGTTGTGGGCGCCCTTCACGCCCTCGACATCCGTACACGTCGCCCAGCGGCGAGCCGGCTTCTGAATCCGGCTGTAGCCGTTGCAGTCGAGCCCACCGTACTTTCGCGGCTTGAGCACGCGTACTGCCTTGGCCCGGTGCGTACCTCGCGCGGTGGTCTTGGCGGCGGCGACGCCGGCGAAAGCCAGCGTGAGCAGAGCCGCGAGCGCGAAGGCTACGAGCGCAGTCCGGGTCCTTGACCCTTCCGTCATAGCAGCCTCCTCCTCAGGAGATTTTTCCCACTAGCGGGCCAGGTTCGGCCCACTCGGCGGGAACCTATACGAGGAGCGGGGACGTGTCCAGCGATACGATCGACGGCGATGGAGAGGGCGACGCGGAGGCAGTTCATGGCGGCGGCGGGGGCCGCCGGGCTGGGCACGCGGCTCGGCGTGGGCACGCCCGCCGCGGGTGCCGCCGAGGCTCCGCACGCGAGTGGCGCCGGCCACGCTGGCGGCCGGAGCGTGCCCTTCTACGGAGCCCACCAGGGCGGCATCGCCACACCGACTCAGGAGCACGTCCATTTCCTGGCCCTCGACGTGGTCAGCGACTCACCGGCCGATCTGCGCTCGCTGCTATCCGCATTGTCGGGCGCGGCCGCGCGGCTGACCGCTGGCAAGCCGGTCGGCCCGCTGAGCACCGGAGTGATCCCGCCCGTCGACACCGCCGAGGCGGTCGGCCTCGGACCGTCCCGCCTGACCATCACCTTCGGCCTCGGGCCGGCGCTCTTTGCGCCAGGGCGGTTCGGGCTCGAGGGCCGGCGCCCGGCGCCGCTGGTCGAGCTGCCGTCGTTCGCCAACGACTCGCTCGAGCCGGGCATCTGCCACGGGGACATCGCCGTGCAGGCGTGCGCCGAGGATCCACAGGTGGTCTTCCACGCCGTCCACGACCTGATCCGGCTGGCCGCCCCGACCGCGCTGCCGCGGTGGGCGCTGGCCGGGTTCGGCCGCACCCTCAACACGGCCGGCGTGGCCACGCCGCGCAACCTGTTCGGCTTCAAGGAGGGGACGGCCAACATCGTGAGCCAGGACCAGCCGGCGCTCGAGCGCTTCGTGTGGGCCGGGGCGCCCGAATCGCCGGCGTGGATGAGCGGAGGCTCCTACATGGTCGTCCGCCGGATCCAGATGCTGCTCAACCAGTGGGACTCGATCTCCTCCGACCAGCAGGAGAAGACGTTCGGCCGGCACAAGCTTTCCGGCGCACCGCTGGGCGAGCGCCACGAGCACGACCCGATCGACCTGGGCACGGTGTCGCACGGCCATCTGGCGATCTCCCCCCTGGCCCACATCCGGCTGGCCAGCCCCGCGTACAACAACGGCCAGCGACTGCTCCGGCGCGGCTACTCCTACACCGACGGCCTGGCCAACGGCGCCGCGGCCGCCGGCCAGCTGTTCATCTGCTTCCAGCGCGATCCGCGCGCGCAGTTCATCCCCATGCAGACACGGCTGGCCCTGAACGACCTGCTCAACGAGCACACCAAGCACATCGGCTCGGCGATCTTCGCGTGTCCGCCGGGGGCGGCGCCGGGTGGCTTCGTCGGCGAGGGTCTGTTCGCCTAGCCGCTGAACGCCCGCCCATCCAGGTGGGAGCTGCCCTTCCGCGGGTCACGCACCCCGAACTGGATGTCGAACGCCGCAGCCGGCACGGCGGCCTCGCAGAACTCGACCTTCCCGGGCAGAAAGATCGGCTTCTTGAACGCCACCTCGACGGTGAACGCCTCGGGCAGGCGGGCCTGAAGCGCGCCCAGGCAACGCGCCTTGGTCCACATGCCGTGGGCGATGGCGGATTTGAAGCCGAACAGCCGAGCGGTGAGGGGGTGGACGTGGATCGGGTTGAGGTCACCCGACACCGAGCCGTAGCGGCGCCCCAGATCCCCACCGAGGCTCCAGGTGGCGGTGGCCGGCAGGTCCTCGGCCTTGGGCAGCTCGGCGCCCGGAGGCTTGCCGCCGTTCTCGGATGAGCCGCCGCGCTTCAGATTCGTCGAGACCTCCTCCCAGACCAGCTCGTCGCCGACCCGGACCTCGGAGATCAACGAGAACTGCTTGCCGCGCGGGTGCGGCTCCACCGGGGTCGCGCGCACGACGATGTCCAGACGCTCGGAGCTCCGGATCGACCGGTGCTGGGCGATGCGGTTGGCGATGTGCACGAGCCCGATGGCTCCGAACGGGAAGCTCGGGTCGGTCATCAGCGCGAGCTGGAGCGGGAAGGCGAGGATGTGGGGATAGGTGACCGGGATCTCGTCGCGGAGGTCGAATCCGCACACTCGGTTGTACGCGCTGAGGCGATCGGGGTCGATCGCGACGTCGCTCAGGTGAAGCGCGAGATCCGGGACGTCCCGGCCACCACCGCCCCCGACGAACGGGAGCTTCGAGGCGCCCGGGACCATCGCCGCGCCCGCGCGGGCGAACAGCGGGAGCATGGACGGTGCGCTGGAGAGTTCGCGGGTCGCCATCACGCGCCCACCAGGCTCTGCCCGCACACGCGCACGACGGTCCCGTTCAGACCGCCCGAGGCCGGACTGGCATACCAGGCGATCGCCTCGGCCACGTCGACCGGGAGCCCGCCCTGCGCCAGGCTGTTCATCCGCCTCCCGGCCTCCCGAGTGGCGATCGGCATGGCCGCGGTCATCTGGGTCTCGATGAACCCCGGCGCCACCGCGTTGATGGTCGCCCGCGACTTGCCGATCTCGGGCGCCATCGAGTGGACCATCCCGATCACGCCGGCCTTCGACGCGGCGTAGTTGGTCTGGCCGGCGTTGCCGGCGACACCGCTCATCGAGGACACGCAGACGATCCGGCCGTTCTCGCGCAGCGCCTGCCGGGCCAGCAGCTCCTCGTTGATCCGCTCCTGGGCGCTCAGGTTGATCGCGATGACCATGTCCCACTGCTCATCGCTCATCCGCCCGAGCGTCTTGTCGCGCGTCACGCCGGCGTTGTGCACGACCACGTCGACCCCGCCGTGGTGCTCGAGCAGGTGCTCGGCGATCCGCTGGGGAGCGTCGTCGTCGGTGATGTCGAGGACCAGCGTGGAGCCGCCGAGTTCGCCGATCGTCGCCTCGAGCTCCGACTGGAGCGCGGGGACGTCGAGTCCGATCACATGGGCGCCGTCGCGGGCCAGGACCTGAGCGATCGCGCGCCCGATCCCCCGCGAGGCGCCGGTGACCAGCGCGGAGCGGCCGGCCTGCGGGTGCTCCCAGTCGATGCCATCGGCGCTCAGCGCGCTGGCCCCGATGCGAACCACCTGACCGCTCACGTAGGCCGACTTCGGCGAGAGGTAGAAACGCAGCGTGGACTCGAGCTGGTCCTCGGCCTGCTGGCCGACGTAGACGAGCTGGGCGGTGGCGCCCTTGCGGACCTCCTTGCCGATCGAGCGCACGAAGCCCTCGAGCGCTCGCTGGGCGGTGGCCTGGCGCGGGCCCGAGGCGTCGTCGGGCGGGGTGCCCAGCACGATCACCCGCCCCGAGGCCTTGACCCGGCGGATCGTCGGGTGGAAGAACGCGTAGGCGTGGTGGAGCTCGGTCGAGTCGGCGATCCCGCTGGCGTCGAACACGAGCGCCTTGAACCGCTGCTCCTCGTCGGCGGTCTCGGCGCTCCACACCTGGGCGTCCAGGCCGGCGTCGGCCGCGGCGCTCCGCGCGTCGTCCTCGAGCGCGGTGTGCACCTCGGCCTCGACCGCCGCGAGTACCTGGGCGGCCGCGCCGGCCAGGCGCCCTCCGGGCGCGGCGCCGAGCAGCACGGGGCCGTCGATGACCGGCTGCCCGCGCTCGTAGCGCTCGAGCTTGACCGGCGCCGGCAGGCCGATCTGCTTGGAGACGATCTTCCCGATCGGGGTGTTGACCAGTTGCTGGTAGCGGTCGCTCATGCTGCCTCCATGATCGCGGTGACGCCGAGGCCGCCGGCGGCGCAGATCGAGATCAGTCCGCGGCTTCCGGAGCGTTTTTCTTTGAGCATCTTGGCCAGTCCGGCGACGATCCGGCCGCCGGTGGCGCCGAACGGATGGCCCGCCGCCAGCGAGCCCCCATGGGTGTTCAGCTTGTCGCGATCGATGCTTCCCAGGGGTGCCTCGAGGCCAAGCTTCTCCTTGCAGTAGACCGGGTCCTCCCAGGCCTTGAGCGTGCACAGGACCTGGGAGGCGAATGCCTCGTGGATCTCGTAGAAGTCGAAGTCGCTCAGCGTCAGTCCGTTTCGTTCGAGCAGCTTCGGCACGGCGTAGGTGGGCGCCATCAGCAGCCCCTCGCGCGCGTGTACGTGATCGACCGCGGCGGTCTGAGCGTCGGTGATGTAGGCCTGGACCGGCAGGTTGTGCGCCGTGGCCCAATCCTCGCCGGCCAGCAGCACGGCCGAGGCGCCGTCGGACAGCGGGGTCGAGTTGCCGGCGGTCATCGTGCCGTTCTCGCCTCCGAACACCGGCCTGAGCTTGGCCAACTTCTCGACGCTCGAGTCGGGGCGCAGGTTCTGGTCGCGCTCGAGGCCTAGGAACGGCGTGACCAGGTCGTCGAGGAACCCGGTGTCGTAGGCGGCGGCCAGGTTGCGATGGCTGGCCACGGTTAGCTCGTCCTGCTCCTCGCGGGTCACGCCCCACTCCTTGGCCATGATCGCGGCGTGCTCGCCCATCGACAGCCCGGTTCGCGGCTCGGAGTTGCGCGGGATCTGCGGAACGATCTGTTGGGGTCGGAGCCCGGCCAGCGCCTTCAGCCGGGCGGCGGGCGACTTGGCCCGGTTGATCTCGAGCAGAACCTGCCGAAGATCCTCGTTGACCGCGATCGGCGCGTCCGAGGTGGTGTCGAACCCGCCGGCGATGCCCGAGTCGATCTGCCCGAGGGCGATCTTGTTGGCCACCAGGATCGCCGCCTCGAGGCCGGTGCCGCAGGCCTGCTGCACGTCGTAGGCGGGCGTGTGGGGATCCAGACGGGTGCCGAGCACGCACTCCCGGGTCAGGTTGAAGTCGCGGCTGTGCTTGAGCACCCCGCCCGCGGAGACCTCGCCGAGGATCTCGCCCTGCAACGAGAACTTGCCGATCAGCGCCTCGAGCGTCGCGGTCATCATGTCCTGGTTCGAGGCCCGGGCGTAGGGTCCGTTCTGGCGGGCGAATGGGATTCGGATGCCGCCGAGCACTGCCACCCGGCGGACGCTTGTGTTCATGTGTTGGTTACTCCCCTGGATTTCGATAGCTACACATGTGTAGCTTAGTTGCGCGGCGGTTTAGTCGCGCTGGTCCGAGCCGGTCGCCGGCGTCAGGGTGTCCCCCGAGATGGCGCGGCGGACCAGGCCCGGCGCGAGGATCCGCGCGGCGGCGGCGAGCCAGTAGCCCCGGGGGGCGTAGCGCTCGACCTTGCCGGTCAACCCGCAATCGACAATCGCCTCGGCCACGACTTCGGGCCGGGAGACGATCCGGCGCAACAGCGGGTTGGCCACCAGCTCGGCCTGCGGGAAGCCCTCGGTGGAGATGAACCCGGGCAGCACCAATCCCACATGCACGCCGTGCGGGCGCTCCTCGGCGGCGAGCGAATCGCTCCATCCGGCGAGGGCGAACTTGGCCGCCGAGTAACCACCGGCGCTGCCCCGGGCGACCCGGCCGGAGGTGCTCGATACGTTGACGATCGAGACCGGATGGCGGCGCTGAGCCGCGGTCGCGCGGAGCATCGGCAGGAGCGTCTCGGTGAGCCTGAGCGGGGCCTCGAAGTTGATCTTCATGTGGCGCTCGACGTTGTCCCACCCGCTGTCGGCAAACGTCCCCGCCCACCGGGCGCCGGCGTTGTTGACTAGCAGGTGGAGCTCGCCCCCGTGCGCCCGTCCGACCGCCTCGAGCACGGCCTGCGGGGCGTCCGGATCGGTCAGGTCGACGGCGACCACGGTGGCGCCGCCGAGCTGGTCGGCCAGAAGCTCCAGGCGATCTCGCCGGCGAGCGACCAGCACCAGGCGGGCGCCGGGTTCCCGCGACAGGCGGCGCGCGGTGGCCTCGCCGATGCCGCTCGAGGCGCCGGTGACCACCGCGACGAAGGGATGCGAGTCTGCCAAGGCGTCCTGAGGCTATCGGTCCTCAATTCCGATGAGCGAGATCAGGCCACCCAGTGCCGCGAGGGCGGCGGCGATGTCCATGCCGATGCGGAATCCGTGCACCGACGCGTCGACGAGCGCGGGGTGAACGGCCGCCGGCTGACCGGATGCGGAGATGACCAGCGGGCGGTTTCTGATCGCGGTGGGGGCTCGGTACCCGAGGTCGTGATCGAGGCGCGATGCGAAACCGCTCGAGACGGCGGCTCCGACGGCGGCGATGGCGAGGAGCCCGGCGATCCGGGAGACCGCGTTGTTGGTGCCGCTGGCCAGACCCGAGCGACCGGGCGGGACCGCGTTCAGGACGGTGGCGGTCAGCGGCGCCACCGTGGCCGAGAGCCCGAGGCCGAACACGAGCACTCCAGGCAGGATCACGGTGAGGTAACTCGGATGCGCGCCGGCGCGGGCAAACAGGAGAAAGCCCCCGGCGGCCAGCAGCGGGCCGCCGGCCATGAACGGGCGCGGTCCGATCCGGCCGGCCAGCGCGCCGAAGCGCGGGGACAGGGCGAACATCAGCAGCGTGATCGGCAGCAGCGAGAGGCCGGCGGCGATCGGCGTGTAGCCGCCGACCTGCTGCAGGAAGACCACGGTGAAGAACGTGGACACGCTCAGGCCGCCGTACACCGCGAGCGTGGTGAGGTTGCCCACCGCGAAGTTGCGCACCGCGAACAACTCGAGCGGCATCATCGGCTCGGCCACGCGCCGCTCCCAGGCGGCGAAACCAGCCAGGAGGATCAGGCCGCCCACGATCGGGACGGCCACGCGCGGGTCGGAGAAGCCGTAGCGCGGCTGCTCGATCAGCCCGAACACCGGTCCCCCCAATCCGAGCACGCACAGGACCCCGCCGATCCAGTCCGGGCGCCGCGTCCCGCGGGTCTCCGCCGGCAGCCGCCGAAGCAGGTTCACGGTGACCGCGACCGGGACCAGGTTGATGATGAAGATCCACCGCCACGAGGCGGCCTGGACGAGCACGCCGCCGCCGAGCGGGCCGCCCACGGTGAACACGCCCGACCACGCCGTCCACGTCCCGATCGCCGCGGCACGTTCTTCCGGCCCGAAGTAATCGACGATCAGCGCCAGCGTGCTGGGCACCAGCAACGCCCCGGCAATGCCCTGCAGCCCGCGGGCGGCGATCAGCACCGCGAGGCTCGGCGCGAGCGCGCAGGCCAGCGAGCAGGCCCCGAAGGCGAGCAGTCCGATCGTGAAGATCCGCCGGCGGCCGAGGACGTCGCCGAGCGAGCCGCCGAGCAACAGCAGCGCGGACAGCGTGAGCAGGTAGGTCTCGACCACCCACTGCTGGTCGGCCAGGCTGCCGTGGAGGCTCGCGCGAATCGCGGGCAGGGCCACGTTGACGACCGTCTGGTCGAGGAAGACGATGCCCGACCCGAGGATGCTCGCGATCAGGACGGCGCGCTTGACGTCCTGGTCGCGCACCCCGGCGCTAATCGGTCCCGGAAGCCAGCGTCGCGTTGGGCTCGTAGCCCGAGAACTTCACGCTGCGGTCGAACGGCTGGCTCCGGTCGACGACCACGCAATAGCTCTTGGTCCGCTCGGGGTTGGGCACGCAGGCCCGGTAGATCATCGCGCCCTGGATCGAGAGCACGCTGACGAACTGGAGGTTGCGGCGAAACTCGTCGGGGGCGCGGTCGCCGATGAACGCCTGGGCCCGGACGATCGCGTCCTGCATGGCGAGTCGCGACGCCTGGATGGCCGGGCGGTGGACGAGGCCGGCGACCAGCAGGCTCGCGCTGACCGCGAGGACCACGAGGGTTCCGGCGTAGTCGCGGGCGACCACCGAGGGCATGTCGGTGCGCAGGCGGCGCAGCACCCAGCCGATCGGCCGCGAGAGGAACAGCACCCCGAACAGGTTCACCACCAGGCCGAGGAGCGCTGCCGCGGCCAGCGACTCGGTCGACCCCGCCGGCGGGAGCGCGTGCCCGATCGTCGCGTCGACGAACGTGAGCACGACGAACAGCGGCCACAGCCACGCTCCGGCGCGCCGCCAGCGCATGCGCACGAGGCGGGCGCGCGTGCTCGACAGCCGGGCGCTGTCCATCCGTCCAAGGTTAGTGGGGGGCGGGCAGTCCAATAAACTCAGAGCACGAGCCTGGCCCGGCGATCCCGGAGGGCTCGCTGACCCGGGTTCGGCAGCGGAGATCCCGTTCCGGCCCACGGAGAAAGGGAAACTCACGGAGATGGCCACTCATACGGCTGAGCCGACCGCCGGCGGGGCGGCGGTCGAGCACCTGACACTGGAAGACCGCGTCTGGCTGCTGCGCGCGATGCTGCTGATGCGCGGATTGGAAGAGCGCGCGATGACCCTGTACCGCCAGGGCAAGGTCCCGGGCTCGTTCTACGACGGCTACGGGCAGGAGGCGGTCTCCGCCGGCGCCGCCTTCGCCATGGGTCCCCAGGATCGCCTGTGCATCCTGCACCGCGACCTGGCGGCGCATCTGATCCGAGGCGTCACACCGGCGCGGATCCTGTCCCAGTACATGGGCCGCGCGGCGGGCATTACGCGCGGGCGAGACGGCAACGTCCACTTCGGGGATCGACAGCTGGGGTGCGTCGGGATGGTCTCGATGCTTCCCGACATGATGCTGGTCGCCACCGGCATGGCCATGGCGTTCAAGCTGCGGGGAGAGCGCCGCTGCGCGATCACCTGGTTTGGCGACGGATCGACCTCGCGTGGCGACTTCCACGAGGCGATGAACTGGGCCGGCGTGCAGAAGCTGCCGGTGATCTTCGTCCTGGAGAACAACCAGTACGCGTACTCGACGCCCGTGGAGAAGCAGTTCGCGGTCGATCCCGTGGAGCGGGCGGCGGCCTACGGGTTCGTCGGAGTGACCGTCGACGGCAACGACGCCGAGGCGATGTTCGAGGCGGCTCGGGCCGCGCGCGAGCGTGCGTTGAACGGCGAGGGGCCGACCTTGATCGAAGCGGAGACCATGCGCATGCACGGGCATGCCGCCCATGACGACATGAAGTACGTCCCCAAGGAGCAGGTCGAGGAGTGGCGCAAGCGCGACCCGATCGAGCGCCAGGAGGCGCGGCTGCGGGACGCGGGCGTGGACATCGACGCGTTGCGGGCCGAGGTCAAGGCTTCGATTGACGAGGCCGCCGAGGAGGCGCTGGCCGGGCCGATGCCCGATCCGTCGACCGCGACCGATGGGGTCTTCTGTTCCGGCGAGGCCGAGCCGCTGGGCGACGGCCAGGCTCCATGGAGTGGGTTCTCCTCTGGGGGGGCAGCCTGATGCCGACGCTGACCTACCTCCAGGCAATCTCCGCCGCGCTGCGCGACGAGCTGCGCGCCGACGAGCGGGTGCTGCTGATGGGCGAGGACATCGGGGTGTTCGGCGGCGCGTTCAAGGTCACCGACGGGTTCGTCGACGAGTTCGGCACCGAGCGCGTGATGGACACGCCGCTGGCCGAGTCCGGGATCATCGGCACCGCGATCGGCGCCGCCGTCGTGGGGATGCGGCCGGTGTGCGAGATGCAGTTCTCGGACTTCATCTCGTGCGGCTTCGACCAGCTGGTCAACGTCGCGGGCAAGATGCACTATCGCCAGGGCCTGGCCGTGCCGATCACCGTGCGGCTGCCCTCGGGCGGTGGGTTCTCCGGCGGGCCGTTCCACTCCCAGAACCCGGAGGCCTGGTTCATGCACTCGCCCGGGATCAAGGTGGTGGCCCCCTCGACGGCCGAGGACGCCAAGGGGCTCCTGCACGCGGCGATCCACGATCCGAACCCGGTGTGCTTCATGGAGCACAAACATCTGTACCGCCGGGTCAAGGGCGAGGTGCCCTCGGGAGTGTTCGAGACTCCGTTCACCGCCCGGGTCGCGCAGCCCGGGTCTGACCTGGTCGTGATCGCCTACGGGGCGATGGTGCCGGTGGCCCTGGAAGCGGTCTCCGACGGACTCGACGGTGCGTCGGTGGAGGTGCTCGATCTGCGCTCGCTGGTGCCGCTGGACGAGGAAGCGATCCTTGACTCGGTCGAGCGCTGCTCGAAGGTGGTGATCATCGACGAGGCCAACCAGATGTGCGCGGCCGGCGCCCAGGTCGCCGCGCTGATCGCCGAGAAGGGGTTCGAGTCGCTGGACGGGCCTGTGGTGCGGGTGGCCACGCCCGATGTCCCGATCCCGTTCTCGCCGCCGCTCGAGTCGGCGGTGTTGCCGGGTGTCGACCGGGTGAGGGAGGCCTGCCGTGAGCTCCTCGCCTACTAGCACCCTGGTCGACGTCACCATGCCCCAGATGGGGGTCTCGGTCGCCGAGGGCACGGTCGTGGCCTGGCGCGTGGAGACCGGCGACCGGATCGAGGCCGATCAGACGATCTGCGAGATCTCGAGCGACAAGATCGACACCGAGGTGCCGGCGCCCGCCTCGGGCGTGGTGGCCGAGATCCTCGTGCCGGTTGAATCGACGGTGGAGGTCGGGACCGTGCTGGCGCGGATCGCCACGGGCGACGGCGGTCCCGTCGCTTCCCCGCCCCAGTCGCTCGATGGCGAGCCGGCCGGCCCGACGCGGACTGAAACCCCATCCCCATCCCCCGCACCCCAGGCCCCGTCGACAGCTCGGAGTGGCAACGGGCACCGCCGCTACTCGCCGGTCGTCCAGCGGATCGCCGCCGAGCACGGGATCGATCTGGCCCAGGTCCCGGGAACCGGGCGCGGCGGGCGCGTGCGCAAGCAGGATGTGCTCGCGTTCGTGGAGTCGGCGCCGGTGGAGGAGCCGCCGCTGCACATCGAGAGCCCTTACCGGCCCGACCCGGTCTCGGCGCCGGTTGTCTCGGGCGATGGCTTGTCGCGGATGCGCCGGCAGATCGGCGAGCACATGAAGCGCTCGCTCGACACCACGGCCACCTGCACCACGTGGATCGAGGTCGACATGAGCCGGGTCGAGGCCGCGCGGAAGCGGCTGGGCGTGACTGGGCTGGCGTTCGTCGCCCGCGCGGTGATCGACGCGATCCGCGAGTACCCGGCGTTGAACGCCTGGCTCGATGGCTCGGAGTACACGCGCCATACGGACGTCAACCTGGGGATTGCCGTGTCCTTGGGTGAGGATGGCCTGATCGTCCCGGTGATCGCGCGGGCGCACGAGCTGTCGGTGGAAGGGCTCGCCGCGCGGATCCGCGATGTGGCCAAGCGAGCCCGGGCGCGGGAGTTGACCCCCGACGAGGTGCGCGGGGGCACATTCACGATCACCAACCCCGGGCAGTACGGGTCGATCATGGCCACGCCGATCATCAACCTGCCCCAGGTGGGGATCCTCGACTTCGAGGCGGTGGTCAAGCGCGCCGTGGTATTGACTGACGCGGGTGGAAACGACTCGATCGCGATCCGGCCGATGACCATCCTCGGGCTGAGCTGGGACCACCGGGCACTGGACGGGGCGCTGTCCGCCCAGTTCCTGGCCGCCGTCAAGCGGAATCTGGAGAGGGTGTGATGTTGCCCGAGCTCTGGGTCTGCCATCTGGGGGTCGTCGATTACCGGGAGGCCCTGGACTTGCAGGAGCGCGTGCGGGCGGCGCGCCAGGAGGACGAGCTCCCGGACGTCCTGCTGATGCTGGAGCACCCGCCCGTGTACACGCGGGGGCGGCGCTCCCGGGCCAACGAGCTGCCGCTGGGAGGCGCCCACGGGATCGATGTGGTCGAGACCGACCGCGGAGGGCTCGTGACCTACCACGGTCCCGGACAGCTCGTGGGATATCCGATCGTCCGGGTCGACGACGTCGTCGGCTATGTGCGTAGCTTGGAGAACGCGTTGGTGCGGGCGTTGGTTGACGAGGGCGTTGCCGGCGCGCGCTCCCGGCCGCGCGAGGGCCACCGCTACACCGGCGTGTGGGTGGAGGATCGCAAGATCGCCTCGATCGGCGTGCACCTGTCTCGGGGGGTCTCCACGCACGGCTTCGCCGTCAACGTCGAGAACGACCTTCAGCCTTTCTCGTGGATCGTGCCGTGCGGGTTGGACGGGGTTCAGATGACGTCGCTGCTGCGCGAGACCGGCCGGACGCCCAGCGTCATGAAGTGCTTCAGGCGGCGCGCCGCCTACGAGGTCGCCCGGGGACTGGGGCGCCGGCAGCGCCTGGTCTCGTTGTCCCGCTTGGAGACGCGGGTGCCAGTAGCTTGAGCAGCGTCTCGCGAAGCTCGTAGGGCCGGTTCCTCAGCTGGCGCCAGGTCGTCCGGATGACGATCCAGCCCGCCGCGATCAGGCGCTGGTCGCGCCGGCGATCGGTCTCGAACGCCATGCGGGTCCGGTGGGTCTGGTGGCCGTCGGTCTCGACCGCGATTCTTTGGGCGGGCCAGGCGAAGTCGACCCTGATCGGTTCGTCTCCGTCGCCCGGGTCGATGTAGAACTGCGCTGTCGGGTCGGGCAGGTTCAGGCTGCGGGTAAGCGCCAGGAACGCGTCCTCGAACTCGTTGTCCGTGGGAGTGGATCCGATGTGGTGCGTGCGGAGGAGGTGGCGGATCGCTTTGGCCGCCGGGCGGGTTGGGTTGCGGTTGAGCTGGTCGTTGATCTCGTTCAGGTCGAGCGTGTGCATGATGTCCGCTTGGTCGAAGGCCCGCTCGAGCTGGCGGGGGGTTAGGAGTTCGGCGAGGTCGAAGAGGGTGCGCGGCACCGTGGTGGTTGGGATCGCGTTGACGACCGCGACGTCTGCGGCGGTGAGGGTCGTGGAGCGATGAACGGCGACACCTGAGTGGGTGCGTGTCGAGCGCCCAGGGATCGTGACCTCGATCCGGTGGTAGCCGTAGTTGCGCAGCCCGTGGAGGCGCGCAGCGGAGCGGCAGGAGAGGACGGCGCCCGGGCCGCACGCGAGTACGGCGGCCATGTAGAGGCCCTCGCGGCTCAGGAGTTCGCGTGGCACGAGGGAATAGACGCCGCGGTGGATCCGGTGCAATCGCCCGGTGGCGCACCTCAGGCGGACAGCGGCCGCGCCGAGCCCCAGCGCGCACACCTGGTCGAGCCCGAACACGGCGTGTTGCCCCAGCGCGAGCTCAGCCAGGGCCTGGTCGAGAAACGCGAGGTGGGCTTGCGTTTCTCGACCAGCCTCGGGCATGCACGCGAGGCTTCCAGAAAACGTGTGACATGTCTGAAACGGTGTGTTCCAAAACGGCTCGTGTCGCTAGCCTTGAACGTATGACGACGAGATCGAGGGCCAATCCGGGCGGCATCGCCAACGTCCTGACCGTCCTGGGCCCGGAGGTGCAGCCGTTCCGCTCGCGGAAGCCTCATTGGTTCAAGGTGCCGGCGCCCGGCGGGCCCAAGTACCGGGAGCTGAACCGTCTGATCAACACGGAGAACCTCCACACGGTCTGCCAGGAGGCCGCGGGCCCCAACATCGGCGAGTGCTGGCAGCGGGGAACCGCAACGTTCATGATCCTCGGGGACACGTGCACCCGACGATGCGGCTTCTGCAACGTCAAGACCGGCAAGCCGACCTGGAACGACCCGCTCGAGCCGGCCCGGGTGGCGAGAAGCGTCGCCCGGATGGGCCTACGGCACGCGGTGATCACGAGCGTCGACCGCGACGACCTGCCGGACTACGGGGCATCCGCGTTCGTCGGCGTGATCCGGCAGATCAGACGGCAGGCCCCGCGTTGCAAGGTCGAGGTCCTCACCCCCGACTTCCGGGGCGAGGAGATGCCGCTGGCCAGGGTGATCCACGAACGGCCCGACGTGTTCAACCACAACGTCGAGGTGGTGCCCCGGCTGTACAGCGTGGCCCGGCGCGGCTCCACCTTCGAGCGCTCCTGCCGGGTGCTCCGCAATGCCAAGGCGCTCGGTGGCGATGAGGTAACCACGAAGTCCGGCCTGATGGTCGGGCTGGGCGAAAGCTTTGAGGAGATGGTCGACGCGCTCGGCACGCTGCGCGAGAACGACGTCCAGGTGCTGACCGTCGGGCAGTACCTCAGGCCGACCGAGAACCACCTGCCCGTGGTCAGGTACTGGCACCCGGACGAGTTCGCCCAGCTCGAGAAGGCCGCATACGGGCTCGGGTTCGAGCACGTCGCCGCGGGACCGCTGGTGCGAAGCAGCTACCACGCCGACCAGCACGTCCCGCAGCAGGAGCCCGGCACCGGACCGCTCGCGGAGGTGGTCTCGGCCTCATGAAGAAGCGGTCCTGGCTGCTGATCCTGGCGGCGGTGGCCATCGCCGCCCTGGCGCTCGCTCCCGAGGCCTTCGCCGCGGCCGGGGGCGGGTCGGGCGGCTTCGGCGGCGGGGGTGGCGGAGGCGGAGGCCACGGGAGTGGCTTCGCCCTGTATCTCCTGATCCAACTGCTGATCCGCATCGCGCTGCTCGGCCACGGCCTCGGCGCGCTGTTCCTGATCGCCCTGGCCCTCCTGTATCTGCTGTTCGCCCGGGTCGTTCCGCACATGCGCAGCGAGTGGTCGGGCGGACCGCGCGCGCGCCGGCGCACCGCCCAGCGCGAACGTCGGATCGAGGCGGCGGCCGCGGTGGCGGCCGAGGACGACGCGGCGTTCGCCCCCGACGCGGTGAGAGCCAACGCCACCGCGCTGTTCAAGCAGGTCCAGTCCGCCTGGGACCGCGGCGACCGGGCCGCGCTGGCTCGCCTGGTCGCGCCCGGCCTCCTGACCGAGTGGGAGCGGCGCCTCGACGACCTCGAGCGTCGCGGCTGGCGCAACCGGGTCGAGGTGCTGGGCGAACCGAACGTCGAATACGTGGGCCTGAACCACCACGGCGACACGACCGACTCGGTCACGGTCCGGATCGAGGCCAAGCTCCGCGACTACGTCACCGATCGCTTCGGCAACCACCTGAGGCGCTCCGGCCGCCTCACCGAGACCGTCAACCTGCGCGAGTTCTGGACGCTGCGACAGAACGGCCATGGCCGTTGGATGCTGGCGAGCATCGAGCAGCGCGCCGAGGGCACGCACGTGCTCAAGGAGGGCATCGTCGCCGACGCCCTGTCAGATGAGACAGGCATGCGCGACGAGGCGCTGATCGAGGGCGCGATGGCCGACGCCGTCCCCGAGGGCACCGCCGTCTCCGAGGTCGCCGACCTCGATTACGCCGGCGACGCCCACGCGGCGGCGCTCGATCTCAGCCTGGCCGACGGCCGCTTCGCCCCTGACGTGCTCGAGGTCACGGCCCGCCGGGCCGCCCAGGCCTGGGCCGAGGCGGTGGATGGCAACGATGCCCGGCTGCGCTCGATCGCGCATGGGCAGGCCGTGCGCGATCTGCTGCACCCCGGCGACCCGAGCGAGCGGACCCGGCTCGTGGTCCGCGGCCCGGAGGTGCGCAAGATCCGGATCGTCAACCTCGACGCGAGGACTCAGCCACCCACGATGACCGTGGAGGTCGAGCTCCACGGTCGCCGGTACATCGAGGACCGGGACACCACGACGATCCTGGCCGGGAGCCAGTCCCGCGCCACCACGTTCACCGAGCAGTGGACGTTTGCGCTCGACGGCGACGCGCGCCAGCCCTGGCTGCTGAGCGCGGTCGGCGGCGCCATCGTCCAGGCGTGAGATTCCGCGGCGGGCCAGAGGGGCCCTAAGGCTCACGACAGAATTATTGACGTCTCCGACGGCGTCTGGACGCGCCTGACGCCGCCGGCTCGCCCTCAAATACGCCCGGTATTCTCGCGGCGAGCCGGCGGCGCCAGACACGCCCAGCCACTCGTCAGATCCTGCCACTAATTCTGCCGTGAGCCCTAAGCTCGCCAGCCTGTGATCCCGCTCAAGGACAACATCCCGACGAACCGCTTTCCGTTCGTCACGGTGGGGCTGATCCTGGCCAACGTCGTCGTGTACCTCCTGGCCATCCGGCACGGCGGGTCGCTGATCAGCGGACCGGCGACCACCGAGGTCGTCAAGTACGGGGCGACGCCGTACGCGCTGACTCATCCGGCCTTCCACTGCGGGGTGATCCCGACGTTCGGCGGGGCGGCGCTCGGATGTCACAAGGGCTCGTTCCCGAACACCATCCCCACGTGGGAGACGGTCTTCACCGCGATGTTCATGCACGCCTCGATCCTCCACATCGGCGGCAACATGCTGTTCCTGTGGATCTTCGGCAACAACGTCGAAGACGCCATGGGACCGGTCAAGTACCTGGGTTTCTACATCGTCGGGGGGATCGCGGCGCTCGCCCTGCAGACCGCGGTGGCCCCGAACTCCCCCGCTCCCACGCTCGGCGCCTCGGGCGCGATCGCCGCGGTGCTCGGTGGCTACATCCTGCTCTATCCCCGCGCCCGCGTGCTCACGCTGGTGTTCATCATCCTGTTCTTCACGGTGATCGAGTTGCCGGCGCTCGTGGTGTTGGGGATCTGGTTCATCGAGCAGGCCGTGTTCGGCGCAGCCAACCTGACCAACCCCACCGGGGGAGGCGGCGGGGTCGCCTACTTCGCCCACGTCGGTGGGTTCGCGTTCGGGCTGCTCACGGTCAAGCTGCTCGCCACTCGAGGGCGAAGGCAGGTCCCGCCCCGCTATCCGGTGTACTGAGCGCCTTGCGCCACGCCGTGTTCACCGTCGCCCTGCTGTTCATCGTGGCGCTCGGCGTATTGACCGTGCGCGACATCCGCATGCACGGCGCCACCCCGGTTGACGTGCTGGCGATCATCGTGCTGGTGCTGTTCACCACGGGTATCGTCGGCGCGCTGCTGCATCCTCCGCGACGATGACCGTGCTCCAGGAAGGCCGCGCGCGCCGCCGCCCCCGCCGGCGGCCGCACCTCGCGCTCCGGCGCGCCGGACGGGTGCTCGCCGTCCTGGTCCTCAGTGCAGCCGCGCTCCTCGCGCTGATGGTCGCCCGGGTCCAGGGACCGGCGACGATCGCCCTCAATCGCCCGGTCGTCCCGGTCCACGCCAAGCTCGCCGCGCCGGAGCCGCAGCGCGGCAGCTACGGGATCGCGCCGGCGCCGATCGGCGGCCAGGTGGCGGTCAAGCTCAAGCTCCCGTTGAAGAGCGGCCTGCTGTTCGATGTGCACACCGGCCAGGTGCTGTGGCAGAAGGACCCCAGCCGGATCGTGCCGATTGCCAGCCTGACCAAGATGATGACCGCCCTCCTGGTGGCCGAAAGAGCCAGGCCGAGCGACCGGGTGCTGATCACCCGCGACGCGCTCCACTACACCGGCTCGGGCGTGGGGCTCCTTCCCAAGGGCAAGCGCGTCTCGCTCACCGCCCTGCTGTATGGGCTGCTGCTCCCCTCGGGCAACGACGCCGCGATCGCGTTGGCCGACCACGTGGCCGGGACTCAGGGCCGGTTCATCGCGCAGATGAACCAGAAGGCCCAGGCCCTGGGCCTGCGCTGCACCCATTTCGCGTCCGTGTCGGGCATCGTCGACCAGGACAACTACTCGTGCGCCCAGGACCTGGCGCTGATCGCCCACCTCGTGGTAACCCAGCCCCTGCTGGCCCCGATCGTCGCCTCGCGCAGCGCGATCCTGCCCTTCCCGATCAAGGGCGGCAAGCTCTACCTGTACAACAACAACCCGCTGCTGATCCTCCGCTATCCGGGCGTCGACGGGGTCAAGACCGGGTTCACCGATGCGGCCGGCCAGTGCCTGGTCGCCACCGCCAAACGCGGCCGGACCTGGCTGGGCGTGGTGCTCCTGCATTCGGGGGATACCTCGACCCAGGCACAGACGCTGCTGAGCGCCGGTTTCGCGAGGCTTGGTTAAGGGTGACCCCGTCACCGTCGGCGGTGCGTGAACGTGGCGCCCGGTGGGTATTTCACAGCGGGAGGTCCGGTCACAACTGCGGCATAACGAAGGAAGGCAGATGTCCCCCGTCAGCTACCAGACGATCAAGCTCAGCAAAGGCAAGCACGCGAGTCCCGAGGACGGTGCGTGCGTGATGGAACTCGCTTCGATGCTTGCCGGCGAACCGTTCACCGATCACCCCGCCTCGGTCTGCCCGGTGATCGCGTCCTTCCTTCGCTCCTACAACGACTCGATCGACGAGCGTCGCCGCCAGTCGCTGTACGAGTACGCCTCGAGGGTTGTGGGCAGCCGGGCCGGGCACCGCGTTCAGGAGGCGCGGGCGGAGCGTCTGGCGGCGTGGGCCGACCAGGTGCTACGCAGCCGCCGCACCTGGTTCCTGCGCTCGCCGCTCCGCGCCCTGACCCGCCTGCGCAAGCCACCGATCGAAGCAATCGGCCCGTACGCGGTGCACGCCATCCCGAGGCACACCGATCAGACCCACGCGGCGGCGCTGGCCGTCGTCGATGAGCTGCTGGCGGTCGGCCACCGGGACGATCGAGTCTCCGCTCGGGTGATTGCGGCCCGAGCGCAGGCGCTCGATCCGGCCGCCTGATCGGCGCGCAGACGCTGAGCGCGGAGCATCAGAGGGGCAAGCGCCCGCTGAGCTGAGCAGCATGGCAACGGACGTCAGCCGGATCCTCGCCGAAGACCCCGAGCTCTCGGACGGCCTGACCGGACCGAGGCTCGAGGACGCGGTGCGCGACTGCGTGGCGGGAACCTGCGTGTGCCGCTCGGGGTCATGGTCGCCGCCGAGCGAGATCGGCGACATGCGCTTCGGGATCGGCCTGCTCATCCTCGACGGGCTGATCGTGCGCCGCGTCGGGGTGGCCGGCCGCTTCGGCGCCGAGCTGCTCGGAGACGGGGACCTGATGAACCCGTTCCATCCCCACGACATGGGGACCTCGCTGCCTCGGACGGGTAAGTGGCGGGTGCTGCGCGACTCCCGCATGGCGATCCTCGACAGCGATTTCGTGTTGCGCGCGAGCCGCTATCCCGAGGTCGTCTCGGCGCTGCTGGCCCGAGCGCTCAAGCGCGCCCGGCACATCGCGACGAACATGGCGATCGTCCAGCAGCCGCGGATCGACCTGCGGCTGCACATGCTCTTCTGGGAGATGGCCGACCGCTGGGGGGTCGTCCGCCAGGACGGCGTCCATATACCCCTCCACCTGACCCACGCGATGCTGTCGGACCTCGTGGCGGCCCGGAGGCCCACCGTGACCAAGGCCCTCGGGGAGCTGGCCCAACGCGGCGCGGTGGTGTGGACGGGAAGCGACTGGCTGCTGCCCGGCGAGCCGCCGTCAGAGCTCGACGACGTCGGGTCGTTCACCATCGCCGGGATCACCTGAGCGCCACCGGAGCGCCACCCGAGCCCCACCTGAGCGCTGCCGGACAACTCCCCGACGCGCCGGTGTGCAAAGCTTCGCCGCGCTTTGGCCAACATCGTGGGACAGCGCATCCGCCGCAGAGAGGACCCGCGGTTCCTCCGGGGCGAGGGTCGCTACGTGGACGACCTGCAGCTGCCGGGCGCGCTGCACCTGACCTTCGTCCGCTCCTACATGGCCCACGCCAAGATCAACGGGATCGACAAGTCGGCGGCCGAAGCGGCCGGCGCTCAGGTGTTCACCGCGGCCGACACCGACCTAGTGGCGGAACCCGCGCCGCCGATGCTGGGCGTCGGCCCCGAGATGCACAGGCCGTTCCTCGCCCGCGACACGGTCAGGTTCGTGGGCGACATCGTGGCCGTCGTGCTCGCCGACACGCGCGAGGCCAGCGTTGACGCGGCCGAGCTGGTCGCCGTCGACTACGACTCGCTGCCGGTGGTCGCCGACCCGCTCGAAGCGGTCAAGGACGAGGTGCTGCTGTTCCCCGAGGTGGGCACGAACATCTGCTTCCAGCGGCCCGCGGACAACCCCGATCCGAACCTGCTCGAGTCGAGCGACGTGCGCGTGAAGGGACGTCTGATCAGCCAGCGGATCTCGGCTCTACCGATCGAGCCGCGATCCTCCGCGGCCCAGTTCGGCGAGGACGGGCGCCTGACCATGTGGATCTCGTCACAGACGCCCCACCAGGACAAGGCCTACCTCGGTGCGATGCTTGGGCTGGACGACGAGCATGTGCGGGTTGTGGCTCCGGACATCGGCGGCGGATTCGGAGCCAAGGGGGCCAGGGTCGAAGACGTGATCGTGGGGTGGACGGCCCGCGCGACCGGCCGGTCGGTCCGCTGGACCGAGACGCGCAGCGAGAACATGGTCGCGCTCCAGCCCGGCCGGGCGATGGTCCTCGACTTCGAGCTCGGGGCGAGTCGCGAGGGCGTGCTCGACGCGCTCAAGCTCGACATCATCGCCGACGCCGGCGCTTATCCCCACCTCGGGGCCTTCCTCCCCAACCTGACCGCTCTGATGTCGAGCGGCGTGTACAAGATCCCCAAGATCGAGGTGACGATCCGCTCGGTGCTGACCAACACGACGCCGACCGCTGCCGTGCGCGGCGCTGGCCGGCCCGAGGCCACCCAGATGCTCGAGCGCGCCATGGATCTGCTGGCCGACGAGCTCGAGATCGACCCGGCCGAGGTGCGCCGGCGCAACTTCATCCCCAACGACGCCTTCCCGTACACCACCGCCTCGGGCGCCCACTACGACATCGGCGACTATGGCGGCGCGCTCAACCTCGCGCTCGAGAGCGCGGGCTACGACGAGCTGCGTCGCGAGCAGGCCAGCCGCCGCCAGAACGGAAACGCCGCCCGGCAGCTCGGGATCGGCCTGAGCGTGTACGTAGAGGTGACCAACGGGATCTCCGAGCAGGAGTTCGGCGCGGTCGAGATCACCCCGTCTGGCGAGGCCATCGTGCGCACCGGTTCTCTGTCGCAGGGCCAGGGGCATGAGACCACGTTCGCGCAGATCGTCGCCGAGCGCCTCGGCCTGCCGATCGAGAAGGTCACGGTCACCCGCGGCGACACCGACGTGGTTCCCCGAGGGACCTGTACCTACGGCTCGAAGTCGACCCAGATCGGCGGCGTGGCGGCCAGCAAGGCCTCCGAGGAGGTCGTCGAGAAGGGCAAGGCGCTGGCCGCGGCCGAGCTCGAGGCCAACCCCGAGGACATGGTCCTGAACGTCGAGGAGGGACGCTTCCACGTCGCCGGCGCGCCCGCGCCGTCGCTCACCTGGGGCGACCTCGCGTCACGCCTGGAATCTCAAAACCGTCTGGCCGAGCTCGCCGCCGAGGTCGACTTCCAGGCCTCGCAGCCGACCTTCCCGTTCGGCGCGCATGTGGCCGTGGTCGAGGTCGACACCGAGACCGGCTCGGTGAAGCTCAGGCGCATGGTCGCGGTCGACGACGCGGGCCGGATCATCAACCCGCTGGTGGCCGAGGGGCAGGTCCACGGCGGCGTCGTGGCCGGCATCGCGCAGGCGCTGTTCGAGGAGATGGCCTACGACTCCGACGGCAACCCGCAGAACGCCAACCTGGTCACCTACTGCATCCCGGCGGCGAGCGAGCTGCCCCCGATCGAGGTCGTGAACATGGAGACGCCGACGCCGATCAACCCGCTCGGCGTGAAGGGGATCGGCGAGTCCGGGACGATCGGCGCCACCCCGGCGGTGCAGAACGCGGTGATCGATGCGCTCTCGCCCTACGGCGTGCGGCACATCGACATGCCGCTGAACGGCGAGACCGTCTGGCGCGCCGTGCAGAACGCCCGCCAGGGCTAGCGCTGAGCGCCCGCGAGGGCTAGCGCAGGTTTCGGGGCCGAACCGCTCGCGCATCGAACGCGGGCTTCAGGGCGAGCATGACGCAGCCGACATGGTCGTATCCGATCGGCCCGGAACACCGCGCTGCTCCTGATCTCGGCGCTCGCCCTCTCGTGGGCGCTGGCCGGGACATCGCTGGCCAGGCCCGAGGGACGGCACCCCCAGGCGTGCCGATCCGCCGCGAACAAGCACCGTCCGACCAGGCGCTGTCGGCGCCGCGTCAAGCGTCACGGCACGCGCTCGACGGCCCGTCCCACGACGGCCACCACGAGCACCGCGCCAACCCCACCAGGCTCGCCGACAACGAGCCTGCCCGTGCCCGCACCGGGCGCCGCGCTCCCCAGCGCACCACCGTCGTTGCCGCTCTCAGCGCCCTCCGCCTGGGACCGCCCGTCGCTGAGCGATCCGACCACGGTCGAACTGAGCGACGCCAACCACGTGCTGGTGCTCAACCAGAGCCAGGACTACATCGTGCAGTGCCCGCCGGGGACACTCGAGCTCAGCGCGGCGCTCAACATCTGGGGCGGGCACAACGTCGTGCTGGAGAACTGCGACCTGGACGTGACGGCCTCGGACTGGGCGGCGCGGTTCAGCGATCAGAGCGGCACGCTGTGGATCCACGACGTCCACTTCGGCGGCGCGAACCTGACCGGCGGCATCCAGCTGCAGGAACCCGGCGCGACCCTGGTGATGCGCGACGTGCTGTTCGACACGGTGTACGGGAGCCTGAACACCAACCACGCCGAGCTCATCCAGACCTGGGCCGGACCGAGCCGGCTGATGATCGACGGGCTGACCGGCTCGACCACCTACCAGGGCCTGTTCCTCGAGCCCAACCAGTACGACAACGGCACGGCGCCCACGGTGTTCGATCTGCGCCATATCGACATCGACGACTCCGGTGGCGCCTACGCGCTGTGGCTAGGCGCGGTCAACGGATCGCCCCCGGGCGACGAGAGCGGAGCGATCCTGACCTGGAACGTCCAGGACGTGTACGTCGTGCCCAACCCGGCCCGGACCTGGCCCGGCTGGTGGCTGTGGCCCCAGCCCGAGTCGGGCGATCCGACCTGGGACGGTGTCATCGCCGGCGCACCCCCGGGCGGCAACTACGTTCAGGCCAGCGCGAACGGCGCCACGGGCGTGGACGACGGTGCCGAGCCGCCCGCACTGGCCGGCGAACTGCCCTAAGAGCCGCCGATCAGGACGCCGATCGCGACCACGATCGCTCCGGCGCCGGTCACGACGACCATCGAGTTGCGCAGCGGCACGTGGAGGAAGCGGTAGCGGATCCAGGAGATCACGAACAGCTCGACCACGACCACGCAGCCGGCCACGATCAGCGCGGTGTGGACGTTGTTGATGATGAACGGCAGCGAGTGGAACACGCCGCCAAACGCGGTGGCCCCGCCGGTGATCGCACCGCGCACGATGGCCGAGCCACGGCCGGTCTCCTCGCCGGTGTCCGATAGCGCCTCCGAGAAGCCCATGCTCACGCCGGCGCCGAGCGCCGTGGCGATCCCGACGACGAGCGCGGTGTGTGAACTGCTCGAGATCGCGGCGGCGAAGATCGGGGCCAGCGTCGAGACCGTCCCGTCGATCATCCCGACCAGTGCGGGCTGCACGACACGAAGCACGAAGGTCCGATCGTCGAAGCCGGTCAGGCTGGCGATCCAGTGGGTCAGCCGGAAGGTGGAGTGGGCGAAAGGCCGGTCCGGGCTGGGCGACGCGGCCGGCTCGGTCTCCTCCCGATCGGCGGGGCTGGCGACGTCCTGGTTCATGCTTGCGGCACTATAGCAAGTGACTTAGAATAAGGACGCCCTAACTTGAGCTATGATGTAACGAAAATGTTTCCGACTTCCGACACCGATGCCCGACTGGTGGGCAAGCTGCGCGACCGTCGACTCCGGGTGACCCCGCAGCGGATAGTCATCCACCGCGCGCTGTGCAGCCAGGCCCGTCACATGACCGCCGAGCAGGTGCTCGCGTCGGTGTCGGATGTCCTGCCCGGCACCTCCCTGCCGACCGTGTACTCGACCCTCGAGCTGCTCGAGGAGCTCGGGCTCGTGCGGCGCGTGGGCGCGGGCAACGGCGCCGTCGTGTTCGACTCGCGGGTGGAACCGCATGCTCACACGGTGTGCCGGCGCTGCGGGGCGATCGCCGATCTGGAGGGCGCCTCGGCGCCGAAGAACGCGCTCAGCATGGCCGCGGCCACCGGGTTCGCTCCCGACCACGCGCAGCTCGTCGTGTGGGGACTGTGCTCGGCGTGCGCCCCGCGAACCGGCTGAGATAGCGTTCAGCGCGGGATGCGCGCGATCGTCTTCGAGCGAAACGGTGGGCCCGAGGTCCTCGAGTGCCGGGACGTGCCGGCGCCGGAGCCCGGCGAGGGCCAGGTGCTGGTCGACGTCGAGGCGGTCGGGATCAACTACCGCGACGTGTACGAGCGGAACGGCAACGGCTACGGGTCCGAACCACCGGCGATCATCGGCGTGGAGGGCGCGGGCAAGGTCCACGACTCCGGTGAGCGCGTGGCCTGGGTTGGCGTTCCCGGTAGCTACGCCGAACAGGTGGTCGCAGCGCGCGACAGGCTCGTGCCGGTTCCCAACGGCGTCGACACCGAGGTGGCCGCGGCGGCGCTCCTGCAGGGCATGACCGCGCACTACCTGGCCGCCGACTCCTATCCGATCGAGGACGGGAATTGGGTGATCGTGCACGCGGCCGCCGGGGGCGTCGGGCTGCTCCTGACCCAGATCGCCAAGTCGCGCGGCGGCCGGGTGATCGCGACCACCTCGTCCGAGGACAAGGCCGAGCTGGCCCGTGGCGCCGGTGCCGACGAGGTGATCGGCTACGACGGCTTCGCCGAGCGTGCCCGCGAAATCACCGGTGGCGAGGGCGTCGCGGCGATCTACGACGGGGTGGGCAAGGCGACCTTTGAGGCGGGGTTGAAGGCGCTCCGGCCAACCGGGCGAATGATCCTCTACGGCGCGGCCAGCGGCCAGCCCGATCCGCTCAACCTGGCCGTGCTCGCTTCGGCCGGTTCGCTGTACGTCCAGCGCCCCACGCTCCAGACCTATACGCGCACGCCGGAGCTGCTCCGTGAGCGGGCGGGCGCGCTGTTCGAGCTGATCGCGGACGGCCGGCTCAATGTCCGCATCGGCGCCCGCTACCCGCTCGATCAGGCCCGGCAGGCCCACGAGGACCTCGAGGCGCGCAAGACGACCGGAAAGCTGCTGCTCGTCCCGTGAAGGAGCTGCAGGGACGGGCCAGCGCCGAGCTCGACGTGCCGGCCCGGGACTGCTATGAGTTGCTGGCGGAGGTCGAGCGCTATCCGGAGTGGTTCGAGGTGGTGAGCGTGGTGGAGATCCTCGAAGCCGAGCGGAACGGCACGCCGGGGCTGGCCCGGGCCGAGCTGCACGTGCCCCAGAGCCCGTTCGGCACCCATTTCGAGCTGTTCGTGGCCGTGCGCACCGAGCGGCCGGGGACGATCACGCTGACTCGGGTGCCCGACGGTGTGGCTGATGAGGACCGGCTCGAGCTGATCTGGCGCGTGGCGGGCCGCCGGTCGACCCGGCTCGAGCTGGAGTTCGACGCCGCCGCGTCGTTCGTCCCCGGGTTCATTCCGGTGGGCGGCGCCGGCGACGCGATCGCCCGGGCGGCGATAGAAGCCGCGCGGGCCGCGCTCGGGCGGTAGGCTGGCGCCCATGTGGGGGCAGATCGACCGGGTTGCGCTCCGGGAGTTCGCTCACTTGCTGCCCGAGAGGCTGCGGCAGGTCATCGACATCGCGGCCGCCGACGTCCCGCCGGCGCCGAGCGCGCGGATCCCGGCGCCCACCGACGAGGCGGCCGGACGGCTCGAGCGGATCGAGCACATCGTGGTCGTGATGATGGAGAACCGCTCGTTCGATCACATGCTCGGCTACCTGTCGCTGGCGGCGTCTGACGGCGGGCGCGCCCGGAGCGACATCGACGGGCTGCGCGGGCCGGCGGAAAACTTCAACCTGCACGACGGGCAGCGTTACCCGGTCCACCACCTCTCGCGGACCGAGTTCTCGGGCGAGGCCGAGGATCCCGATCATGCCGGCCCCGCGGTCGACGAGCAGCTGTCGGGCGGTGGTCAGGGGTTCGTGGACAACTTCGCGAAGTACTCCGAAGCCGAGGCGCAGAAGCTGGGCGTGCCCGTTCCCGACCCCGGACTGGTGATGGGCTACTACAACGGCGACGACCTGCCGGTGTACGACCACCTGGCGGCCGAGTACTGCGTAGTGGACCGCTGGTTCAGTTCGGTTCCCGGGGCGACGTGGCCCAACCGGTTGTACGCGCTGGCCGGCCAGGCCGCCGGAAGCCGCAGCGACATCTCGGTGCCGATCTACGCGCTGCCGACGTTCGCGCGCTACCTCGACGAGGCAGGCGTGTCGTGGCGCTGGTATTCGTTCGACCCGGGCACGCTGCGCGCGGCCGACCCCGAGTACCGGCTCGGCCACCACGATCACTTCGGCTACGTCGATGCGCGCAAGCTCAGCATTCGCGAGGAGGTGGCGGGCAAGCTGACCGAGAAGGGCTCGTTCCTGGACGACGTGGCCGGCGGCGAGCTGCCGGCGGTGAGCTGGATCGATCCTCACTTCAAGGACCTGCGCGTTCTCGGGCCGGATTCCAACGACGACCACTCGCCCTCGGACGTGATCGCGGGACAGGACCTGATCCTGACCATCTACCACGCGCTCAGCTCGAACCAGCAGACCTGGCCGAAGACGCTCATGATCGTCGTCTACGACGAGCACGGCGGGTTCTACGACCACGTGGCGCCGCCGGCCGCGGTGGACGATCACCCGGACTTCCAGCGGTTAGGGGTCCGGGTGCCGGCGCTGATCATCTCCCCGCTGGTCAAGCCCGGGTCGACCTCCTCCGCGCTGCTCGGACCCGATTTCCACTTCGACCACACCTCGATCATGAAGACGATCTTCACCCGGTTCTGCCAGCGCGACGGCCAGATCCCGGCCATGACCGCGCGCGCGGCGGCCGCCAACCATCTCGGGCACCTGCTCACGGACGACGCCCGGGCCGACGTGCCCGACCATTCAGGGGTGGCCAAGACCGTCATGGACTGGCGCACCGGCTTCACCCAGGCCCGGTTCGCCGATCCGGTCGGGTCGGTCGCGCCGCCGCGCGAGCTCACCGACTTCCAGAACGGCTTCTACGAGATGGCCCGGCTGCTCCGCGAGGCCGGACTGCCCGGCGGCCATCCGTGACCGCGGCCGCCTCGAAGAACCTGGCACGCCTGGCCGAGGCGGCGTTCGAGCGGCGGGGCGATTACGAAGCGCTGCTGTTCGAGGGGCGCTGGCATGGGTCGGCCGAGCTGTTCTCGCGAGCGTGTCGGTTGGCCGGCGGCCTGGCCGCGCTGGGGATCCAGGCCGGTGAGCGAGTGGTGGTCAGCATGGCGAACTGCCCCGAGGTGACCATCGCCTACCAGGCGCTGTGGCGCGCCGGCGCGGTGGTCACGCCGGCCACCTTCCTGCTCACCACGCCCGACCTGCGCCATGTGATCGCCGACTCCGGCGCGGTGGCGGTGATCACCACGCCGGACTTCGTCGGCAAGGTGCGCGAGGCGGTCGAGGGCTTGCCGGATGTGCGCCACGTGATCTCGACCTCGACGGCCGAGGGCGGCGGGGCCTCGGGCGACGCGGGCGTGCTTGCTCTGAGTTCTCTCGAAGCGGATTCGCCGGCACCGATCGTGGCCCGGGCCGACGACGACCTGGCTGCCCTGCTGTACACGGGCGGGACCACCGGCCGGGCCAAGGGCGTGATGCTCTCGCACGCCAACCTGTGGTTCTCGGGGTCCGCGGTGCAGAAGGCCTCACACGTGGACGGGGTGAACCGGGGGCTGGTCACGCTGCCGCTGTCTCACTCCTACGGCATCCTGGTGACGATCGGCGGGATGCACTCACCGGAGTCGCCGGTCAACGTGCTGCTGCGCTGGTTCGATCCGCGCAGGTTCCTCGAGATGATCGCCGAGCACCGCCTGCAGACGAGCGCGGTGGTGCCCTCGATGCTCCACCTGCTGCTCGCGCAGCCGCTCGAGGAGTTCGACCTGAGCTCACTCGTCTACCTCGGATGCGGGGCGGCGCCGCTCGCGCCTGGAGTGGCCGCCGAGATCGAGCGCCGGATCCCCGGCGTCACGGTCCGCCAGGGCTACGGGCTGACCGAGACGGCGGCGCTGATCTCGACCAACCCGGTTGGCCGCGAGAAGCCGGGATCGGTAGGGCTGCCGGTGCCGGGGACCGAGGTTCGGGTCCTCGACGACGACGGCGAGGCGGTGGCAGCCGGCGAGGTGGGCGAGATCTGCTGTCGCTCGCCGGGTTTGATGCGGGGCTACTGGCGCTCGGGCGGGCGCGACCCCGAATCGACCGCGGAGACGATCCGCGACGGGTGGCTGCACACCGGCGACATCGGCTACATCGATGATGGCGGCTACCTGTTCATCGTCGATCGCAAGAAGGACGTGATCATCCGCGGCGGGTTCAACGTGTACCCGCGCGACGTCGAGGATGCGCTGCTCGAGCACCCAGCGGTGACCGGCGCCGGCGTGGTGGGGCGTCCCGACGAGCGCCATGGCGAGGAGGTGGTCGCGTTCGTGTCGGTGTCGGGCGAGCCGGGCGCGGTCGGCACCGACAGCCTCGTGGAATGGGCGCGGGACCGGATCGGCGGCTACAAGTACCCGCGGGAAGTATTCATCGTCGACGCGATGCCGCTGACCGCGGTGGGCAAGCTGGACCGCAAGGCGCTGCGGACGCGCGTGCGCGTGCCGGCCGGCTGAGGCGCTCTGATAGACCTCGGTTGATGGCGGATCTGCCCCATCGGTCGCTCGGCGCGGATGGACCTGAGGTCGCGGTCGTCGGCCTGGGCTGCAACAACTTCGGCCGGCGGGTCGACCTAGCCGGCACCCGGGCGGTGGTCGATGCCGCGCTCGATGAAGGGATCACCTTCTTCGACACGTCGAACACCTATGGGGATCCCCGCGGGCGCAGTGAGGAGTTCCTGGGCGAGGTGCTGTCGGGACGGCGCGATCGGATCGTGCTGGCGACCAAGTTTGGGATGGATATGGGCGATGGGCTTGGTCCCCGCGGCTCGCGCTCGTATGTGCTCCAGGCGTGCGAGGCGTCGCTTCGGCGGCTCCGCGTGGACGTGATCGACTACTACTGGTACCACCAGCCCGACGGCGTGACGCCGATCGCCGAGACACTCGAGGCGCTGGATGAGCTGGTCCGGGCCGGCAAGGTGCGATACATCGGGGCCTCGAACTTCAGCGCCGAGCAGATCGACGAGGCCGATTCGGTGGCGCGCGAGCGCGGCTTCGGCTTCACCGCGATCCAGAACAACTACAGCCTGCTCGTGCGCGATGCCGAGCACGACGTGCTCCCGACGTGCGAGCGACTCGGGCTCGGCTTCGTCCCGTTCTTTCCCCTGGCCTCCGGGCTGCTCACCGGCAAGTACCGCCGGGGTGAGGCGGCGCCATCGGGGACGCGGCTCGCGGCGCGCGAGGAGGTGGGAACCGACGAGCAGTTCGATGTGGTCGAAGCGGTAGAGCGGTTCGCGGGCGATCGCGGCGTGTCGATGATCGACGTGGCGATCGGCGCGCTGCTGGCCCGGCCGGTCGTCTCGACGGTGATCGCCGGCGCCACCAAGCCCGAGCAGGTTTCGGTCAACGCGGGCGCTGCACGCTGGACGCCCAGCGAGAGTGACCTGGCTGCGTTACGGGAGCTTTTGGATCGATGAGCGACTACGACATTCACCTCGACGACAAGTTCGGCAGCCTCACGCTGATCGACCTGCCGGCCGAGATCGCCGCGAACGAGCCTTGGTTCAACCAGACGCTGACCACGGTCAACGACGCCGTGGTCCGCCTGGGCGTGATCGAGGGCGACTTCCACTGGCATCACCACGACGACACCGACGAGTTCTTCCTCGTGCTCGAGGGCCAGCTGCTGATCGACCTCCAGGACCGAGATACCGTCGTCCTCGAACCCCATCAGGGCTTCACGGTGCCGCGACGGGTCGAGCACCGAACGCGCGCGCCGGTACGGACGGCGATCCTGATGGTCGAGGCGGCCGGCGTTCAGCCGACCGGAGACTGAGCCCGCTGTGATGGCCGGGTTGCTGGGGTCGGCGCGTGGGGGTCGAGCTTCGCTGCGCGAGATGCTCGACGCCGGAGAGACCGTGCTCGCTCCGGGCTGCTACGACGCCCTGGGCGCGCGGCTGATCGAGGAGGCAGGCTTCCCGGCCGCCTACATGACCGGTTTCGGCAGCGCGGCCTCGCACCTGGGCCGGCCCGACATCGGGCTGATGTCGCTGCCCGAGATGGTCGACAACGCCCGGCGGATCGCCTCCGCGGTCGACATCCCGGTCATCGCCGACGCGGACACCGGCTACGGGAACGCGATCAACGTGATCCGCACGGTGCGCGAGTACGAGGCGGCCGGGGTGGCCGCCATCCACATCGAGGATCAGGTCATGCCCAAGAAGTGCGGTCATCTCGAGGGCAAGCAGGTCGTGCCCGCCGGCGAGATGGCCGCGAAGGTGTCGGCTGCCGTGGCCGCGCGCCGGTCGACCGAGTTCCTGATCATCGCGCGGACCGACGCGCGCGCGGTTGAGGGTCTCGAGATGGCGTTGACGCGGGCTCGCACGTACGTGGAGGCCGGCGCCGATGCGCTGTTCGTGGAGGCGCCACAGTCCGAAGCGGAGATCGAGGCGGTGGCGCGAGCGTTCCCGGACGTGCCGCTCCTGTTCAACTACGCCGAGGGCGGAAAGACCCCGGCGGTTTCGTATCAGCGTCTGCGCTCGCTCGGGTTTTCATTGGTCATCTTCCCCCTCACGCTGCTGTTGGTGGCCACCTCGGCGATGCGGGCTGCCCTGGCGCGGGTGAAGGCCGATGGGTCGCCGATCGAGTTGCTGCCGTCGCTGCTCGCCTTCGACGAGTTCGTCGACTTCATCGGGCTGCCCGAGATCCGGGAGCTCGAGCAGCGCTTCGCGGAGGGGTGACCGTCGCCGTGCGGCCGTTCCGGGTGGCACTGGAGTCGGAGGCCTCGCCGGTGCAGGCCGTGCGACTGCTGCGCGGAGAGCATCGGCCGTTCGCGCTGATGGGCGAGTGGCTCGGCGGCCTGGCCGTGCTGGGCTCGGCCCCAGCTCGGGTGGCGTCGGCCGCCGAGGATCCGTTCGCGGTTCTCGATTCTGATTCGGCGCCTACGCCGGCCGGCGGCGAGGACTCGGTCCGGGTCGGGGGCGGCTGGGTCGGGTGGCTGGGCTACGGCCTCGGCGGGATCGTCGAGGAACTGCCGCCGAGCCCGCCGGCGCCTATCCCGCGGCCGGCTTTCTCGCTCGCCTTCTACGACCACGTGCTGGTGCACGACGGGGAGGGGTGGTGGTTCGAGGCGCTCTGGTCGGCCGAGCGAGACGCGGTGTTGCGTGAGCGCATTGAGGCGTGGCGAGCACGGCTTGCCACGCTGTCAGTTGTAGCGGACGAGCCGGATCGAACCGGCGCGATGAGCCACCCGTTCGTGCTCAGCGCAAACGGCGCCGCCGGGCACGTTGAGGCGGTGGCCGACTGCCGCCGGCGGATCGAGGCCGGCGAGCTGTACGAGGCGAACCTGTGCGTTCGACTCGAGGCGCGCTTCGACGGCGATCCGGTGGACCTGTTCGCGCGCGCGGTACCCGCGGCCTCGCCACGGTTCGGCGCGCTGATCGACGGCGTGATCAGCCTCTCGCCCGAGCGGTTCCTGCGCCGGGTCGGTCGAGAGGTGTGGACCGAGCCGATCAAGGGCACCCGCCCGCGGGTCGGCGCCGATGCCGCGCAGGCCGCCGCGCAGCGAGAGCTGGCCGGCTCCGAGAAGGACGCCGCCGAGCACGTGATGATCGTCGACCTGATGCGCAACGACCTCGGGCGGGTGTGCCGGTATGGCAGCGTCCGCGCCGAGCCGCCGCGGGTCGAGGCACACGCCGGGGTCTGGCACCTCGTCTCGACCGTCTCCGGAACGCTCCGCGAGGGCGTGGGCGACGGCGAGCTCCTGCGCGCCAGCTTTCCACCGGGTTCGGTGACCGGAGCCCCCAAGGTCCAGGCGATCAAGGTGATCGCTGCTCTGGAGGCGACGCGGCGCGAGGTCTACACCGGCGCGATCGGAATCGCCAGCCCGTTCGCCGGCCTCGACCTGAGCGTGGCCATCCGGACCTTCGAGGTGAGCGGAGACGCGATCTGGCTGGGCGCCGGCGGCGCGGTGGTCGCCGACTCCGACCCCGAGCGCGAGCTGGCCGAGGCGTTCGACAAGGCGGCCGGGCCGATCGCCGCGCTCGGCGGCACGCTGGTCCGTGAGACGGTCCCCCGTGCGGGCGCCGGCTCTGAGCCTGCGCGTGCGCTTCCGCCGCCCGCGCTGGCCTTCGGCGATCGGCCCGACCCGGCGCTTGGCGTGTTCGAAACCGTGCTGATAGAGCACGGTCGCCCGGTCGGGCTGGAGCACCACCTGGCCCGCCTGGCTGCCTCGGTCGCGTTGCTCTACGGCGGCGCGCTCCCCTCGACGCTTTCGGCCGGCGTGCAGGCCGCGGCGGCGCAGGCGGCCGATGCGCCTCGCGCGCGCCTCCGGGTGCTCGCCGATCCCTCGGGTAACGTGCGGGTCACGGTCGCGCCGGCGGGGCTGTTGCGGGCCGAGCCGATCGCGCTTATGCCGTTTACGCTGCCCGGGGGACTGGGAGCGCACAAATGGCGCGACCGCCGGCTGGTGGAGGCTCTGGCGGCGGCATCGCCTGGCGCGGTGCCGCTGCTCGTCGATACGGATGGGTGCGTGCTGGAGGCGGCCCACGCCAATGTGTGGGTGGTGGAGGCTGAGGCACTCGTCACCCCACCGGCCGACGGGCGGATCCTGCCAGGCACGGCGCGCGAGGCGCTCCTGACCGCAGATCCCGTCGCCCGCGAGGAGCCGGTTGACCTGTCGCGGCTCGCCCGGGCCGACGCCGTGTTCCTGACCTCGTCGATCAGCGGCCGCCATCCCGCCCGGCTCCTTGCCGATGGCGTGCCGACGTGCAAGCCGGCCGGGCAGGAGGTTCACACGTGAGCAAGACCGTGGTGGTGCTGGGTGCCCGGAACCTGGGCGGCGCGATCATCGACCACTTCCTGGAGCTCGGCTGGAGTGCCGCCGGCGTGGCCCGGAGCGAGGACACGCTGGCGGGCGTGCGCGATCGCGGCGCGCTGGCCGTCTCGGCTGACGCCTCGGACCCGGCGTCGCTGCGTGGCGCGCTCGCGCGGGCGCGCGATGAGTACGGCGGTCTCGACGCGGTGGTCAACGCGGTCACGGCGGCTCGCCCGACCGGCGCCGGACCGTTCGGAGGCGGTGAGCTCGCGCACGCGGACCTCGACGGGTTCCGGGGCTGGACCGTCGCGGTGGCCGAGCAGGCATTCGTGTTCCTGTCCGAGGGGTCGGCGGCGCTTCGGGACTGCGGTGGCGGAGCGCTGATCCAGATCACCGGCGGCTCCTCGCGGCGGGCCATGCCCGGCCGAGGACTGTGGGCGGCGGGCGCGTTCGCCACCCGGGCGCTGGTGCAGGCAGCCGCCCAGGAGCTACGCGGTCAGGGCATCCACGCGGCGCTCCTCGCGGTCGACGCCACCATCGAGTCGCCCAAGACCGAGGCGTTCACCCGCGAGACGCCCCGAGAGGCGCTGGCCGACATGGGCGAGGTGGCGCGGGCCGTGGCGTTTCTGGTCGAGCAAGGGCCGCGGGCGCTCACCCACGAACTCGTGGTGACGCCAGCCGGTGAGCGCTGGGTGCCCTGAGCGGTGGGCGGCGTGCTTGGGGCGCTGCCCGCTGATCTCGCGCCGCGCGGATAACGCGTCACGCCGGCGCGCCATCGCGGGGCGTGACGCGTAATCCGTCTGGGAGGCGGTTTCCGCGTCACGCGCGGGGCAGGGAGGGACCCCGTGACGCGTTAGCCGCTAGAGCCGGCCTCGGTCCGGGGGACCTTCCCCCGGGTCCGCCGCGATCACGCACGGCGCGGCCGCGGAATCGGGCGCCTAGGCGGGCTGGCGGATCGGGGCGCGGAACCCAGCCGCGAGGAGCGCGGCCAGCAACGTGGCGCCCGATGAGACCAGGAACGGGGCGCTCACCCCACCCGGCCCGATCACCGCACCGGCCAGGGCCGAGCCCCCGGCCAACCCGCCGATCAACGCGGCCGACACCCAGGTGAACGCCTCGGTCTCGCTGCCGTCAGTCACCGCGCGGCCGACCAGCGCGTACTGGCACGAGAACACCGGGGCAATGGTCACGCCGGCCAGCAGACTGCAGACCACGCCGGCGAGAATGGACCGCGCCGCGATCAGCGGGGCGGTACACAGCACCGCGAGCACGAGGAGCAATCGGTAGCGCTGGGCGAGCGGCGATCGCCAGGCCCGCGCGCCGTACCAGAGCCCGCCGGCCATGCTGCCGACGCTCCACAGGGCCAGGAGCAGCCCCGAAGCCGGCCGCGAGCCGGCGTGCAGGGCCAGCGAGGGGAGCCCGACCTCGATCGCGCCCAGTCCGGCGCCGGTCAGCGCCACCGGCCCGAGCAGCGCGCGCAGATCTGGATTGGCCAGCGCGGAGCGGCGCTCCGGGCGCTCGGAGGCGGCGCTGGTTCGCTTGGTGCGTACAAGCTCCGAGGTCAGGAACAGGGCGGTTCCAAACAGGCATACCGCGCCGATCAGCGCCACGGCCACCGGCGGCGAGGTCACCGCGACGAGCAGCGCCACCACGAGCGGACCGGCGATCCACAGGACCTCCTGGATGACCGCCTCGAGCGCGTACGCGGTGTCGCGCACGTCGGGATCGTCGAACATCTCGCGGAGCAGGACCCGCACCACCGGCGCGACCGGGGGCAGCAGCGCGCCGGCCAGCGCCGCCAGCGCGACGAGCACCGCGGCGCTCGCATGGGCCTGGGCCGCCCCGACCATGGCCCAGTACATGATCGCCTCGCCGGCGGCCAGGGGAGCGAGCACGCGAGCACGCCCGTGGTAGTCGACCCGTCGGCCGAGCAGCGGCGCGCACGCGGCGGTGGCGAGCGCCGAGGCGCCGACCGCGAGCCCGGCCGCGGCGTAGGAGTGAGTCGCGCCGCGCACCAGCAGCAGCACGGCCAGCGCCGCCATGCCCTGGGGCAGCCGGGCGGCCAGCGCGGTGGCGTACACCCGCGTGGCGCCGGGGAGCGAGAGCACTGAGCGGTACTTCGAGAGCATCAGCCGAGGCTATCGCGGGGCCGGCTCTACGATCAGGCGTCGTGAGCCGGCCGGTAGTGGACGATCTGGCAGCCCTCGAGCGGCTCGTCTCGGTTTCCGGCCGTGACGTGGTCGACGTCGGCTGCGGCGGTGGCGCGCTGGTCCGGGCGCTCGCCGCGCGCGGCGCGCGGGTGACCGGTATCGAAATCTCGGAGTCGCAGTTGGCGGCCGCGGTCCGCGAGGATGACGGTAGTGGCGCGCGTTACGCGGTCGGCACGGCCGAGCGGCTCCCGCTCGCTACCGACTCGGCGGACCTGGTGGTGTTCATGCGCACGCTGCACCATGTGCCGCCCGACCGGATGCCCGACGCCCTGCGCGAGGCGGCGCGCGTCCTGCGCCCGGGCGGCGTGGCCTACATCGCCGAGCCGATGACCGAGGGCGACTTCTTCGAGCTGACCAGCATGGTCGAGGACGAGCGCGAGGTGCGGGCAGCCGCGCAGCGCACGGTGGCGGGCGCCGGCGCGGCGGGCCTCGATCGGGCCGAGAGCTTCGAGTACGAGGTTCGCGTCTGCCTGGCCGACCTGAACGCCCTCGCCGCGCGGGTGATCAGCGTCGATCCGACCCGCCGCGAGGTGTTTGAGGCGCGCAGGCCCGAGATCGCCGACGCGTTCGCGCGGCTGGGCGAGCCCGGAGGACGACCCGGAGAGCGCTGCTTCCGGGCCCCGATGCGGGTCGATGTGCTGCGGACCGATTGACCGTTACGGGGTCAGGTCGTAGGCGAGTTCGCCGGTCAGCGACGCCGCCCCGTCGTCCGTGACCACGAGCAGGTCCTCGACCCGAACGCCACCCACGGATCTGACCACCGTGCCGGGTTCGATCGCGACCACATCGCCGGCGATCAGCGGCTCTGCGCCGCTGCGCCCGAGGCTCGGCGCCTCGTGGACCTGGAGTCCGACCCCGTGGCCGAGGCCGTGGTAGAACCCCTCGCGCAGGGTCTCCCCGGCGGCCTTCGTGCGCGCGGTGGGATGACCGGCCGCCTCGAACACGTCGCAGGCGATCCCGTACAGCTCGACGCCCGGGATTCCGGGCCTGACCGCGGCGCAGGAGCGCTCGTGGGCGGTCAGGACGAGGGCGTGGAGCTCGGCCACCGCGTCGCTGATCTCTCCTCGAACGAACGTGCGGGTCATGTCCGACCAGCAGCCCGACTGCTCGTCGCGCGGCCAGAGGTCGATCAGGATCGGCGTGTGGGCCGGCAGCGGCCCCGACCCGGGGTCGTGGCCGATGTTCGGATCGGGCCCCATCGTCTTGACCATGATGTCCGGCGGCGCCGGCGCTCCCGCCCGGGCGCACACCTCGCGGATGAGCGTCCGCAGCGACTCGGAGGTGACCCGCTCGCCCTCGTGCCAAAGCTCTTCGCCGCGGATCTCGGACTCGCGCAGGATGGTGGCGGCCGCGCGCATCGCGTCGAGCCCGGCGTTCGTGGCGCGCCGGATGCCCGCCATCTCCGCTGCACTCTTGCGGCGCCGGCGCTCGATGAACGGGCCATCGTCGGGGACGAGATCGACGCCGGCCGCACGCAGGCGATCGGCGATCGCGACCGGGAACGCCGGTGGGACGACCGCGTCGCGAATCCCGAGTCGCTGGCCGGCGCGGACGCACATCTCCTGGTCGATCTCGATCCACGAGCGGCCCTCGGCGATCAGCTCGTCGCGACCCAGGTCATCGACCAGGATGAGCTCCAGTTCGGGAGCGACGCGGGCGATCCGGACCTCCTCGAGCGCGCTGGTCACAACCGCGCGGCGGCCGTCTGACTCGAGGTAGAGGAACGGGTCGCCGATGTCGAGCGGCACCTCGTGGCGAAGCGCCGGTGAGGTTTCGGTGTCTCCCCAGATCAGAAGGTTCATTTGACCCAACCGTACTAGGGCTGGTCAGGAGCGGGCCGGTTTGGCGGGGATGCTCGCAGTCGGCGTATTTCGGGCACGCTGAGCAGTCCCAGGGCTGTGGCGACCAACAGCCCGGCCGCCGTCCACAGCGAGGCCTCGATCCCGATCACGCCGGCGACCGGCCCCCACACGGCGAGCCCGATCGGATCGAGGACAAGCGACCCGAACCAGTCGTAAGAGCTCACGCGAGAGAGCGACTCGGGCGGGACGTGGCGCTGGAGCGTGGTCTCCCACAGCGTGTTCCCGAGCATCATCCCAAGGCCGGCGACGAGCGTGCCGATCGCGATCACCGGGACCGAGCGCAAGACTGCGAGCGCAACCATCGGCGCGGCGAACAGCGGCGCGAGGGCGGCGACGAGGAGCATCGGTCGCCCGGGTCGTAGGCGCAGCGCCAGGACGCCCCCGGCGACCGTCCCCACGCCCATGGCCGACACCAGCACGCCCCAGGCGGCCGCGCCGCCGAGGTCGCGGTGAGCCACCACCGGGCCGAGGACCTTCCAGGCGCCGAAGAACAGGTTCGCCACCGAGGCCCAGAGGACGAAGGTCCAGAGCCAACGGCGTGAGCGAAACGCGTCCCAGCCGGCCCGCAGGTCGGCGATGAACCTGGCGCTCTCGGGCGCCCGGGCCCGTTCGACGCGCGGCAACCCGACCAGCAGCGCGGCGCTGGCGGCGAAGGTCAGCGCGTCGATCCCGAGCGCCCAGCCCGGGCCGGCGGCGGCCACGAGAACGCCGGAGAGCAGCGGACCGCCGAGCTCGCCCGCGGAGAATGCGGTGGCGCGCAGGCCGTTGGCCTCGGCGAGCTTTTGCGGGCCGACGACCTCCGGGAGCAGACCGGTGGTGGCCGGCGCCGCGAATCCGCTGCCGGCGCCGGTGACGCCGGCCAGGATCCCGATGGCCAGCACGCTGGGCCGTCCGGCAATCAGCCACGCGGCCAGCGACCCCTGGCTGACCAGCCGTACGAGGTCGGCCGCGACCAGCACGGTTCGGCGCGACGTGCGATCCGCGACGACGCCCCCGATGAGCAGGCAGGCGATCAGGGGCAGCGCTCGCATGGCCAGCACGGTGCCCACCGCGGTCGGCGAGGCGCGCTGCTGGATCACCGCGAAGGCGAGCGCAACCGTCACCATCCGGTCGCCGAACTGCGAGATCGCCTGCGCCCCGAAGAAGCGCAGGAAATCGCGGTCGCGCAGAAGGCTCACGCCACGACATGCCAGCACACGAACCCGCCGCGGGGCTCTTTGGGCTACTTAGACCGCGACCTGCGAGCCGATTGTCACCGTGCGCTCGGTGGGGAGCGAGAAGTGCTCGATCGGGCTGGCCGCGTTCCGAGCCAGAGACATGAACAGCTTCTTGCGCCACAGGCTCATGCCCGGCGCGTCGGTGGGCGTGATCGTGATGCGCGACAGGAAGTAGGAGGCATGCTCGAGGTCGAGGGCGCGCTCGAGCAGGCCCTGCTTGCGAGCCAGGGCCAATGCCTGGGGGATGTTCTGGCGGTCTCGATAGCCGCAGCGCACGGTGAGGTGAATCACCTTGAACAGGCCGCGTCCGAGCAGCTCGCAGTAGAAGCGATCCTCGCTGTCCACGTGGGGCACACTGACCGTCTCAACCGACACGATCACGACCTTCTCGTGCATCGCATGGGCGTGCTCGACTTCGGCGCGCAGGGCCAGCGGCGTCGTCTCCTTGCCGGGGTTGAGGAAGATCGCGGTCCCGGGCACCCGCCGGATCGAGGGTTCGGCATCGGGCAGGCCGGCCAGGAACTGCGACAGGGGGCCCTCCTTGGCGATCCGGTTGGCGGTGACGATCTCGCGACCCTTGCGCCAGGTGATCATCCCGACCGAAACCACCAGTCCCACGCCGAGCGGGACCCAGGCCCCGTGGGCGATCTTGGCCAGGTTCGCGCTGAAGAAGGCGACCTCGACGGTCAAGAACAGGGCGCCGAGGCCAGCGAGCTTCCAGACCGCCGTCCGCCACAGGTAGCGCGCCACGGCCAGGAACAGCAGCGTGTTGAGCACGAACGTGCCGGTGACCGCGACGCCGTACATGTCGGCCAGGCGGGTCGAGCTCTGGAAAGCCAGCACCAACGCGATCACGCCGATGCACAGACCCCAGTTGATCACCGGGACGTAGATCTGACCCTCGAGCTTGGAGGTGTGCCGGATCTGGAGCCGGGGCAGGAACCCGAGTTGGACGGCCTGCCGGGCCACGGAGAACGAGCCGGTGATCGCGGCCTGCGACGCGATCACCGTGGCCACCGTGGACAGGATGACCATGGCCAGCTGGCCCCATCCCGGAACCAACAGCAGGAATGGGTTGCTCACGTCGGACGGGTGGGACAGGATCAGCGCGCCCTGCCCGAGGTAGTTGAGGATCAGCGCGGGGAACACGATCGAGAGCCAGGTGACGCGGATCGGGCCGGCGCCGAAGTGCCCCCGGTCGGCATACAGCGCCTCGGCGCCGGTGACCGCCAGCACGACCCCGCCGAGGGTCAGGAACGCCGCGACGCCGTGGTCGACCATGAAGCGCGCCCCCCAGATCGGCGAAAGAGCCTGGAAGACGCCAGGATGCTGGACGACCTCGTGGGCTCCGAGGATGCCCAGCACGACAAACCAGATCAGGAGGATCGGGCCGAACAGCCAGCCAACGGCGCCGGTCCCGTGGCGCTGGATCGCGAAGAGCCCGAACAGGATCGCCACGGCCAGCGGGACCTCGAGGTGGGCCACGCTCGGCGCCGCCACGTTCAGCCCCTCGATCGCGGACATGACCGAGATGGCCGGGGTGATCATCCCGTCGCCGAAGAACAGCGCGGCACCGAAGATGCCCAGCGTGACCAGCACGGCGGCGTTCGGGACCTTACGGCGACGGATCAGCGCGGTGAGGGCCATGATCCCGCCGTCGCCACGGTTGTGGGCGCGCATGATGAAGCCGGCGTACTTGATCGTCACCTCGATCATCAGCGCCCAGAAGATCAGCGAGACCACGCCGTACACGCCGGCCAGGGTGGTCTTGGCCGCGGCTCGGTGGGCGACGAAGATGGTCTGCTCGGTGTACAGCGGACTGGTGCCGATGTCGCCATAGACCACGCCCAGAGCACCCAGCGCGAGCACCGCGCGCGAGGCGTGGGCGACCACGTCGCGATCGTCGTCGTCCGCCCCGGGGGGACGGTGGCGCTCGCGAATCGGGGCCGGCGAGACCTGCCAGCGGCCGAGCTTGTGGGCCGCCTCGTTGAAGCTGCGCCGGACGCGCGCCTGCGGGCCCGCGCCGTTCGAGTCGTGCTCGAGCTTGTGGGCGGCCTCGTGGAGGCTCTGTCGCCGCTCGCCCCCGGTCATGTCTGTTCTCAGCCGCCGGCTCCGGCCGGCTGGAGCGCCGCAGCGGCGGCGCGCAAACGGCTCCCGAGGACCCCCGGGTCGCTCGGTTGGTAGAGCGGCCCGTTGCCGTCGATCAGCAGCAGCCGGATCAGCGCGACGCCGCGCGCGGCCACCGGGCCGGGGGCGCGCAGCCGGCGCTCGATCGAGGCGATCACCGCGCGGGCTTCGAGGACGTCCCCGGAGCGCGGGCGCACCGCGGCGGTGAAGACTGCGCCGCCGCTCCCGGCGCTGCGTAGCGCGCCGGCGAGTCCCGTCGCGACATGCTCACGGGTGCGCCGAGTGGTCAGGCGGCGCGCGCGCAACGCCAGCTCATCGCTGACCCAGGGCTCCTCGCCGGCGGCCAGCCGGCGATCGAGCTCGGTGGCGCGCCAGGCGACGGTCAGCGCCAGGCCGAGCCGAGGCCGGCGCGAGCGTCCGCGTTTGGGCCGGGCGTTGCTTGGGCGTGCTGCGCCCGGGCGGATTGAGACCCCGGCGCGACTGTCTTCCAGACCAAAGCCGCGAGGGCGGGAGCGTGCATATGACACCTTGCCTCGATGCTGGCAGTGGCCCCGTCAAGAAGCCATGAAATATCCGGCCGCCGCCGTAGAGATTTCGTCAAGATCGGGCCGCGCCGCTGCCTGGCGGAGCCGGCCAGTTGCATCTCCGTAACTTGTGTGAACATCAGGTGACTTGTATTGACAAGTCAGCGGATCAAGATGATCCTCAGAGGCGACACCTAGCTCGGGGGTACCACGACGATGAAGAAAGTCGCCTGCACAATCGTGCTGGCCGGACTCGTGCTGGCCGGCTGCGGATCGAGCTCGTCGAGCTCATCAACCTCATCGACGACGAAAGCGGCCAACGCCGCCAACACGTCCAAGGCATCGTCGGGTGCCGGCTGCCCGAACGGCGCGGTCCAGTTCGCGGTCGAGCCCTATGACACGGGCCCGGCGCTCGAAGCGGCCTACAAGTCGCTGGCCAGCGACCTGAGCGCCAAGCTGGGCTGCCCGGTGAAGCTCATCATCTCCAACACGTACGTCGACGAGATCGAGACGATGCGCGCCGGGAAGATCGATATGGGCGAGTTCGGACCGCTCGGCTACGTCCTGGCCCACCAGATCGCCGACGCTCAGCCGGTGGCGGCGTTCGGTGACGTCAACGGCAAGCCCGACACCTACACCGCCGGCATCTGGGTGCCGAAAAGCTCGCCGATCACGAGCCTCAAGCAGCTGGCGGGCAAGACACTGGCCCTGTCGAGCACCACGTCGACCTCGGGTGGTCTATATCCGATCTCCGCTCTAATCGCCGCGGGCTTCAAGTGCACCCCTTCCTCGTGCCAGGGAGTGAACATCAAGTTCGCGGGCAGTCACACCGCGACCCTGTTGGCTCTCACCCACGGAACGGTTGCCGCGGCGGAGGTGAACAGCCAGCAGCAGGCGTCCGCCACCAAGGCCCACGAGTTCAAGGCCAGCGACTACCGCGAGATCTGGAAGTCGACCGACATCATCAACGATCCGATCACGGTAAGGGGAGACCTCCCGGCGGCGTTCCAGGCCAAGGTCAAGGCGGCGCTGCTGGGCCTCACCGCCCAGCAGGTGTCGACCGTCGACACCGAGCTCGGGACGGCCAACAACGGTCCGATGGTGGCGGCTAGCGACGCGCTCTACAACCAGGTCCGCGCGGTGGCCCAGACGGTTCATCTCACGACCTCGGATCTCTGACCGGCGCGGGGATCGAGCGAAGGTGCCCACGGCGCCCGCAGTCCGAACATTTCCGGCCGTGGGGTCCGGGGCGGCAGCCGCGGACCCCCCGCTGGTGATCGAGGGAATCCGCAAGCGCTTCGGCGAGAACGAGGTGCTGGGGGGAGTCAGCCTGACCCTCAGGCGCGGCGAGCTGCTCGCCGTGTTAGGGGGAAACGGGTGCGGCAAGTCCACGCTCCTGCGCTGTGCAGTCCGGCTGCTCGATCCCGATGCGGGGAGCGCCCGGTTGTGCGGCCAGGATCTGGCCGCGCTGCGGGGTCGGTCGCTGCGGATGGCCCGGCGCGAGGCCGCCGTGGTCTTCCAGCAGATCGCGCTGGTCAAGCAGCGCTCTGCGCTCGAGAACGTGTGTTGCGGTGCGCTGGCCCAGATGTCCCTGGGCCGTTCGCTCAGCACGACCGCCTTCCCGACCGAGGTGCGTGACCGGGCGGCGATGGCTCTGCAGCGCGTGGGGATGCTCGACAAGGCCTGGCAGCGGGCTGGAACGCTGTCGGGCGGCCAGGCCCAGCGGGTGGCGATCGCCCGCGCGTACTGTCAGCAGGCCACGGTGATCCTGGCCGACGAGCCGGTGTCCGCGCTCGACCCGCGGGCGGCCGAGGAGGTCATGGAGCTCCTCGCCGATCTGGCCCACAGCGACGGACTGGCTGTGCTGGCGGTGCTCCACCAGCCAGAGCTCGCGCTCCGACACGCCGATCGCGTGCTCGGCATGCGGCTGGGAGCGTTCGCCTTCGACAAGCGGCCGGACGAGGTCGCGCCCGAGGAGATCGAGGCCCTGTACGTGCACCTGCACGAGGCCGCCTGATCATGTCGATCGATGCCCCGATCGGAGCCGCCGGGCCCGGAGCCACGGCCACCCCGCGACTTCCCCCTCGGACGCGGGCCACGCGCAGTCGCCTGATCGCCTATGGCGCCGTAGCTGTCGTGCTCGGTCTGCTGATCTTCTCGTGGATCGATGCGCAAGGCTCGGTGACGCAGTTCTTCGATGGTCTGTTCGCTCGCAAGGGACTGTTCCGCGATGTCGTCCCGCACTCGCTGCCGCCCGATCTGAGCGCACTGTGGGGAGGGGTTCGCGCGGCGGTGACCACACTGGCCATCGCGATCCTGAGCATCGCCTTTGGGCTGATCGGCGCGATCGCGATGCTGCCGCTGGCCGCGCGCAACATCACCCCGTCGCGCCCGCTGTACGAGCTGGCCCGCGTTGTCCAAGCCATCCTGCGGGCGATTCCCGAGCTGATCATGCTGCTGTTCTTCCTGATCGTGTTCGGGTTCACACCGTTCGCCGCAGTGGTGGCACTGACCTTCCACGGCATCGGCGTGAAGGGTAAGCTGTTCGCCGAGGCGGTAGAGGAGATGGAAATGGCGCCGGTCGAGGCGCTGCGGGTGGCGGGAGCCAGCCGGATTCAGGTGTTCCTGCACGCCGTGCTCCCCGGCGTGCGCAACACGCTGCTGGCGCTCACCATGTACCGCCTGGACGCCAATTTCCGCTCGGCGGTGACCCTCGGCGCGGTGGGAGGCGGCGGGATCGGCTTCCTGATCGACAACGAGCTGAACGCGTTCCAGTTCAAGATCGTCTGTACGTACATGATCGTGCTGGTGGTGTTCGTGCTGGCCATCGAGCGGGTCTCGACGATCGTCCGCGCGCGGCTGAATGCCTGATCGGCCGCGGCGCCGGTCGGCGCTTGCCTCGGAGCTGCCGGCGGGCCGGATCTGAGGGGACTGGCAGACTTGCGCCTCACCATGTCCGCCACCTCGCCGCTGCCGCGCCACGCGGCCATCGCCCAGGAGCTTCGCGACGCGATCCGCAGCGGCGAGTATCCGCCGGGCTCGCCGCTCCCATCCGAGGCGCGACTCTCGGAGCGCTACAAGGTCTCCCGCGGGACCGTCCGCCACGCCCTGTCGGCGCTGCGGGTCGAGGGCCTCATCGGGGGTGGACGCGGACGCATGCCGGTGGTACGGCGCTCCGGACTGGCCCAGAGCTTCGACCAGCTGGTGTCGTTCACGCTGTGGGCCCGGCAGCTGGGCCGAGCTCCCTCGGCACGAACGCTCGAGCTGGCCCGCAGACCGGCGGACCCCGAATCCGCCGAGCAGCTTGGCCTCGATCCCGGTACGGCGGTGTTCCAGTACAAGCGCCTGCGGCTGCTAGACGGCGAGCCGGTGATGATCGAACGCACGACGATGATCGAGCCGGTTGGTCGTCTTCTGCTCGACTGCGATCTCGACGGCGGATCGGTGTACGGCCAACTCGCGGCGCGCGGGATCGAGTTCAGCGAGGCCGATCAGACGATCGCCGCGATCGCCGCGGGCGCCGACGATGCTGGGTTATTGCAGATCGCGCGGCGCGCACCGCTGCTCGAGGTGCGCCGGCGGGCGCTGGATCCCGCTGGCCGGGTGCTCGAGTGGGCGCGAGACCGCTACCGCGCTGACGCGTTCGAGATCACGATCCACAATCAACACGCGCTGCCACGCTCGGGGGTGGCGCTGCGACCGGCGACGCAGGCGCGGTAGCTCCAGCCTTCGCCTTTAGGAGCTCGGCCAGCACCCGCGGGGCCAGCCCCATCGCCGTGGTCATCCCGACGCCGGATACGACCTCGACCACTCGCACGCCGGGATAGGGCGCGGTCACCATGAACGGATCGCCGGGCGCGTAGGGGTAGATGCCCTGCCAGCGCTCGCGAACGTGAAGGGCCTCGGTCCCCAGCAACCTCGACGCCTCGGCGAGTACCAGCCGGTCGAGCCGCTCGCAGGCGAAAGGCGCGGGCGGGTCACCGTAGTCGTGCGTGTCGCCCACGATCAGGTCCCCGCCGGGGAGCTGAGTGACGATCAGATGAATTCCCGCGGCGACCAGCTCCGGATGCTCGGCTTCGATCCGCGCGCGCACTCGCTCGAAGCCGGCCTGGGCGGTGAACGCGGGATAGCGGAGCAGGCTCAGTCCGGTGAGGAGCGCTGGCAGGTATTGGCGGGCGCCGGGGGCGTTCACGCGCAGCATCTGAAGGCGGCAAAGCGTGAGCCCGTGGCGCTCGGGGCGCAGGTCGGCGGGGAGCGTCGGATAGCCCGGGCCCGGACAGATGACCGCGATGGGCGCGCGGACGACGAGCCGGTCGGCCTCGATCCGGCCGGGCCCCGCGCCGTGGACGTTCACCCCCCACAAGATCCGCGCGCCTGGATCCTGCTCGAAGAGCGCGGCGAGCCGCACCACCGCCTGGCGCGGATCGACTCGCACGTCGAGCGTGGCGTGCAGGGCACCGCGCAGGCCCGCGGCAGGGATCGGTGCGAGCCTCGAGACCTCGCCCGCGCCGATCAGACGGGCCCCTCGCCGCTCGTCGCGGGCCACGCCTTCGAGCAGCTCGAGCTCGTCCTCGTGCCGCGCGACCACGAGACTTCCGCCCTGGTGCACCTCCAGGCCGGCCTGCCCCCCCAGCTCGAGCCAGCGCCGGCGGGCCAGCAGCGCGTAGTCGAGAGCCTCGCCGTCGGCCATCGCGCTGATGAAGCAATGCCCGAAGTTGCGCACGCTGGCGCCGACCGCACGCGCGTCGCGCTCGAGGACCACGACCTCGAGCCCGAGCCGCCGGGCCTCGAGCGCGTGGGCAAGGCCGACGATGCCGGCGCCGACCACGCACACGTCCGCTTCGACGATGCCGGATCGCTTCACACTTGTAAATACAAGTGCATGCCAGCAGGCCTCGTTGTGACAATTCGGTGACCTTCGCGGGTCAGTGCTTGCCGGTCGTGTGGCGACTTGTATAGTCAGGCTATGGGGCGTACTTTCGTGGCCAACGACCGCGAGTACGCGGTGCCGCGCCGTCCGGTGCTGGCGGTCTGCGCGGACGGCTGGGACCCCGACTACGTCGACGACGCTCTGGCCCGGGGGCACATGCCCCGGCTCTCGGAGACGCTGGACGGAGACGGGTGCTACCTGATCGGTCGTGCCCAGGTGCCCACGTTCACGAACCCCAACAACGTGGCGATCGTGACCGGCGTGTCTGCGGCGCGAAACGGCATCGCCGGCAACCACTATCGCGACGAGTCCGGGCGCGAAGTTCAAGTTACGGACCCGAGCTTCCTCCGTGCGGACACCATCCACCGCACCGCGGCGGCGGCGGGTGTCGGCGTGCTGTGCGTGACGGCCAAGGAGAAGCTGCGCCGCCTGCTCGCCTACGGCGGGGTCCCTGCGTTCAGCGCCGAGGCCGCCCACGAGCAGTCGCTAGCCGACGGCAGTCCAATCGTCGATGTCGTGGGCCGGCCCGCGCCCGGTATCTATGACTGGGAGCTCTCGGTTTACACGATCGATCTGGCCCTGGCGATCGCCACACGCCTGGGCAGCGAGCTCGTCTACGCATCGCTGACCGACTTCGTGCAGCACACCGTGGCACCCGGGGAGCCGCTCGCCGACGAGTTCTACAGGGCCATCGACGCCGCGCTGGGCCGCGCGCTCGACGCCGGCTTCGTGGTCGGGCTGGCCGCCGACCACGGGATGCGGGCAAAAACCGGCCCCGACGGCCACCCCAACGTGCGCTACCTCGATGAGGCGCTCGGTGCCGCGGGGGTTTCCGGCGCCCACACGCTGTGCCCGATCACCGACCCCTACGTGGTTCATCACGCGGCCCTCGGATCACTGGCCTGGGTGCACCTGGCCGACCTGGATCAGCTCGAGCGCGCCCGCGGAGCGCTGGCCTCGCTCCCCGGCGTGGAAGGGGTACTCGACCGGCACGCCGCGGCCGAGGCGTTCGACCTTCCGGCTGACCGGATCGGCGACCTGGTGGTGCTGGCCGATGAGCACACGGTGCTCGGCAAGTCCCGCGCCGCGCACGACCTGGGCTCGCTGAACGGGCATGCATTGCGCTCGCACGGCGGCCTGCACGAGCGCGCGGTTCCGATCATCGTGTGCTCTCGGCTGGCCCCGGCGCGGACAGCGGGGCCCGAGCTGCACAACCGCGACCTGCACGATCTGCTGCTCAACCGCCTGGCGTGACCGCGCTCGCGACCATCGAGGTGCGATCGCCGTTCGACGGCGAGCTCGTCGGCTCGGTTCCGGCGGCCGGGCCCGAGCAGGTGCGGGCGATGCTCGACCGGGCCGGCGACGGGCTGTGGTCCGCGAGCCGCCACGAGCGCTCGGAGCTGCTCTCCGGGGTGGCGAGCCGGTTGCTCGAGTCCGCCTCTGAGCTCGCCGAGCTGATCTCGCGCGAATCGGGCCTGTGTCTCAAGGACACCCGGCACGAGGTGGCTCGCGCGGTCGACGTGTTCCGCTTCGCCGCCATCGAGACCCTCCGCGACGACGGCGAGGCGTTCGCCGGCGACGTGACCGCCCACGGCCGCGATCGACGCGCCTACACCCTGCGTGAGCCGGTGCGGCTGGTCGGGGCGATCACCCCGTTCAACCATCCCCTCAATCAGGTGGCTCACAAGCTGGCTCCCGCGATCGCGGTCGGCGCGCCGATCGTGCTCAAGCCCTCGGAGCGAACGCCGCTTACGGCGGTGCGCCTGGCCGAGCTGCTGGCCGAGGTCGGGGTGCCGGCCCAGGCGGCCCAGGTCGTCTGCGGCGAGCCGGCGATGATCCTTGACGAGTTTCTCGGCTGTGAGGCGGTGGAGGTGGTTTCGTTCACCGGCAGCGTCGCGGTGGGCCGGGCGATCGCGGCGCGACTGGGCTTCCGGCGCGCGGTGCTCGAGCTGGGGGGAAACGACCCGCTCCTCGTGCTGGCCGACGCCGATCTCGACGAGGCGGCCGAGCTTGCCGTGCGCGGCGCGTTTGCGAACTCCGGACAGCGCTGCACCGCGGTCAAGCGGATCATCGCGGTGGACTCGATCGCCGGTGAGCTGGCCGAGCGGATTGTCGATCGGACGCGGTCGTTGCGGGTGGGCGACCCGCTCGACGAAGCCACCGACGTGGGTACGGTGATCGACGCGGCAGCCGCGCGTTTGATCGAGGGTCGAGTGGTTGACGCGGTGCGGGACGGGGCGCGGCTGCTCTACGGCGGGGAGCGCTTCGGCGCGCAGCTTGTTCCCGCCGTGCTCGACCACGTGCCGCGGGAGGCCGGGCTGGTCGCCGCCGAGACGTTCGGACCGGTCGCGCCGATCATCCGGGTGCGCGATCTGGACGAGGCGATCGAGGTCGCCAACGCTACGCGCTATGCGCTCTCGAGCGCGGTGTGCAGCTTCGACTGGCGCGCGATTCAGCGCTGCATCCGCGAGCTGCGGGCCGGGACGGTCAACGTCCGGGAAGTCCCGGGCTGGCGGACCGAGCTCACGCCGTTCGGGGGGATCGGCGACAGCGGCTTGGGGGTCAAGGAGGGAGTGCGCGAGGCGATTCGCGCGATGTCGTTCACGAAGCTCTACACGTTGCCCTGGGGGTGATTCGAGTTGCGAACCGAGGTTGACGGTGTTATGCAGGAGATCATCGACGCGTGCGGGTCGATGATCGGCCTGCCTTACGACGGCGAGCCGGTGGACCAGCTCGAGCATGCTCTTCAGTGCGCCGCGCTGGCGCGGGAAGAGCACGGTGAGGCACCGTTCGTGGTCGCCTGCCTGCTCCACGACATCGCGCGGGCGCCGGCGGTGGCCGGCCTCCCCTACGACGGCCCGGATGAGCATCATGGCCAGGCCGGGGCGCGCTGGCTCGAGCCCCGCGTGGGCTCGCGCGTCGCCTGGCTGGCCGAGCAGCATGTGCCGGCCAAGCGATATCTGGTCGCGGTGAACCCGGCATATCGCGAGGGACTGAGCGAGGTCTCCGCCCGGACGCTCGTGGGGCAGGGCGGCCCGATGAGCGAGGCTGAGATCGAGGCGTTCAAAGCCAACCCGGATTGGCCGCTCGCCGTCGCGCTGCGCGAGATCGACGACCGGGGGAAGGTTCCTGGCGCGGTCGTGCCCGGGCTGGAGGCGTACCGTCCGGAGCTGGGCGAGGTGGTGGAGGCGCGGCTGGCCCGGCGGGCGCTGTGAGCGATCCCGGCGTCGCGCGGTTGTCGGCGGCGATGGCGGCGGTCCGGCCGGGGCATGCCCTGCCAGGCTCGTTCCATCTCGACGCCTCCGTGTATGAGTACGAGCTCGAGGCGATCTGGCGGCAGAGCTGGCTGCTCGCAGGCTCCAGTGCCCAGGCGCCCGGTCCCGGGGACTTCTTCCGGTTCTCGCTCGCGCCACACGACCTCGTAGTCGTCCGCGACGAGCAAGGCAGGCTCCATGCCCTCCACAACACCTGCCGGCACCGCGGCATGCCAGTGTGTGACGAGCCAATGGGCACCGCGAAGCGCTGGGTGTGTCCATATCACCAGTGGAGCTATGGCCTCGATGGGCGCCTGCTCGGGTGTGGCGGCATGGAGGATGCGCTCGATGACGGGTGGCCCGGCTTGAGGCGCGCTGCGGTCCGAGAGGTCGGCGGGCTGGTGTTCGTCTGGTTGGGCGGCGGGGAGCCCGACCGATTCGAGGCGGCCGGGGAGGAGCTCGGCCGGGCGCTGCGCGTTCAGGGGATCGATCGGGCGCGCGTCGCGCACCGGATCGACTACGACGTGGCGGCCAACTGGAAGCTCGTGTGGCAGAACAACCGCGAGTGCTGGCATTGCCACGCCGGCCATCCCGAGTACATCCGGGCCAATTTCGACGCAGCGCCCGACACGGAGCGCTATCGCGAACTGGCTCACCGGCGTGCCGGCGAGCACGCTCGGGCGCTCGGAGCGGCCGCCGGCCTGGCGGTCGACCAGCATTCGCGGCCCGGGCTGTACGAGTTCCCCACGCCGGGGCGGTGGTGGTCGGCCAATCGCACACCGTTGGCGCCCGGGTTTGTCAGCGAGTCGCTCGACGGACGGCCGGTGGCGCCGCTGATGGGCGGGTACACGGCCTATGACGTCGGGACGCTGCGCATACGCGCCGTGCCGAGCGGCTGGCTGCACGCCAGCGCCGACCACGCAGTGCTGACCCTCCTCGCCCCCGCCGGGCCCGAGCGAACCGCGATCTGCGTCCAGTGGCTGGTCGACCGCGACGCGCGCGAGGGTGTCGACTACGAGCTTGACCGGCTCCTGCCATTCTGGCGGCTGACCAGCGAGCAGGACTGGTCGTTGTGCGAGCGAAACCAGCTCGGCGTTCGCAATCCGGCGTTCACGCCGGGGCCATATTCACCGGCGCGAGAGGCCAACGTGATCGCGTTCGATCGCTGGTATCTCGAGATGATGCACGGCGCGTGACGAGCGGCCATGAAATTCACCCCTGGTTGACGAGGAGTTAACCGCGTGGTCACGGCCTGACTACATGGCGCGACCTTCGCAGACTTAGGTTGCGTGGACCTGCGTAAGCCCGCCGGTCTCTGCCGGGGGCTCGGCCCTGGAGGTTGGAATGTCCGACGACGCGACCCATGGTTTGACGCGCCGACAGCTCATCGGTGCCGGCGCCGGCACCGGGGCGGCGCTGATCGCCGGCGGTACGGTCAGCCGCGCGCTGGCGGCGGCTGACTCGATGGCCAACCGGCGACTGCGCAGCCAGGTCAAGCACGTCGTCGTGCTCATGCAGGAGAACCGATCGTTCGACGAGTATTTCGGAACGCTTCGCGGCGTCTTCGGCTTCGACGACCCGAATGCGGTGACGCTGCCCACCGGGCGCTCGGTGTTCTACCAGCCGGCGCCCAACGCGGCCGGCTACGAGCTGCCGTTCCACATGGACACGTTCAAGACCAGCTCGGCCTGCGTGGCCGACCTGTCACACGCGTGGACGGCGCTTCATGGCGCGTTCGACGGCGGCAAGAACGACGGCTGGGTCACCTCGATGATCGCCGCCGACGGTCCGACCAACGGACTGCTGACCATGGGCTATTACACGCGCGACGACATCCCGTTCCACTACGCGCTGGCCGATGCGTTCACGATCTGCGACGGCTACCACTGCTCGGTGCTGGGCCCGACCAATCCGAACCGGCTGTATTCGATGACGGGCACGATCGATCCCGCCGGCCGCAACGGCGGACCGGTGGTCGACAACTCTGAGACCCCGCCGTACACGTGGACCACGTATCCCGAGCGCCTCCAGGCCGCGGGGGTCAGCTGGCAGGTCTACCAGGAGGCCGACAACTACGACGACAACCCGTTGGCCTGGTTCAAGCAGTACCAGACCGCCGCGAAGAGCTCCCCGCTGTACAAGAAAGGCATGGCCTTCCAGAACAGCCTGCTCGACCGCTTCGCCGAAGATGTGACGCGGGGGAAGCTGCCGACGGTCTCGTGGATCATCGGGCCCGACTACTCGACCGAGCACCCCTCCTACCTTCCCGCGGAGGGAGCCACGTTCATCAACAACGTGATCTCCGCGCTCCGAGACAACCCGGACGTGTGGCGCGAGACCGTCCTGTTCCTCAACTACGACGAGTGTGACGGCTACTTCGACCATGTGACGCCGCCGTACGCGCCGCCGGGCACCCCCGGCGAGTACGTCACGGCCAGCCCACTGCCGGCCTCGGCGGGCGGGATCGCCGGTCCCATCGGACTCGGTTTCCGAGTGCCGATGACGCTCATCTCGCCCTGGAGCACCGGCGGGTACGCCTGCGGCGACACGTTCGATCACACCTCGTGCATCCGGTTCATGGAGCGGCTGACCGGAGTGATGGAGCCGAACATCAGCTACTGGCGACGGACCAACGTCGGCGATCTGGTTTCGGCCTTCGACTTCCGCCGGCCGCCGGCCGAGTTCCCCGACCTGCCCAGTCCGGACGCGCTGCCGGCCAACAACCCCGGCGACGCCAACGTCAACGCCGAGGAATCCGAGTGCTTCGTCCAACCGGGCGGCTCGGGCAACCCCCCGCCGGCGCCCCCACCGGCCCTTGCGCAGACTGTGCCCAGCCAAGAGCCCGGGACGCGGCCGAGGCGGGGACGGACTGCACAGGTGCGCCGCGTGGCCGGCGAGCAGCGTGCTGCCGCCCGGGCGGCAGCACGCCATCGCGCCGCCCGCCATCGCGCGGGTCGGCGGACGTCGACGCCCAAGTAGTCGCGGCGGCCTCGGGACGCCTTCGGCGGCGCACCAGCTAGGCTGATGCGCCGTGCCCACCGAGCCCGAACCGATCACGCTGTTCGAGATCGTCAAGCGAGCCGTGGAGATCTGCGATCCGAACGACTCGGACGAGCGGCTTGATCGGCTGCTGCTCCAATTCGAGGACGCCGACGAGCCGGTCACTGGGATCGAGAGGCTCGACGAGCGGCTTGCGGTGGCCGTCGAGGGGGTCGATGTCGAGCTTGCCGACCCGGTCGTCGCCATGGCGGTGGCCACGATCCTCTACCTCGCCCACCGGCGCGACGAACTCGGCGACGAGCCGCACAAGATTCTCCGCCTCGCGGCCCGCGCAGAGTGGAAGGGCGATCCCCCCGAGGCCGTACGCGATTGGCTTACCGATCGCGGCGTCGAGGTCTGAGGCGCGGGGCGGTATTGGCCTTGCCGGGTCGCGGGCGGCGGTTCGGGTTCGGCAGTGCGTAGGATCAAGGTATGAGAACAACCGAAGCCATCGTGGATTCGATCGAAAATCGGCTCCGCGAACTGAACCAGGAAATCGACACACTGACTGCCGCGCGCACCGCGCTGGACGGCCGCGAGGACGCTCCCGCCGCGAGCGCGCCGCGAGCCGCCGCCCCGGTCCGTCGTCGATCGTCGGCGGGTCGTGCACGTCAGCGGCGGCGCTCGGCCCGGGCGGTCGAGATCGTGCCGGCCGGAAAGCTCGAGCTGCTGCTGTCCGAGAACGGCGGGCTGACCACGTCCGTCCTCACCGAGCGAACCAACGGAGACCGCGATCAGGTGCTGACGCTTCTGCGTGAGCTCGAGGCGTCCGGGCGGGTTCGCCGGAGCGGCCAGCGCCGCTCGACGCGCTGGCACGCGATCACCGACGAGGACCGGATCCGCGAGCGAGCAGCCGAACTGGCGGCCCGGAGCAGACGCAAGCGGAGCTGACGGCGTCGGTCTTCGTCCTCGCCGCGGGCACGAAGGTGCCGGCGCGGTTGGTGCAGGGCTGGACGTCGTTGCGTCGAAACAGGGCTCGGCCCGCCGTTCCGGCGGGCGATCGACCGGATCCCCGACTGGCAACGAGAGTGACATGACCGACAAAGCCGCCAAGCCTGCCTCGAAGCGCGTCAGCCTGCGCAAGCCCAAGACCCGGCGCAGCAAGCCGACCCACGACGAGATATCCCTGCGCGCGTACTTCCTTTCCCTGGAGGCGCCGGAGTCCGACGAAATGGGCAACTGGCTGCGCGCCGAGCGCGAGCTCAAGGCCGCCTGAGCATCACCCTGGGCGCCG
>JAFAWR010000272.1 GCA_019241635.1 Solirubrobacterales bacterium
GCCGAGGTCACCTGCAGAACCTGCCATTCGCCACGGTCAGCCGGGACCGTGGCATCGCTCGCATGTGGTGGCTGCAGAACCTGCCACGGCCGGTACCCGGCGGGGCGAATGACAGGTTATGCATGACGTAGAACGGACGATCGCCAGGATCGGGGCTCGTCAGGACAACGTGATCGGCCGCGATCAGCTCATGGCCGCCGGCCTGGGTCGGGGAGCCATCGCGCATCGCATCGCCACCGGCGCATGGCAGCGGCTGCACAACAACGTGTACCTGCTCGGGCCGGCGCCACCGACCCTGATCGCCCGAGCCCGCGCCGCCGTGCTGGCGTGCCGCCCCGACGCTGTGGTGAGCCACCGCTCAGCCGCGGAGATGTTCGGTCTCCTGCCGCAGGTGGGTGGCGACATCCACGTGACCGTCGCGGGGCGGAACATCGCGCCGCGCGAAGGTGTCCGTCGCCACAGGATCGCGCAGTTCGGCCCTGGCGAGGTCACGAAAATGCGTGGCGTTCCCGTCACCTCGGTGGCGCGGACGATCTGCGACCTGGCCGCGACCGAGGACGCGAAGGACGTCGAGCACGCGTTCCAGGAAGCGCTGTACCGCCGGATCGTCTCCGAGCGAGCGCTGGCGGCAATTCTGAAGCGCGAGCCGAACCGGCGGGGCGCGGCGGTCATCCGGGCGCTGCTCCGCGACCCGCGCCTCACGCGCTCGGAGAAGGAGCGCGTGCTGCTCAGGCTGCTGGCGCAGGCCCAGCTGCCAAAGCCGGTCACCAATGTGCGCCTGCACGGGTACCTGGTCGACGCGTACTGGCCGGAGTACGGCCTGGTGCTCGAGTTCGACGGATGGCAAGCCCACGGTCACCGGTCGGCGTTCGAAACCGATCGCAAGCGCGACCAGGTGTTGCTCGCCAACGGGCTGCGGGTCATCCGGGTTACCGATCGCCAGCTCGTCCGCGAGCCGGTCGCGGTGGCCGCGCGCATCGCGATGGCGCTCAAAGCCTGATCGCTACTCGAACGCGGCCACGGTGGCGAGGATCACGAACGCCGCCACCAGCGCGGCGCCCTCGAACACCGAGGCCTCGCCGTCGCCGGTGATCTGCCACACGATCACCGAGGTGCCGATGAGCGCGCCGATGTAGACCGGCGCGAGCGAGAAGGTCAGCGTGGTCGCGGTGAGCAGCGAGACCAGCACGAGCAGGGGATAGAGGAAGGCGGCGATCTGCGACACAGAGTTCTTGACCACCGAGATCGCCAGGTCGGCCTGGCCCTTGGCGGCGAGCACGATGCCGACGGAGTGCTCGACCGCGTTGCCGGCAATGGCCACGATGACCAGGCCGGCGAACGGCTTGGAGATGTGCAGGGAGTGGATCGTCGGCTCGAGTGCGTTGATGAACCAGTCCGAGACGAACGCGGAGGCGACGCCGCCGCCGACCAGCAGGGCTCCGCTGGTCAGAGACGAGAGCCGCGGTGCGGCGCCGGCGTGTCCTTCGGGGGGCGGCGGGGAGGTGAGGTACTGCCGCAGCCAGGTGGCGTAGACGATGAGGATGGCCACCGCGCCGACGATCGAGATCGTCTTGACGTGATGGCTGGCCGGGTCGCCGGCGGAGTGGGCCAGGCCGATCAGCACGATGATGAACGACGAGACCATCAGCAACGTGGTGGTGTCGTTGGGCAGCCGGGCGTTGAAGCGCATCAGCCCGTCGCCCTCGCGCCACGCGCCGGCCACGATCACGAGTCCCAGGACGAACAGCGCGTTGACCAGGATCGATCCGAGGATCGCGGTCTCGGCGACCACCCGCTCGCCGGCCTGCAGAGCGAACAGCACGACGAAGAACTCGGGGAGATTGCCGAGGGTCGCCTGGGTGATGCCGGTCATCGACGGGCCGAGGCGGCCGCCGACCTGCTCGGTGCCCAGGGCCACGATCCACGCGGCGCCGGCCAGGGCGAGGGTGGCCAGAACGAACGCGGCCACGCGCGAGATCCCATGCGCGTAGCGCGTCACGCCGGCCAGAACGACGGCCAGCGCGACCACGCCCAGCACCACTCGCTCGGTCCGGGTGAGCCCGCTCAGGCGCGTCTCGGCGGGAGCAGCAGCCAACCGGTCTTCCGGGTCAGAGGTTCATGAGCCGCCGCCAACTACCCCACCCGCTCGAACTCACCGGTCTCGACCTCGCGCTGCACGCGGGCGTCGATCTCGTGCTCGCTGGTGTCGGGATCGGCGGTGCGGAGCTCCCGGGTGCGCCAGCTCTTGAACTTGAGGATCTCGAGCAGGTAGATCAGGTACACGCTGGCGGCCAGGGCGATCACGCCGATCGCCGCCATGACCAGCAGCCAGCCCAGGTGGTAGGTGCCGTTGTGGTTGGAGTAGGGGACGAAGCGCAGGGCGACCGCCACTCCGGCCAGCATCAGCGTCCAGCCGTACAGGTAGGCGACGGTCCGGCGCTGGCTGTAACCCATCCGGGCCATTCGGTGGTGGAAGTGGTTGGTGTCAGCCGACCACGGCTTGCGCTTGTACTTCAGGCGCTTGGCCACGACAAACCCGGTGTCCAGGAACGGCACGGCGAGCAGGATCAGCGGCACCACCAGGGTGACCACGGCGCCGGTCTTGATCGACCCGACCACGGCCACCACCCCGAGCAGGTACCCGAGCAGGTTGGCGCCGCAGTCGCCCATCAGCGAGGAGGCGGGATAGAAGTTGTGAAACAGGAAGCCGAGCGCCGCCCCGGCGGTCAGGGCGGCCAGCACCCCGGCCCCCGGGACGTTCAAGTCGATGGCGATGATCGCGAAGGCAATCCCGTCGATCGTGCACAGGCCGGCGGCCAGTCCGTCGATGCCGTCGGAGAAGTTCACCACGTTCATCAGGCCGACCAGCCAGATCACGGTGAGCACGCCACCGGCGTTGGGCAGCTGGAGCGTGGGGATGAACGGGATCTTCACGTCGGTCACCACGGCGCCGCCCTTGACCGCGATGAACGCGGCGGCGATCTGACCGAGGAGCTTCCACTGGGGCTTGAGCGGCCGGACGTCGTCGATCGCGCCGACCAGCGCGATCAGGCAGGCGCCGGCGACGATTGCCCAGGTGTGCACGAACCCGCCGGCGCCCCGGGCGGTACCCGCGGTGTGGCGCAAGATGATCGTGTCCGGGAGCCAGAACAGGGCGCCGACGAGAACCCCCGCGAGGATCGCCAGGCCGCCCAGGGCCGGCGTGGCCCGCTCGGCCAGCCCTCGCTCCGAGGGCATGACCACCGCGCCGGTGCGCCGGGCCAGCCGGGCGGTCAGCGGGGTCAGGAGGGTGGCGACGACCGTCGCCACCAGGAATGCGAAGAGGGCGTCCCAGTACGCCATGCCGTGATCAGAAGCATGCCAGTAGCGCAGGACCGGTGCCCGACCCAACCTCTCGACCCACTCAAATCTGCTACCTTACGTTTACGTAAACTTCTGATTCGGGGAATGATGTCAGCAACGCATGTCGAACGGGCTCGGAGGATCGGCGTCCACGCCGAGCACGACTCCTACAAGTGGTGGGCGCTGTCGTGCACGAGCCTAGGAATGCTGCTGGCCACGATCAACTCGGGCACGTTGATCATCGCCCTGCCCGATCTCGAGCGCAGCCTGCACACGAGCCTGCTCGAGCTGGTCTGGGTCATTCTCGTCTACATGATCGCCTCGACGGTGCTCGTGCTCAGCGCGGGCCGGCTGTCTGACCAGTTCGGCCGAAAGCAGGCCTATATCGGCGGATTCGTGCTGTTCGCGCTGGCCTCGCTGGGCGCCGGGTTCGCCGGCAACGGCACGCAGCTGATCCTGTGGCGGATCGCCCAGGGCATCGGCGGCTCGTTCCTGTTCGCCAACGCGGCGGCGATCGTCACCGATGCCTTCCCGCGCGAGCAACTTGGGCTCGCCATGGGCACGAACACGATGGTGGCGGCGATCGGGCTGGTGATCGGCCCGGTACTGGGCGGCGCGCTGGTGGCCATCTCGTGGCACTGGGTGTTCTGGTTCAACGTGCCGTTCGCCCTCGGCGGGAGTCTGTGGGCGGCGGCCATCCTGCACGAGATCACCGGCCGTTCGGAGGACACGAGCTTCGACGTGCTGGGCACGATCACGTTCCTGATCGGGCTGACCGGCCTCGTCTACGGCATCTCGAAGGGCGGGATCTCCGGCTGGAGCAACACGGCGGTGATCGGCAGCCTGATCGCCGCGGCGATCCTGCTCCCGGGCTTCGTGCTGATCGAGAGCCGCGTGAAGTCCCCGATGCTCGATTTGAGCATCTTCAAGAGCCGCCTGTTCTCCGCTGCCTCGGCCGCGGCCTTCACCAACGGCCTGGCCCGGTTCGCGCTGATGTTCGTGTTCGTCTTCTACTTCCAGGGCGTCCAGGGCAACTCGCCGATCCTCGCGGGCGTCAAGCTTGCCCCGCTTGCCGTGGGCATGCTGATCTCCTCGCCGCTGGCCGGCATCTGGGCCGACCGACGCGGCTCGCGCGGGATGGCCGTCGCCGGCATGCTCGTGCAGGCCGTCGGCCTAGCCCTGATGACCACGCTGCAGCGCGATACGACGTACGTGGCCAGCGGCGTCTACATGCTGATCGTCGGCATCGGCTCGGGGATGTTCAACTCGCCGAACACGGCCGCGATGATGGGCACGGTCCCGGCTCACCGGCGCGGCATCGCCGCCGGCGCCCGGGTACTCGTCCAGAACACGGGAGCGGTCATCTCGATTGCGTTCGTCCTCGCGGTAGTCACGTCGTCGGTCCCCAAGAGCGTCCTGTTCGCCGTGTTCAGCGGTCTGGCCAACCACATCACCAACGCGCAGCTGGTGCCGTTCATGTCGAACATGCATACGGCGCTGTGGTGCCTGGCCGCGATCTCGCTGGTCGGCGCGGCGATCTCCGCCGCGCGCCCAGCGCACGTGAAGAACCCGGACGCTGCGGTTGCGGAGGAGCCGGCGCGCGAGAGGGTGGCCGCATGAGCACCACCCCCACCAAGCCGCTGCGCATCGGCGAGGTGGCCGAGATGCTGGGCACGACACCGCGGACGATCCGCTACTACGAGGAGATCGGGTTGCTGCCCGATGCGCAGGAGCGCGAGCAGGGCAAGCACCGCTGCTACACGGACACCGACGTCGAGCGGGTACGCGAGATCATGCGCCTGCGCGACCTGCTGGGGCTGACCCTGGAGGAGGTCTCGGCCCTGCTCGAGGCCGAGGACGCGCGGGCCCAGCTGCGCCGCGAGATTCGCGAGACCGAGGATCCGGCCGAGATCAGGCGCATCCTCGAGCAGGCGCTCGGGCACATCGCCAACCAGCTCGAGCTGGTGCGCCACCGCCGGCGAGAGCTCGAACAGCTCGAGTCCGAGCTGGTGGCCAAGCGGAGAAGCATCCACAAGCGCCTGGGGGAGCTTGACGCGTGACGGCGGCGGCTCTCCGGGAGCCGGCCGAGTGAGCACCGCGGCGAGCACGAACGCGGGCGTCGATCGCCGGGCCATGGCGGTCCTGTCGACCGGCCACATGTTCACCGACATCGCGCAGGGGTCAATCCCCGCCTTGCTGCCATTCCTGATCGCCGACGATCACATCAGCATTGCCGCGGCGTCAGCGCTCGTGCTGGCTGCCACGATCTCCTCGTCGGTGGTCCAGCCGCTGTTCGGGTACATGTCGGACCGCGTGTCGCTGCCGTGGCTGATGCCGCTCGGCCCAGCGCTCGGCGGGCTGGGCGTCGCGCTGGTCGGCTTCGCCCCCAACTACGCGCTCACGTTCGCCGCGGTCCTGCTCAGCGGGCTCGGCGTGGCGGCGTTCCACCCCGAGGGATCGCGGTTTGCCAACTACGTCTCGGGCGCCCGGCGGGCCAGCGGCATGAGCCGGTTCAGCGTCGGCGGCAACGTCGGCTTCGCACTCGGTCCGGTGCTGGTCACCCCGCTGCTGCTGGCCTTCGGGCTGCACGGAACGGCGTTCGTGATCATCCCCACGTGGCTGATGTCCGCGGTTCTCCTGCGCGAGCTGCCCCGCCTCAAGACCTTCCGCCGCGACCTGGTGGGCGGGCGCGTAGCGCCGGGTGAGCAGCACCACGAGGCGTGGGGGCCGTTCATCCGGCTCGCCGGAGTGATCGCGCTGCGGTCGTTCGTGTACTTCGGCATGGTCACGTTCATCCCGCTCTACTACGTCCAGGTTCTGCATTCGAGCAAGGCGCTCGGCAACGGCGCCCTGACCGCGATGCTGCTGGGCGGGGCGGCCGGCACCCTGACCGGCGGCCCGCTGGCCGACCGGTTCGGCCGGCGCACCGTGCTCGTCGGGTCGATGTGCGCGATCCCGCCCCTGGTCGTCGGCTTCCTGCTCTCCGGACCGGTGCTGGGCGTGGTGTTCGCGGCGCTGGCCGGCGCGGTGACGATCGCCACCTTCGCGGTGACCATCGTGATGGGCCAGGAGTACCTGCCGGGCCGGCTGGGGATCTCCGCCGGGGTGACGATCGGCCTGTCGATCGGACTGGGGGGCGTGGGTACGCCGCTGCTCGGCCTCCTCGGGGACGCCGCGGGCCTGCGGGCGGTGTTCGAGGCGGTGGCCATCCTGCCGCTGAGCGCGCTCGCCCTGACCCTCACGCTGCCGCGGCAGACGCCGCGCGAAAGCGCCGGGGCGCCGCCGGCCCAGACGCTCAGGCCGGGACGGGCAGCCTGGGAGCCGGCCCGAGCAGGATCGCCGCCTCCGACGGCGTAACCAACCCCCGCACCCGCGGGTATTTGCCAGCGGGAGGCGTGTCCGCGGCACGACGCACGTCGGCGGTCGGCCGGCGCGCCGGCAGGGTAGACCGACTACAGCCGTCCTAATTCCAATGCGCTTTTCGTTACAAGCTCTGTCTCGTCGAGTGCCGGCAATCGCCGCGGTGGCCGCGGCCATCGTCGGCGCGGTCAACATCGCCTCGGCCCTCACCCCGAGCATCCGCTGGCGCGGGCATCTACTGCTCGAGTTCGAGCCGGTAGAGGCGATCCGTCTGTTCCATGCGCTGGCCCTGCCGGCCGGCGCCGCGCTGCTGCTGGTCGCGCCGTATCTGGCCAAGCGCCGCCGTCGGGCCTGGCAGGCCGCCATCGTGCTGATGCTCGTCCTCGGCCTATTCGACCTGCTCAAGGGGCTCGACTTCGAGGAGACGATCATCACCTGGACGGTCGCGATCGTGCTGATCCTGGGCCATCGCGGCTTCAACGTGCGCCACGACCCGATCACGCTGCGCTCGGCCATCTGGCGCGTGCCGCTCCTCGGCGTGGCCGGCGTGGCGGGCGCCGCGCTGGTCACCTGGGCCGACCAGGGTCATCCGTCGCTGCGCACGGTGGCGATCGAGACCGCCGACCTGCTCCGCTGGCAGCAGGGCCCGATCCACTACCACCACCATCTCGCGTGGATCCCGCTCGGGGTGCACGTGGTGGCGCTCACCACCCTGATCGCCATCGCCTATGTGATCTTCCGGCCGCTGGCCGCGCCCCGCTCGCTCCCCAGCCCGGTTGCCCGCGAGGTGGCCGCGGACATCGTCCGTACCCACGGCACCGACACGCTGGCCTTCTTCAAGCTCCGCGCCGACAAGCAGTACCTGTTCAGCGAGGATCGCCGCGCGTTCGTCGGCTACACGATCGAGAACGGGGTGCTGCTGCTCTCCGGCGACCCGGTCGGGCCGGCGGACGCGTTCCCGGATCTGCTCGGTCAGGTGCGGGAGTTCGCCGAGACCCGCGGGCTCAAGCTTGGGGCGCTGGGGGCCAGTCAGGGCGTGTGTCCGCTCTACGAGGAGCTCGGCCTGCGGTCCATCTACCTGGGTGATGAGGCGATCGTCGAGCTCGGACGCTTCTCGCTCGAGGGGCGGCCGATCCGCAAGGTGCGCCAGTCGGTCACCCGCCTGAGCAAGGCGGGCTACCAGGCCGAGCTGTGCGAGCTGAGCTCGCTCGATCCGACCACGCTGGAGCAGGTGGAGGAGGTGGTCGAACGCGGCCGTCAGGGCGCGCCCGAGCGCGGGTTCTCGATGGCCATGGACTCCCTTCAAGGCCAGCACAACGACGACACGCTGGTGGTCATCGCACGCGACGGCGAGGGTGAGATCCGCGGGGTGCTCCATTTCGTGCCCTGCTATGGCCGGCCGACCGTGTCGCTGTCGTTCATGCGCCGCGATCCGTCCACCCCCAACGGACTGACCGAGTTCCTGGTCGTGCGCGCGATCGAGCTGCTGCGAGAGCGCGGGCTGGAGGAGCTCTCGCTCAACTTCGCGGCGTTCGCCAAGTGGATGCACAGCCCGGCGCGGCGCCATGAGCGGCTGCTCGGGAAGCTGATCGCGCTGGGCAATCCGTTCTTTCAGATCGAGAGCCTGTACCGCTTCAACGCGAAGTTCTTCCCCCGCTGGGAGCCGCGCTTCCTGGTCTACGAGGGCACGTTCGGGTTGCCCCGGGCCGGGATCGCCGCGCTGTGGGCGGAGGGCCAGCTGCCCAAGCCGTCGCTGCGACACCGCGAGACGGTGTCATCGGCGCGCTAAGTCAGCCCCTACCACGCTACCCTTGAGCACCCCGCTCCCATCTGGGGGTGGGCGGCCAACGTCCGCGGGTAAGTTCCCGTGTACCTGTCCCGCGGCGCCTGACCTGGGCGTCCGCATCGACTTCAGGACTTTCAGCTTGCAGAGCATTCATCGACACCGCGACGAACACCCCTTCCCGACTCACGGAACCGGTGTGAGATGTCTCTGAGCACTCCGGCCTCGGGTGACGGCGCCTTGGCGACGCTCGCCTATCTGGACGTGGTCGTGCTCGTGGTGGCGGCGCCGATCATGCTGCTGATCGGGGTGCCGGCCGTCGGCTACCTCGTCGGGGCGGCAGGCTGGATCGTCCTCAGAGCCGCCGGCATCGCCGTCGAGCGAGGTGCCGCGGCGGCGGCCGACCCGCGGCGCGAGGCGGGTCTCCGCCTGGCCTACCTCCTCGGCCGGCTGTTCCTGCTTGCCATCGTGGTGATCCTGGTCCGCAACGGCTCTGGCCGTGACGCCGGCTTGACCGCGCTGCTGGTGATCGTGTTCGCGTTCACGACGCAGCTGATCCTCTCGTTCCTGACCCGGCCGAGGGCGCGATGAGCAAGACCAAGAAGATCGTCCTGGGCGTCTTTGCCTTCTACGCCCTGGTGTTCGTCGGGCTGATCGTCATCTACGGCATCACCCAGCACAAGAACAACGAGTTCCAGATCCAGAACGAGTTCAAGCTCGTCAACTGGGTGAGCCTCGGGGTGTTCAGCATCAACCGTGCCGTGGTCTACCTGATCCTGGCAACGATCCTGACCATCGGGACGATGTTCTGGATCTCCCGGCGGATGCAGGCTCGGCCGAACAAGGTCCAGACCGCTGTCGAGGTCATCTACTCACTGATGCGCGACAACATCAGCCGCGGAAACATGCCCGATTCGATGGCGGCAAAGTGGTTCCCGTTCCTGGGAACCCTGTTCCTGTTCATCTGGTACTGCAACCTGATCGGCTATTTGCCGCTGCCGACCAACTCGGAGGAGAAGTTCACGCTGTTCGGCGCCCACATCCCGGCATTTGCGCTGTATGCGGCGACGGCGAACATCTCGGTGCCACTCGTGCTCGCGCTGGTGGTGTTCATTGCGTTCAACTGGGTGGGCGTGCGGGCACAGGGACCGCTCGGATACCTGAAGAGCCTGGTGCCATCCGGTGTGGGCGGCGTCGGTGCCTTCGTACTCGGCATCCTCGAGGGGGTATCGACGCTGATGCGTCTGCTCTCGCTGACCATCCGGCTGTGGGCCAACATCTTCTCCGGCCACATCATCATCCTGTTCATGACCGGGGGGCTCGCGGTGATCCTCGGGCTCCAGGCGCTCGGGTGGTTCGCGCTCCCGGCCGGGATCATCATCTACCTGTTCGAGCTCGGGCTGGTGGCCACGCTGCAGGCCTTTATCTTCGCGACACTGGCGGCCATCTACATCGGTGGCGCCGCCTCTCACCACTAACACGAGAAGGAGTCACTGATGCTTGCCCTCTTTCACACCATCCCCATCGCGGCCTCGTCCGGGATCACGGCCGGCTTCGGGATCGCCGTCGGCGGCGGGCTCGGCGCGGTCGGCGCCGGCGTGGGCATCGGAATCATCTTCGGCAAGGTGATCGAGGCCGTAACCCGCCAGCCCGAGATGCGCGACGAGATCACCAGCATCCAATGGCTGGGCTTTGCGCTCACCGAGGCCGTGTTCTTTTACGGCCTGGTCGCCGGCCTGCTCTCGTTCGTGCTCAAGTAGATGCCCGCCGCCTCGCACCTCCCGGTCGCTGCTTCGAGCGGCTCGTTCCTGATCACTCCGAACGTCGGGCTGATGATCTGGACGCTGCTCTTGTTCGCGATCTCGATGTACATCCTCGGTCGCTGGGTCTTCCCACGGATCTCCGAGGCGCTCGATCGCCGCCAGCACGCCATCGAGGAGTCGATCGACCACGCGGAGGAAATGCGCCGTGACGCAGACGCTCTAGTCGAGGAGTATCGCGCCCGGCTGCGCGAGTCGCGCGATCAGGCCCAAGAGATCATCGAGCGTGCGCGCAAGTCGGCCGATGCGCATGAGCGGGAAGCCACCGAGCACGCCCAGCAGCGGCGCGAGCAGCTGATGGAGCAAACCCGCCGGGACATCGAGGCCGAGACCCGCCGGGCCATTCAGGAGATCCGCCGCGAGGTGGCCGACCTGACTGTGCTGGCCACCGAGAAGGTGACTCGCAAGGTGCTCGACGAGGCCGATCAGCGCCGGCTGGTCGAGGACGCGCTGCGTGACCTCGATTTCAGCGCGCTCGCCCCCGGCGACGGAGACCGGAACTAAACCAAGTGGAAGAGATCGCTCAGGTCTGGGCGCGGGCCCTGTTCGAGGTCGCCAAGGAGCGCGGCCTCCTCGACGAGCTGCGCGAGCAGCTGCGCGCGTTCACCGATGCGCTGAGCGAGAGCCGAGATCTGATGGTGTTCTTCTTCTCACCCTATTTCTCCACGCAGGAGAAGAAGGACGGCCTGGAGCGGGCGGTGACCGACGCCGAGCCGGCGCTGATGAACTTCCTGGAGGCGCTGATCGAGCGCCACCGGATGCCGGCGATCTTCCGGATCAAGGCGCGCTACGAGATCCTGTGGGAGGATGAGCGCGACTTGCTGCCGGTGGAGGTGACGAGCGCGGTCGAGCTCGACAAGGCCACCGTCTCACGCATCGGGGACCGGATCGGCGAGCAGACCAAGCGCACGGTCGAGCTCTCGAGCAAGGTCGACCCGGACATCCTCGGCGGGATCGTGCTGCGCGTGGGCAACGTCATCCTCGACGCCTCGATCCGAAACCGACTGGAACAACTTCGTAAGCAAGTAGCGCGGGCGTAGCTACGCTCGCCTGCCAAGGAGTCACGAATGCAGATCAAGCCCGACGAGATCACCTCAATCCTCAAGCACCGGATCGAAGGACTCGACACCTCGAGCGCCGACCTGACCGAGGTCGGGACGGTCCTGTCGGTGGCCGACGGGATCTGCCGCATCCACGGCCTGGACGACTGCATGTCGTTCGAGATGCTGGAGCTGCCCCACGACGTGACCGGGCT
>JAFAWR010000050.1 GCA_019241635.1 Solirubrobacterales bacterium
AGTAGCGGCGGGTGTCGAGATCCAGGCGCGGCCGGCGCCCGGTGACCAGACAGAACGTGCACCACTTGAGCAGCGTCTTCATCGCCCACGGGAAGTAGTAGTGCAGGCTGGTCAGCGCGACGTCGGGCGAGGCGTTGGCGTAGTCGATCGGGTGGACCTGATCGCCGCGGACCAGGCACTCGCACGAGTTGAACTCCCAGCGGAAGAACGCGTTGACCAGGCGGCTGATCGTCAGCACCTCCTCGCCCACCGTGGGGGACAGGAAGTCGTGCGCCGCCGCGTAGCGGTCGTGCATCGGCTTCTCGGGCCGGAACTTCATGACCATCGTCTCCGGCCCGATCGACAGCGAACGGGCGAACACGTCGAAGTCCTCGACCGAGGCCTGCAGGTGCATGATCCGCCGACCCGAGGCGTCGTAGGCGCGCTGGAGCTCGGCCTGGTCGCGGATCCGGCTGACCCCGATCCACTGCCCGCCGTCGTAAGGCTTCATGAACAGCGGGTAGCCGATCCGCTCGGCGATCGCGGCCAGGTCGAACGGCTGGTTGTACCTGGCCGCCGTGTACTGGAAGCGCGAGTTCTCCGGCGGGTCCTTGTGCGGGACCATGACGGTCGGCGGCACCTTCAGCCCGAGGCGGATCATCGCGCAGTAGGCGGCGTGCTTCTCCATCGACTGGAACGTGAACGGGCTGTTGAGCAGGTACACGTCGTTCATCAGCGCGACCTTCTTGAGCCACTCGCGCGGGACGTAGTACCAGTAGGCGAGCCGATCGATGACCAGCTCGTAGGCCGGGCGGGCGCGCAGGTCGAACGGCTCGATGGTGATCCGCTCGGTGGTGATCCGGTGACGGTGGCCGGCGGCGTCGGTGATCGGGCCGAGGCGCGCCACCAGCGTCTCGAACGCCCGCGGCCAGTCCTCCTCGGTGCCGAGCAGCAGGCCGATCAGGTGGGTGGTCTCGGTCATCGCTCTCCTCAACAGAAGCGTGGCAGGTGGTGGGCGAGCTGAGCGTGCCAGGATGGCCAATCGTGGGGGACGTCATACCCCCACACGTCCAGCTCGCAGCGGATGCCCTTGGCCTTAAGCGACGCCGCGAATCGCCGGGTCGAGTCGAGCGCGCCCGTGGTGTCCTCCCACTGGCCCTGACCGCAGACGAGCAGCACGCTGAGCCGGCCGCGCAGCCACTTAAGGTGCTCGCCGCCCAGGTGGGCGACGTAGTCCATGGGGTTGTTGAAGTAGGCCGCGTCGCCGCGCTCGCCCCAGGCGTTCCAGCTCGCCGGGTCGTAGTTGCCCGACAGGCATATGGCCAGCGGGAACACGTCGGCCCGCTTGAGCGCGAAGTTGGCGGCGTGGAAGGCGCCCAGGCTGGCGCCGCAGGCGATCAGCTCGCTCGCGCCGCCGCAGTCGTGGCGGATGAACGGCACGACCTGATCGAGGATCCACGCCTCGTAGACGCCGTGGCGGCGGGCGCGCTCCTCGAGCGGGATGTCGCGGTTCGACCACGACTCGTGGTCGAAGGAGTCCACGCAGTAGAGCTTCACGCGCCCGTGCGCGAGGAGCTCGCCGATCGCGCCGACCATGCCGCGGCGCTCGAACTCGCTGGCATCGCCGCGCTCGGTCGGGAAGGCCAGCACCGGCCGGCCCCAGTATCCGTAGCTGGCGACCCCGTTCATGGCGCCGGCGCCCAGGCCTTGGTCAGCAGACGGATGAGGTGCGGGTCCAGCGCGTCGCGCCAGCTCGGGAAATCGTGTCCGCCGGGTGTCTCGGCGAGCTGCACATCGTGGCCTTGATCGGCCAGGGCGGCGGCGATCAGGCGGTTGTTGTGGAGGTTCTCCTCGGCGCCGGCGCAGGTCATCCCGATCGGGATCGGGTCCTCCTGGGCGGCGGCGCTGAGCACACCGCGGGCAAAGCGCACGATCCGCCCGTAGCGGTGAAAGCCCGACTCGTGTCGGTCGAAGCGGGGCACGAAGAAGCTCCCAGATTGCAGGAACAGCCCGCCGAACGTGCCCGGCCAGGCCCGCTCGGCCTGGAGCATGGCCAGCGCGCCCAGGCTCGCGCCCATGCCGACCGGGCGCCCGGCCACCGGCAGGCGCTCGCGCAGAGCGGGCACGATCCGCCGGCACAGCGAGCGCCCGTAGGCCGCCGAGGCCGAGTACCACTCATTGCGGTCGCCGGGCGGGAGCAGGGCGACCCGAAACGGCGCCAGTGTCTCGCGCTCGATCATCGCGCCCGCCCAGTGCAGGAGCGCGGCCTGCGCCGCGTACTCGGGACCGTCGTGGACGAGCAGCAGCGGCAGCGCTCCCCGGGCCGACGCCGGCGCCCAGACGCGCAGGCGCAGCGTACGGCCGAGCACCCGGACCACGACCCGCTCGGTTCGCCCATCTACCGCCGGCTCCTCCAGCCAGCGCGGGCCGGCGGGCTGCTCGACGCGGACGGGGTCTAGCACCGGCCCGACGGTATCGATACGGTCCCCAGCGTGGGCTATTCGGTCGTGCACGTGGACGACATCGAGGCCGCCGGCCCGGGCGGCGCGGTGCGCTTCGTCCGGCGCGAGCTCGGCGTCGAGGCGTTCGGCATCAACTGGTTCGAGATCCCGCCCGGCGCCCAGGGCCACGAACACGACGAGGCGCGCTCCGGCCAGGAGGAGGTGTCCGTGGTCATCCGCGGCGACGGCCACTGGCGGATCGACGGCGACGAGGTCCCGGTCCGCGTCGGCAGCTTCGTGCGCTTCGATCCCGAGTCCACCCGCTGCCCGGTGGCCGGACCGGACGGCCTGACCTTCATTTCGATCGGCGCCCCGCGCGGCGCCTACGAGCCCCGCGGCCCCTTCTAGCTATACCTATAGACATATATCTATGTCTGTAGCTATAGGTATAGGGTCATGTAGGTGCTGTTCGGGCTGGCGCGGTAGTCGCCGAACGGGCCGCACTCCTCAAAGCCCACGCTCGCGTAGAGGGCGCGCGCCGGCGCGAACTCGGCCATCGAGCCGGTCTCCAGGCTGAGGCGCCGGTAGCCCGTCTCCCGCGCAGCCGCGATCAGGTGCTCGATCATGCGCCGCCCTATCCCCTGTCCCCGCGCCGCCTCGGCCGTGTGCATCGACTTCACCTCGGCGTGCCCGGCATCGAGCCGTCTCAACGCCCCCACCGCGAGCAGCACGCCGTCGCGCCGGAAGCCGAACAGCGTCACCGCCGCGTCGAGCAGCCCGTCGACGTCGAGCGCGTGGGCGTCTTCGGGCGGCGTCGGCGCGCGCGCGAAGTCCAGGTGCGTGGCCAGCAGCCGGCGCACATCCGGCGCAGCCGGGTCGTCGATGGCGATCTCCTCGCGGGGCACGCCAGCAAGCTAACCAGGAAATCCCACCGCCCAATTTCCTGCTCTCGCTAAAGATTCACACATTCGCGTCCGATGAGCGCGGGAGGAAGAGTGTCCGACTGCTGACAGAAACGAGGCCGGGTGATGTCGAAGGGCAGGGGGGTCGTCGAGCGTGGCCTGAATCCGGCCGCGAAGCTGATTGGCCGGCTGCGGTACTGGCAGAAGTTCCTGCTCATCGGGGTGGTGCTGATCGCACCCCTCGGGTACGTGGTCGTTTCCTACCTGGGCGTTCAGAGCCGCGACACGTCGTTCGCAGTCAAGGAGCGGGTCGGGATCGTCTACCTGCGCCCGGTTACCGAGCTGCTGGCCCGACTGGTCGGGACGCGAGCGCTCGCCGTCCAGGCCTCCGCCCACAAGGCTGACCCGGCCGCGCTCGCCGGCGCGCGCACGAGCGTCGCACAGGCCATCGCCGGGGTCGATGCAGCCCACGGAGCCGGCTCCACGCTCGCCCTGACTCCCCAATGGGCCCGGCTGAAGACGCAGATCCAGACGGTGCTCTCGGCTCCGCTCACCACCCCGAGCAAGGCGCTCGCCGACTACGACGGGCTGACCACCGGCGTGGAGAGCCTGATCGCCGCCGACGGAAACAACTCGAACATGATCCTCGACCCCGACAACGACGCCTACTACGTGATGGACGCGGTGCTCAACCGGCTCACACTGCTGATGGACTCGAGCGGCCAGGCGGGCGACCTCCAGACCGTGATCACCGCCTCGGGGCACGCCACGCTGGCCAAGCGACTCGAGCTCGAAGATCTCAAGGGCACGATCCTGACCACAGTCTCGAACTCCGACCCCGACTACGCGAGCGCGTTCGCCAACACGCATTACGCCGCGATGAAGGGGTTGCTGTCCGGTCCGCTGGCGGCGTTCGACGCCTCCCTGAACGCGGTGACCGGCCAGCTTTCGAGCGGGGTCTATGGGCACCTGAACGGGGTCGCGGCGAGCCGCCTCGGCTCCGGCGCGCGCTCGGACGCCATGGCGCTCGACCGCGCCTCGCTGCCGGTCATCGACCACCTGCTGTCCACCCGCATCGGCGGCTTCAACGCCGCCTCGACGCGGACCGAGGCGATCGCGCTGCTCGGGGTGCTGATCGCCCTTTACCTGTTCGCGGGCTTCTACTTGTCGGTGCGCCGCTCCCAGGCCGAGATCCTCGGTGGCCTCGAGGCTCTGCGCGCAGGCGCCACCGACCCGCTCGCCGAGGGCCTCGACGCGCTGGCCACCGGCGATTTGACCCGGCGCGTCGATCCTCACACCACTCCCATCAAAGCCACCACTCGCGACGAGCTCGGGGAGGTCGTGGTCGCGGTCGAGGAGATACGCGAGCGCGTGATCGCCTCGATCTCGTCGTTCAACGCGATGTCCGGGCAGCTGCGCTCGATGCTCTCCGAGGTCGCCTCCGCAGCCGGGGCGGTGAGTGCCGCGTCCGAGCAGATGACCTCCACCTCGCAGGAAGCGGGCCAGGCCACCGGCGAGATCGCCCAGGCGGTGGGAGACGTGGCTCAGGGCGCCGAGCGCCAGGTGGTCATGGTCGAGGAGACCCGGCGGTCGGCCGATGAGGTCGCGCGGGCGCTGGCCGAGGCGGCCACCGACGCACAGCACACGGCCGAGCTCGGGCAGGAGGCCCGTCGCGCCGCCGGTGACGGCGTGGCCGCGGTGGCCGAGGCCAGCGCGGCCATGCAATCGGTGCGCGACTCCTCGCGCGCGGTCACCGACGCGATCACCGGGCTGGCTGCGAAGTCCGAGCAGATCGGCGCGATCGTCCAGGCGATCACCGGGATCGCCGAGCAGACCAACCTGCTGGCCCTGAACGCGGCCATCGAAGCCGCCCGCGCAGGCGAGCAGGGCCGCGGCTTCGCCGTCGTGGCCGAGGAGGTGCGCAAGCTGGCCGAGGAGTCCCAGGAAGCCGCCGCCCAGATCTCGCAGCTGATCGGCGCGATCGAGGTCGAGACGAGCAAGACGGTCGCGGTCGTGCAGGAGGGCGCGAAGCGCACCGATGACGGCGCGGGCGTCGTCGAGCAGACCCGCGAGGCGTTCGAGCGCATCGGCGCCGCGGTCGAGGACATGACCGCGCGAGTCGAGCAGATCGCCGCCGCATCCGAGGAGACCGCCGCCGGCGCTGGCCGCATGCAGGTCAGCATCACCGAGGTGGCCGCGGTGGCCGAGCAGTCCTCGGCCTCGGCCGAGGAGGTCTCAGCGTCGACCGAGGAGACGGCCGCGGCCACGCAGCAGATCAGCTCCTCGGCGCGCGAGCTCGCCCACACGGCGGAAACCCTCGAACAGCTCGTCGCGCGCTTCCGGCTCGCGGCTTAGCGCCCGCGGCGCACGGACACTCAGCTGCTCGACACGGTCACCTTCGACATCACCACCGCGGGCGTCGGGGTGCCGTCGCCGGCCGGGTTGGTCGGCAGTGAGCCGATCCTCTCGACCACGTCGATCCCCGAGACGACCGTGCCGGCGAGCGCGTAGTCTGGCGTGAGCTGAGCCGACTGGGTGATGTTCGCCCCGGTGACGATGAAGAACTGGCTGCCCGAGGCGCCGCGCGGGTCGGTCTGGGTCTTGGCCATCGCGACGTCGCCACGGACGTATTGGGTGCTCTGCGGGGGCGGCTCGATCACCGAGTAGCCCGGGCCGCCGGTCCCGTTGCCGAGCGGGTCGCCGCCCTGGATCACGAATCCGGCGGCCACGCGGTGGAAGGTCAGGCCGTCGAAGAACCCGCGCTTGACCAGGTAGTACATCGAGGCCGAGGTCTTGGGCGAGTGCTTGACGTCGAGCGCGAACGCGAACGTCCCGCAGTTCGTGACTACGGTCACCGTATAGGTGCGCCTCGGGTCGAGCTTGAGCTTCGGCGCGGAGAGGTGCTGGGCGCCCTTGGGCGCCGGCACCGGGACAGTACGGCAGCCCGCCGGGGCGGCACCACCGGATGCCGCGGTGCTCGTCGTGCTGGTCGACGAGCCGGCCGCGGCCCCGGCGCTGCCGCCTGTGGACGTGCTGGTGCTGGTACTCGCACTGCTACCGCAGCCGGCGAGCACGAACACGGTGATCAGGGCCAGACAGGTTCGACGCACGGACCCCAAGCAAACCAGATCGGCTCACTGGGAGCTTGACTGGCTCTCGCCCTTGAGCTGGCCGACCGACCCGCCGCCGCCGTTCGTGTTCATGTCTCCCTGAGTGTCGCTTCCGGCCCCGGCGCTGCTTCCGGACGCGCTCCCCCCGGGGCAGTCCTTGTTCGTGTTGCAACCGCCCGGCGCCTGGGGACTCCTGATCACGGCGTTCGACGACAGGTCAAACGTCTGCGTGGCGCTACCGGTCGGAGTGGTCAGATCCGCGGCCTTCAGCTGTGCTCCGCTCGGCCACCAGCCGATGAACCAGCCGTTGTCCACGGTCGCCTGCACCTCGGTGCCGTCGTCGAGAACCAGCGCCACCGCGCTCACGCCCGCCCCGGTCCGTCCGTAGGCAAACCCGAACGCCTTGCCGCCCCGCTGTGAGCGGTGCGCGCTCGAGAGCATGACGCGATCGGCCGGCACGCTCACCGGGCTCGAAGATTGGCTCTCCGACAGCGACACGAACGACGGGCCCTGCATGCACGACGCGATCGACGTGCGGTTCGCGTAGACCGCGAATGTGAACGGTCCCCGGGTGTCGGCCAGCGCGAGCGGCAACCCCGCGACCGACGACTGCGATCGCTGACAGGCGGCGCTCGCGGCGGCCAGCTGCCCGGGCGCCGCCTTGGTCGGCTTGGCCGTCCAGCCGGCGAACGCGCTTGACGCACCGGCGCCCAGCGAGATGATCATGGCCAGGGTCCCGGCCGCGGCGGCCGCGCTCGCCATCGCGCCGATGGCCACGGGCGGGCGGATGCGGCGCGTCCGCGGCCGGTAGTCCAGCTCGCTCAAGCGGGCCGCGGCCGCCGCGGGAACCTGCGCCGCGCGGGCTCGCAGCGCCTCGCGCAGGTCGGATTCGAGTTGCTCGGTCATGTCGGGATGCTCCTTGGGTCGTTGGTTTCGCGCATCGCCTGCTCGAGTCGCGCGAGTCCACGAGAGGCGGTGCTCTTGACGGTGCCGAGTGAGCACTTCAGTGCGGCCGCGACCTCGGCTTCGGGAAGGTCAAGGAAGTAGCGCAGGACGAGCACCGCCCGCTGGCGCGGGGGCAGCGCGGCGAGCGCACCCATGAGCTCGTCCTGTCCGTCGAAGACGTCGTTCGCGCCCGTCGAGAGAGCGGGCTCGGGGGGCATCGGGACGACCAGCTCCCGCCGACGCCGGGCGCGCCGGTCGGCGCCGCTCAGCGCCCGGTTGACCAGGATGCGCCGGGCATAGCCGAGCGGCCGCTCCATGCGGCGGACGCGTGGCCATCGGCGCGCAACCTCAAACAGCGTTTCCTGGACGAGGTCCTCGGCCTCCCCCAGGTCCCACACGATCAGGTACGCGGCGCGCAGCAACGTGTCCGTGCTGTCGGCGACGAAGCGATCAAAGTCGGCGCGACGTGAGTTCATCTGCCCCGGTTAAGGGGTCGCCGGCCCGAAAAGGTTGCCTACAGCCGGGGCAGGCGCCAATAGTTGGTGTCGTCGTCCTCGCCCCGCGAGGCGAAGCGCGCGCGCCAGATGACGGGAACCAGCAGCAGCCCCAGCACCGCGGCGGCGATCGACGCGTACGGGTCGAACACCACGACGAACACCACCGAACCGAGGAGTCCCAGCGGAAGCAGCCAGGGAAGCATCCAGTCCTTCATCGCGAGTGAAGACTACGCCCGCGGGGCCCGGGCTCAAGGATTTTCGCGCCGATGCCGAAACTAGAGACGATCGCAGGCGGGCACCCAGGCTGGAAGGGACGCGCTCGCGGGTGAGACTCGGCGCCTCACCGTCCGCTTTTGATCAACTTCTCTCCTCTCGAGCCGGCTCCTCGTGGGCCGGCTCACCTGTTGAGCCGACCCACGAGGCGCGCGGTCACCTACCCGAGGCGAATCGCGTTCTCGACCGCCTGCGCGAGCAGGGACTGCCCGGCGATGCTCGGATGGATGCCACACGGCCCCGTCGTGGAACCATGCAGCTGCGTGAGCAGCCCGGCCGTGCACGAGTTGCCGCCGGAGTGCAGCGTGGCTGCCTCGAACGAGCCGAAACCGTCCGCGAACTCGACGTGGAACGGCCGCGCGGCACTGTCGATCGACGAGTTGAGCAGCGCCGACTGACCGGCCGCGGCCGCGTTCGAGTAGTCGAGGGCGTAGTAGTTGACGATCACGATCTGCCCGTTGTAGTGGGCCTTCTTGCGGATCGTCGAGAGGATCGTCTTGACGTTCTTCTCGACCGTGCCGATCACCGTCGCCTGCTCGGTCAGGCTGGTGCACTTGTCCGGCGTGGTCTCCTGGCACAGGAAGAAGTCGTTGGCGCCAATCATCAGCGAGACCAGCCGCACGTTCTGATGCTTCTTCAGATACGAGACCGCGTAACCCAGCTGCGACCCGTTGTAGTGGACGTGCAGCGGGAACTGCGTCCGATAACCGGGGCCGCCGCCCGGGCTGTTCTCACAGCCGTTGCTCTGGGCCGTCGCGTCGATCAGGCTGGCCGACGTCTCGCCCGAGCACGCCGCATTGGCCACGGTCAGGTGCAGCTCGCGGCCGAGCAGCTCGGGGTAGGCCGTGAAGCTCGAGGCGTCCGCGTAGTTGGGAGCCGGGACGACCTGTGCTTCCTCGTAGCCGAACGTGACCGAGTCGCCCAGCGCGAGATAGCCCGATCCCTTGGTGATCACCGTTTTCGGGGTGATCGTCGGCTTCTTGGGCTTCGGCTTGGGCTTCTTGGCCAGCGCAGACCCGCCCATCGCCGCGAGCAGAGCTGCCGCGCAGGCCGTCACCGCCACCAACCTGAGCGTCCATCCGGCCCTGGCCGGCACGGCTCGTACAACACGATTCATACGTGTTCCTCACTTCCCCACGCTGCTTGTTGACGCGCGCGTCCGGCCGAGCCGCGCGCCCGATTTCCGCGCGATGGTACGGGATGTGGCCAACTTGTTATCGCCGGTGGCGGGTGAGCGCGATTAGAATGCCCGCGTCTCAACCGAGCTTTCGATCCAACGCAGGGATGACGAGCGGGGCGTCGTGCTCGCGCTCTTCGGTGAGCTGGACGTGGTCTCTGCGCCCAAGCTCCAGGAGACGCTCGATCGGGTGCTGAGCCGGCCGCACGCTCGCGTGATGCTCGACCTCAACGGCCTGCGCTTTGTCGACAGCGCCGGGGTGAGTGTGCTGATCAAGGCCAAGCAGCGAGCCGATACGGACGGCCAGACGCTCGTACTGCGCAGGCCGACCGAGCAGCTCGAGCGGGTGTTCGCGCTGGTCGGGCTGGCCGACTGGCTGGCCGTCGAGGGCTAGAGTCCAACGGGATGGCCTACGTCGAGCACGTGGTCGCATCGCCGCTCGTGTGCTGCACCTGGGAGCAGTGGACCGGGGCGCCGCACGCGCAGCGCGTCGTGCCCGACGCCTGCGTCGACCTGATCTGGTCGGGGGAGTCGCTGACCATCGCGGGACCCGACACGCGCGCCCGGTTGGTCGAGCTGGCGCCCGGGGCGCGCATCGTTGGAGTGCGCCTGCGGCCCGGCGTCGCCGGCGCCGTCCTCGGGCTACCGGCCACCGAGTTGTGTGACGAGGCGCCCGACGCCGACGACGTGGTCGATCGGGAGAGCGTCGAACGGCTCCTCGGCGAGCTTCACGCCGGAGGCGATCCGCACGCGATCCTCATGCGCGCGATCGCGCGCCGCGCCGACCGTGCCCCCGATGCGCTCGTCGCCGCCGCCATCGCGGCGCTAAACCATCCCGAGGCCCGCGTGGCCGCCGTCGCCGACGACCTCGGCGTCAGCGCGCGCCAGCTCCAGCGCCGCGTGGCCGGCGCGGTCGGCTACGGCCCGAAGCTGCTCGCGCGGGTCCTGCGCTTCCGCCGCCTGCAGGCGCTCGCCGCCCCGCGAACCGGGGAGCTGGTCGATCTGGCCCTCGACGCCGGCTACGCCGACCAGGCTCACATGACCGCCGAGGTCACGCGCCTGACCGGCCTGTCCCCTGTCCGATTTCTCAAAGACCGCACGCCGACGACAGCCTAGGCTGCCTCGCATGCCGGTCGATCGCGCCGCCGCCGAGACATTCATCTGGAGCACCGCCAGGCTGGTGGACCGGCATCGCTATGCGATGCGGTTCGCCGGCGGACCCGCCGAGCCGGTGATCGCCTCCCTGGCCGGTTACCAGAACCCCGACGGCGGGTTCGGCCACGGCCTCGAGCCGGATCTTCGCGGCCCGGAAAGCCAGCCGGGCCCGACCATGTACGCGCTTGAGATCCTGCTCGAGGCGGGGATGCTCGACACCGCGATGGGCCGCGCCGCCCGCGCCTGGCTCGCGCGGGTCGCCGAGCCCGACGGAGGCATTCGCACCGCGCTCCCCGGCTTCGAGTCATATCCGCACGCGCCCTGGTGGACGGCCGAGCCGAAGTCGTCGTTCCTCACCTTCGGACTGGCCGCGGTCTTGCACGCCGGCGCCGTCGGCGAGGACGAGTGGCTCGCTCGCGCCACCGACTGGTGCTGGCGCTCGATCGAAGCCGAGCGCCAGCCCAGCGCCTACTGGCTCAAGTACGCCTGCGCTTTTCTCGACAGCGTGCCCGATGCCGACCGGGCCAACGCCGCGCTCGAGGCGCTGGGCGGGAGCGTCGATGCCAGCGCGATCGCGCCGGCCGGCGGCGCGGAGGGCGAGGCCCTACGACCCCTCGACCTCTCGCCCCGGCCGGGAACCCGGAGCCGCGCCCTGGTCGGCGAGCCCGACGTCGAGGCTCACCTGGATGCCGTGGAGGCAGAGCAACTGGAAGACGGCGGCTGGATGTTCGACTGGCCGGCCTGGTCGCTGGCCCAGACCGCCGACTGGCGCGGGAACGTCACGATCCGCGCGCTGGGGTGGCTGCACGACAACGGCCGGATCGCCTAGGCGCCGACGTCAGGAAGCGGAATTCGGCCCAGCGCCGGTGTAGAACGCGAAGGTTCGCGCGGCGGCGGCGGAGGCGTGCTCGCGCTCCTCACCGGACGCGATGTCGGCCTCGCACCAGCCGCGGCTGCTCTCCTCGATGAACCGCCTGCCCGCTTCGGAGGCGGGGAAGGCCGCCGCCGCCTTCGGGTCGGCGCTCTCTCCGGTGGCCAGGTTCCGGGCCAGGCCGAGCAGCCCGAGGTCCCAGCCGATCCCCACCGCGCCAGGTCCGAACTGCCTCCAGTGATCGCCGACCGGCATGGTGTGCCACAGCTCGAATCGCGTTCCGCCCCCATCTGCCCCGCTCAGATGCAGTTCGATCCAGCTCACGTTGCCGCCGTATTCCCAGCTGGCCGCGAAATGGTGGGGCGGCTCGCAACGCTCGATCAGGCCGCCGGCGTTGCCCTCCAGCTGATAGCGACCACCCTCGCGCAGCTCGCCCGAGACGGGCAGGAACCACCGGCGAATCCGCTCCGGCTCGGTGCACGCCTCCCACACGTCCTCGAGCGGGGCATCGTAGGTTCGGCCGATCTGCACGGTCCGCGCCTCTCCCTCGGGGAACGTGCGGCATTCCACGCCTCGCGTGACCGCGTCGCTCTGATCTGTGCCACCGGGATGGTTCATCGACTCTCCTTCGATCGCTTGGTCGGCTCGCCGGTCCGGCGGTCGCGCCGGCCGCGGGCAAGCTCGGTCTCGAGCGCGGCCAGGTGCGGCGTCCAGTACTGCCGGAAGCGCTCGAGCCAGGTGTCGATCTCGCGCAGCGGCTCGGCGCTCACCGCGTAGAGCCGGCGGGCGCCTTGAGGGCGGACGGTGGCGAACCCGGCGTCGCGCAGCACTCTCAGGTGGGCCGAGACGCCCGGCTGCGAGATCCCGAACTCCGCCTGCACGACCGCCCCGACGGCGCCCGCCGTCCGCTCGCCATCGGCTAGCAGCTCGAGGATCCGCCGGCGAACGGGGTCGCCCAGGACATCGAACGCGTGCATCCGCGCAAGCGTATCAACGGCGGTTTATATAAATCAAGCCCTATCCAGGGCTGACGCCGAGCGTCCGGCACAGGAATTCGTGCTCGGCGGCGAGGGCCACGTCGGCCACGCTCATCGGCAGCGACACGAACCCGTGCGGCGCCTCCGGCCAGATCCTCAGCTCGGTGGGGTGGCCGGCGTGGCGCCACCG
>JAFAWR010000143.1 GCA_019241635.1 Solirubrobacterales bacterium
TCGCGGCCAGGGACGACGGGACCCGCTGCTCGCCGAAGCCCAGCATCGGAAACGGAATGCAGATCTCGGCCACCGCGTAGGCGAGCAGCCAGCGCCAGCGCCCGCGCAGGCTGGGCAGGGTGCCGGCGCGCCAGGCCAGCACGAGCAGCACGAGTGCGCCCAGGGTCACGCGACCCCAGGCCAGGGCCGGCGGGGTGACGCCGTGGCGTACGGCGATCTCGATGAACAGGTAGGGGACGCCCCAGATGACCGAGGCGACCGCGAAGGCGGTCCACGCGCGGCGAGTCATGGCCCCGCGGAGTCTATGGGCGCGCCGCGCCGGGTCAGCGAGCCTGGCGTTCGCCGTGCTGATCGACCAACCGCAGCAGATCGAGCGGGCTGAACGGCTTGGTCAGGAACAGATCGGCGCCGGCCTGCTCGGCGTCGGACTCGACATGGTCGCCGTGCGCCGCGGTCAGCATCACGATCGTCGCGCCGGCGGTGAGATCGTCCTGGCGGAGCTGGCGGCAGGTCTCGATCCCGTTCAGCCGTGGCATGTCGACGTCCAGGAAGACCAGCGAAGGCCGGGTCTGCCGCGCCACCTCAAGTGCGTCCATCCCGTCGGCGGCCTCGTGGAGCTCGAACTCCGCGACGTCCTCCAGGGTGGTGGCGATCAGCTTGCGGATGAACTGGTCGTCGTCGACGATCAGCACCGCGTGAGTCATCGGATCTCGGCCGCGATCCGTTCGAAGACGTGGTCGTCGATCGTGTTGAACACCTCGACCACGCGCGGGTCGAAGTGCTTGCCGCTCTCGCTGGTGATCATCGCGCGGGCGTAGCGCAGCGAGCACGCCGGGCGGTAGGGCCGGTCGGTGGTGAGCGCGTCGAGCACGTCGGCGACCGCGAACACCCGCGCGGCGAGGGGGATGTCCTCGGCGGCGAGGCGGTCGGGATAGCCGGTGCCGTCCCACTTCTCGTGGTGTGAGCGCACGACGTCGGCCGCTTCCGCGAGGAACTCGATCCCCTGCACGATCTCCGAGCCGATCACCGGATGGCGGGACATGAGCGCCCGCTCATCGTCGTCGAGCGCTCCCGGCTTGTAGAGGATTGCGTCGGGAATGGCAACTTTGCCCACGTCGTGCAGCAGGAAGCCGAACTCGAGCTCGGGGGTGAGGATCAGCTCCTCGGGGAACTTGCGCGCGAGCTCCAACCCGTAGGCGGCCACGCGCTCAGCGTGCTTGCCGGTGTAGGCGTCGCGGGCCTCGACGGCGTTCGACAGGGCGCGGACCGTCGCCATGTAGGAGCGGCGGAGCTCCTGCGCGCGGGCGCGCTCCTGCTTGAACGTCTCGCGCAGGTCAGCCGCATAGCGCTGGAGCTGGAGCTCCTTGTCGGCGGCCTCGCGCTCGCGACGTCGCAGCTCGGCGCGAAGCCGCACGAGCTCGTCGATCAGGCCGATCTCACTTTGGACCGCCATCTCGAATCAGAGTAGCTGTCTTGGGTCGTCCAACATCGCGCACGTACCGGTCCTGCCCGGGAATGGCTACCCGTCCCGTGACGAAAGTTATCGCCCGCCCCGCAGCGCGGCAAGGACCGCGGACGCGGCGTACTCGGTCGGGACGACCTCCATACCGAGCTTGCCGACCCCCGGAGGCGTGGGGGTGGCCCCGTCGGAAACCAGGATCACGGCGCGCCGAACCCGCCGGCCGCGGAGGTCGAGCGCCTGGATGACCATCTGCGGGTTGCGGATGCCGACATCGACCAGTGCGACCTCGAAGCGGCGCTCGCGGCACACCCGTGCCGCGGCCGCGCCCGACACCTCCCACTGGAACTCGATGCCCATGTCGTCGAGGGCGGGCTCGAGCAGGGCCTGAAGCGCCTCGCGGCCGACCACGAGCACGCGCGAGCGCCCCGCGCTGACCGCGGCGCCGACCACGTCGCGTAGCTCGTCGGCATCGATCGGCTTGGCCACCACCCATTCGCCGGCGAGTTCCTGGCGCCCCGAGAACACCGACACGAACACGATCGGGATGCTGGCCAGCTCGCGGTCAGAGCGGATCGTGCGGAGCACCTCGAAGCCGTCCATGCCCGGCATGAGGATGTCGAGCGTGACCGCGTCGTACTGGCCGGTACGCAGGCACTCGAGCGCCTCCTCGCCACTCAGCGCGATCGACGCCTGGACATCGAGCGCGGCGAGCTGGCTGGCGATCAGCTCGGCGATCTCGCGCTCGTCGTCGACCACGAGGACGGTGCGGCCGCGGATCGCCTCGAGGGAGGCCGGCGAGTCGAAGCCGGGGACGGCGGCGGGGAGGCGCACGCGGAAGATCGTGCCTTGCCCGGGCTCTGACTCGACGGCGATCTGGCCGCCGTGCAGGTCGACGAGCGACTTGACGATCGATAGCCCGAGGCCGGTGCCGGGATTCGAGCTGCTGCGGTTGCCGGCGCGATAGAAGCGGTCGAAGATCCGCTCGACCTCGTCGGGGGTCATGCCCACGCCCGAGTCCTGGACGAGGATCTGCACCCACGCCCGGTCGGGCTCAGCGCCGACGTGAATGGTGCCCCCCTCCGGGGTGTACAGATGAGCGTTGGTCAGCAGGTTGGCGACGATCTGGCGGACCCGGCCGGGGTCGGCCAGCGCCGGTGGCAGGGTGGGGGACAGGTAGGAGGTGAGGCGCTGGTGCTTCGCCTCCACGCGCGGGGCGATCAGCTCGACGACCTCGTGCACGACCTCGCCGACGTCGATCGGGCGGCGGTTGATCTCCACGTGGTCGGCCTCGATGCGCGCCACGTCGAGCAGGTCGTTGACCAGCTCGACCAGCCGGTCGGTCGACTTCAGGATGATCTCGATGAACTCGCGCTGGCGGTCGGACATGCCGTCGGAGGAGTGCTCGAGGAGCTCGACGAAACCCTTGATCGAGGTCAGCGGGCTGCGCAGCTCGTGCGAGGCGGTGGCCACGAACTCGCTCTTGGCCCGCTCGAGCCGGGCGCGCTCGGACATGTCGCGCACGGTCCAGACCATGCCGGCCTGCGCCGAGCCGAGCCGGGCCGCGGTCACCGCGAGCGAGCGGCCGTTGTGCTCGACCAGCGTCTCGCCGGCGAGCGCGGCCTCCTCACGGGGGAGCGGGCTGTCCTCGTCGTCGACGCGGCCGCCCACGGTGAGCTCGGGGACGAGCTCGGCGGCGCGGGGATTGACCGTGGAGATCACGCTCGACCCCGGCTCGGTGACGATCAGCGCGTCGCCCAGGCTCTCGATGGTGACGGCCAGGCGGCGGCGTTCCTCCTCGATCCGGCTCTGCGCGCTGGCCAGGTCAGCGCCCATCGCATTGAACGCGCCGGCCAGGTCCTGGAGCTCGCGGGGTCCGGACGGCTCGACCCGCTGCTCGAGCTTGCCCTCGGCCAGGCTGTGGGTGGCGCTCACCAGGTCGTCGAGGGGTTGGCGCATGGCTCGTACGAGCGCGGTGATCAGCGCGAGCGCGCCGGCCAGGGCGAGCACCCCGGCGACGATGACCAGCAGCAGAGCCCGGCGCGAATCCGATCTGGCCTGGCGCCGCGCCTGCGCCTGGCGGCTCGACTGGCGAGCCTGGAGCTGGGCGGCCAGCGCACGGGACCGGGCGAGGGGCCCGCTGACCGCGGTGCTCAGATCGCCGCGGTCGGCGAGCGACCGTGCACTGTCCTCCGCGGCGATCTGCTCGGCGACCAGCCGCTCGCTGATCGGATCACCGCGGGCCAGCGAGGTGGCGGTGGCGGCCGCGGCGCTGTACGCGGCGGCCACCTGGCGTCGCGCAGCCGGGGCGTCCGCGCCGCGCGCGTCGCGCAGCACCTCCTCCTCGGCGATTCCGGCGCCGGCCAGATTCGCACCGGCCGTGGCCAGAGAAGAGGTTGCGGTAAGCCGGTTTTCGTAGCGTTGGCGAGCGTTGTAGAGGCTCGCGATCCCGAGCGCGGCCACCACGGCGAGAGCCAGCGTCATCACGACGAGGGCCAGTCGCAGCGAGCGGGCGATGGAAAGACGCTGCATAGGAGGGAGTTTGGGTTCGGGCGACCCGGCGGGGATCGTACCCGGGAGGCCGCTGCGTCTAGCGCCGGTTCAGATGGGGTTAAGCGCGTCTGCGCTCTCGACGGGCCGGGTAGCATCCGCGCCATGACCCTTGCCCGGGCCTGGAGGCGGCAGCTCTACGGCGCCTCGAGCGCGGCCCTGATCGTGCCCTCCGCCATGCTCGCCGCACTCCTGGTGCTCGCCCTCGGAGGCGACTTCAGGCAGGTCGGCGTGCTCGGCCAGATCTTCGCCGGGCCGCCCGTCCCCAGCGCCACCGGCGGCGCGCCGGCCGGCGCCCGCGTCGGCGCCGCGGCGCCGTCGCTGCCGGTGATCCCAGCGGCGACTGGCTCGTTCTCGCCGGGGGCACGGGGCGGTGGTGCTGGTCGCGGCGGCGGCACGGGCGCGGGCCGCAACCGTGTCGTGCCGGTGGCCACGCGCGGACCGGGCCAGACCGGTGGCGCGATCACCCCGGTCGGCGCGGTCACCCCGATCGTCGGGGCCGGCGGGAGCGCGCCACGTCCGACGCCGGTCGCGCCGCCGAGCCGACCCGCGCCGACCCCGCGACCTCCGCAGCCCGGGCC
>JAFAWR010000060.1 GCA_019241635.1 Solirubrobacterales bacterium
TCCCCCGAGATCGCCCGACGGCTGCGTAAACGAGGACACGACGCCATCGCCGTCGGCGAGCGCACCAACCTGCGAGGACGTCCGGACCGTGTCCACTTCGCCTCGCTTCCCGAGGAACAGCGAGTGATCGTCACAAGCGACCTCGCGGACTTCCGGCCCCTGCTCGCCGAGGCGCTCCGTCGGGGCACGCCGACCTACGGGTTGGTGTGCGTGCCGGCGCGCTTTCCGCTGAGCCGAGACGGGATCGGACGACTCGTAGCGGCCCTCGACGCGCTCCTCCAGGCCAACCCGAAAGTTGACGCCGCGATCTCCCTCGGCGGCGAAATCTGGCTGCAAGATCCGCCTACGAACTGACCCGCCGTGCCAGGATGTGCTCGGTCGGGTCGTCATCGGGATTGTTCATTGCGTCTCTCCCGGTGTCCGCCGGTGGCAACTTCGTCGAGTCACGTATATATCCCCGGCAGGCGAGTTGCTCGCGCGGCATCGAGGTGCTCGCCTCATCGTGATCGGTGCTGGCCGCGCGGCCTCCTGTCTTGCACTAATGGCCGGTGACCTCGCGCGCGATAGCGGGCCGCCAGCAGTCGCCGGCACAATGGCGCGAAGACGTGACGCTGTCCCTGGCCTCCGTGACCTCGCCCCAGATTCCTGTCCTCCGTTTGATGGAACGGAGCACTGAATCGCCCGGCACCACCCGCTCGAGCCGCATCACGCGTGCTCCCTCACCCCGGCCGTTGCGCGGCAGGCGCCGATGGCGTACGCAAAACGATCACCTTGGCGACTCACGACCGCGTGGCGCCGGGTCATCTTCTTCAGCGCCCCTGGGCAGGAACCAGTGGGCGAGCCGGACCATCGGACCGGCCTGTGACTTGGGAACACGTCATGCGCCCCATCTGGCGCCTCCTCCCAGATCGGGTGGTTGCCGGGGGATTCACCTTGATGACCCCGGTCGCAGGGGAGAGGTGACAATGACGCCCGCGGCGTGCGAGCGTGACGCTACGTGTGCGACGCTGGTTGCGCACCGTGCGGTACGCCCGCGCCGGAGTCCTCGACCAGCGTCTCGGGTCGCACGATCGTCGCCTTAAACCGGTAGCGATCCCCGCGGTAATCGACGCGCGAGAGCTCGCATGGCTTGCCCTCCTGGTCGAGCGTCCGCTGGATGAAGGTGAGCAGCGGGAACTCCGGCTTGATCCCCAGCAGCCCGGCGAGACGCGCATCGGCCGGAGTGGCCTCGACCGTGCACTCGGCGCGCGCGGGGATGATCTGGTACTCGTCACGCAGCACCTGGTAGAGCGAAAGCTCGGCGAAATCGAACCGATCGAGTCCAGGCGCGCGTGACAGTGGCACGCGGACAGCATGCACGGCGATCTCGATCCCGTCGAGGAGGCGAAGGCGCTCTAGGTGCAGCAGCTCGCTCCCAGGCGCGACCGCGAGACTGTCGGCGTGGTTGAGATCGGCCGCGACGATCTCGGACGTGAGCACGCGGGCGCCGACGTGCAGGCCGCGGCTGCGACCCAGCTCGGTGAAGCTCATCAGCGCGTTCGGCGGCTCGCCGAGGCGGCCGGCGCTCACGTACCAGCCGCGCCCGGTGGAGGGCTCGATCAACCCTCGGCCGGCGAGCTCGTGGAGCGCCCGCCGCACTGTAATGCGGCTGACGCCGAGCTGCTCGGAGAGCAGCCGCTCCGCCGACAGGCGCTGACCACGGACGAGCGCACCGCGTTCGATCTGCTCGCCCAGGTAGTCGGCCGCGCGCAGATAGATCGGGCCGTTTCCACCACCACCGAGCGCGGGGGGCCGGTTCACGAGAGGCGCCCCGTCGATCGCGGAGGCCTCCGTGTCAGTGTCGCTTGAGGTCATGGGCTATGCCGGGCGCGAGACTCGGGGTGCGCCGCAACGATAGCGTCGGCGCAAGCGCCAGCCCGGAGTCACCGTCGAAGAACTGCAGCTGATCGACCTCGACGCCGAACCGGGCCGATCCGCCGGCATGGACCGGTGGGCGAGCGGCCAAGCGCGCGACGGCCTCGCCCGTCGAGAGGTTCGTGGGGCCGTCCTCACCCGTCGCGGCGAACGGCCGTGCGCCGGCGACGCCGAAATGCACGAGCTGCTCGCTGCCGAGCATTTCGACGACCTTCACGTCTCCGACCAGCCCGGGGAGGTCGGATGACCCAGCCGGATGCACGAGGTGCTCCGGTCGCAGGCCGACGATCAGCTCGCGGCCGTAGTACTCCGGCAGCCCGGGCAACGCGGCCTGCACCTCTCCGGCGACGGGCAGCACCTGCTCGCCAAGCATCACGCTCAGCCCATCGTCGGCCAGCCGCCCACGGTAGAGATTCATCGGCGGTGACCCGATGAACCCGGCGACGAACACGTTGGCCGGCCGGTCATAGAGCGTCGCCGGCGCGTCGCATTGCTGCAGCTTCCCGTCGCGCAGCACCGCGACACGGTCACCCATCGTCATCGCCTCGACCTGGTCGTGGGTGACGTACATCGTCGCCACGCCGAGCCGGCGCTGGATCGCCATCACCTCGGCACGGGTATGGACGCGCAGCTTCGCATCGAGGTTCGACAGCGGCTCGTCCATCAAGAACACGGCCGGCTCGCGCACGAGCGCCCGTCCCATCGCGACTCGCTGGCGCTGCCCGCCCGACAGCTGCGCGGGCTTACGGTTGAGAACCTCGGCCAGGCCGAGCATCTCGGCCACTTCGCCGACGCGCTTGCGCATGGCCGCCTTGTCCATCCGACGGCGGCGCAGCGCGAAGCCCATGTTCTGCGCGACCGTCATCTGCGGGTACAGCGCGTAGTCCTGGAAGACCATCGCCACATCGCGGTCCTTGGGGGCCACGTCGTTCACGTCGCGTCCATCGATCCGCAGCGTTCCGGAGGTGATCCGCTCCAGCCCGGCGACCATCCGCAGGGCGGTGGTCTTGCCACAGCCGGACGGCCCGACGACCACGAGCAGCTCCCTGTCGGCCACCTTAAGCTCCAGCTCGCTGACCGCGCGCGTGCCGTCGTCGTAGCGCTTCGTGAGCTTGTCTAGCTCGACCGTGGCCACCTCTACCCCTTGACCGCGCCCGCCAGCATCCCGCGGGTGAAGTTGCGCTGTAGCAGCACGTAGACGGCGATCACCGGCGCCGCCGTCAGCACCGCCGCGCCGGCGAGCCCGACGATATCGGTCGTGTGCTGGCTCTGAAAGAACACGAGGCTTATCGGAGCGGTCTGAATCGTCGAGCCGGACAGCATCACGAGCGGCAGGAGGAAGTCGTTCCAGGTCCACACGAACACCAGCACCGCCATCGTCAGGATATGCGGACGGGCCAGCGGCAGTAACACGCGCACGAGCGTCTCGAACGCGCCCACGCCGTCGAGCCGGGCCGCCTCGACCAGCGAGCGCGGCGTGCTGAGGAAGAAGGCGCGCATCCAGAAGCTGCCGAACGCCACCGACAGGGCCGAGTCGGGCAGGACCACGCCCCAGTAGTTGTCGACCAGTCCGAAGTGGCGCAGGTCGAAGTACAGCGGGATTACGACCGCTTCCAACGGCACCAGCAGGCCGAGCAGCAGAAGGTAGAAGAGAAGCCCGCGACCGCGGAAGGACATCGTCGCGAACGCGTACCCGGCCGGGATCGACACCACCAGGGAAATCGCAACGGTCGCAAGCGTGATGATCGCGCTGGCCTTCATCGCCGGACCGAATGCCGCCTCGGTCCAGACGTGGCCGAGGTTGCTCGGATGCAATGAGCTGATGCTCGGAAAGCCGCCCGTGGCCGTCGTCGACTTGTTCAGCGCGAGCAGCAGGACCCCCAGCACCGGCAGCAGCGCGATCACAGCGCCGAGCGTCAGCATCAGGTATCCGAGCCTGCTCTCCAACCGTCCGATCACTGCGATCCCAGCCTCGTTATCGCGCTGTTGAGAACGAAGATCAGCACCGCGAGCAGGAGTCCGAGCGCCGCAGCCGCGCCGACCGAGCCGACCACGAAGGCGGTGTTGTAGACCAGATACGACGGCACTGTGGTCGCGGTCCCCGGACCACCGGAGGTCGCCACGTACACCGTGTCGAAGTTGCGCAGCGCGGCGGTGACGGTCAGCACGAGGACCACGACCAGCTCGTTGCGCAGTCCGGGCAACGTGACCGAGAGGAACTCCCAGACAGGCCCGGCGCCGTCGATCCGGGCCGCGTCGTACAGGCTGCGCGGGATCTTCTGCGCGCCGGCCAGGAACAGGACCATGGCGAGCCCATACAACACCCAGGTCCCGATCAGGCCCACCGATGGCAACGCCCAGTTGAAGTCCCCCAGCCAAGGCTTGGCCAGCCCACCGAGGCCGACGTCGTGCAGCAGTTGGTTGAGCGGTCCGTCGGGCGCCAGGGCCCAGCGCCACACGACCGCGACCGCCGTCGGCGCGATCACGTACGGCAGGAACAGCACGGTCGAGAACAGGCTCATTCCCCGGACTGGGCTGCGCGCCATGATCCCGGCCAACAGCAGGCCGATCACGGTGGGCAGCGCCGCGTAGAAGATGATGAGGATGAACGCGTGCTCGAACGCGCTCAGGAGCACCGGGTTGCTGAAGATGTCGCGGAAGTTGCGCAGCCCGACGAAGTGCGCCGGCGTGACGCCGTCCCACGAGTACAGCGACAGGATCGCCGTGTGGACGAACGGCGCCAGCACGAACGCGACGTACAGGACCAGTGCCGGGAGCACGTACAGGTAGCCGATCCGCCGCGGTTCGCCGGGCGGAGGCGAGCCGCGGATCCGTTGCGTGCGCCCCGCTCCGACGCGGAGCACGCGCGCGGCGGCCAGCTCGGTCTGGGCGGGGGTGACGTGTGTCGTGGTCACGCTCAACCCCGTTGCTTGACGAACGCTCCATAGTCGGCCTGCAGCCGCGACGCGAACGCCTGCGGCGTCAACCGGTTGGACGCAAGCTCGGTGACCGCGGCCGACAGCGTGTTGTAGAAGGTCGGCGTCGACCAATCCATGTATGGCACCGGCACGCCGCTGTCCATGACCTCAATCCACTGCGCAAGCGCGTCATACGGCGAGCCGGTGATGCGGGCCTGGCGCGCATAGTCGAGCTGGTCACGGTTCGAGGTCGCCGGCACCTGGTCGGCGGCGATCAGCACGTTGGCCGCCGCCGGGCTGGTGATGTAGTTGAGGTACTCGGCCGCCACGGCGGCATGGCTCGAGCCGGTGGGAATCGCCCAGGCGATGTCGCCGGTGGCGATTGCCGCCGGCGGGCGCCCGGCGACGCTCGAGGGCACCGGAAGCATCGTAAGCTCATCCACGTATTGGCCGGTGGCGACGCCCGTGTTGAACGACCCGTTGACGTCGAACAGCCCGTGTCCGGCCGCGAACTTGGCGAACACATCGGTGTTGTTGTACGCAGCGAAGCCGGGCGTGAAGTATCCGTGGTCGGCCCATTGCTGCAGCGTCTGCGCCGCGCGCACGACCGCGGCGGAGTCGAAGCTGGCGCCCGGCTGCGCCTCGATCAGGGCTTGGACCTCCTGGGGCGAGGTCTCGGCCATGAGGATGCTCTCGAAGATCCAGATCGACTCGCCGCCGTCTGAGGCGCCGTACTGGATCGGGATCACGCCGTGCTGCTTGGCCGCCGCGAGGTCCGCTTCGAACTGGGTGAACGAGGTCGGCTGCGAGAGGCCGAGCGAGGCCAGGATCTTCTTGTTCTCCCACAACCCGACCCAGGCGCCGGTGGCGGAGACGCCCCAAAGCACTCCGCTGCCCATCGTCTTGCCGGTGGCGCTCATCCGCCCGTCGATCCCCAGCAGTCCCGCGGACTGGCGGCTCGCCCATCCGTACCGATTCGCGTACGAATCCAGCGGGCGCAGCAGATGCGCCGTCACGAGTTGCCCCATCGAGGCGTAGCCCTGGTTGACCTGCGTGAGGTCGGGCGGGTTCGGGCCCGACAACTGGAGCTTCAGCGTATTGACGAGGTCGGTGAAGTTCTTGGTCACGAACTTGATCGTCACGTTGGGGTGCTGGCGCTCGAAGGCGGCGTTCAGCTTCGCATAACCGGCCAGCAGCCCGGTCTCGCCGCCGTCGCCGTTCTGCACGACGAGCGTGATCCGCCCCGTGGTCTGCCCCGCGGCGGTGGCGTTGGAGGAACCCGAGCCGCAGGCCGCGAGGCCCACGGCGAGCGCGGCGGCGACCCCGACGCCGGGGAGGAGCCGGTAAGCCCGCAGTCGCGTGAGCGTGGTGCGCATGTGTACCTTTCGATTGAGGTTGCGTGGCGGTGGCGATGTGGACCTCGTCCAGGCTGGTCTTCACACCTTCACATCGGGTTGCTCGTAGCGGAAGCCATCGATTGCGAGACCCCGGCGACCGGCGAGCGCGCCAACGATCAACTGCGCCGGGACGACCGCCAGCGTCGCCAGAGCTATCCCGCTGAGCACCGGCAGACGGTGGACGTAGAGGCCGGCGGCGTCTGTGAGCTCCGTGGTGCTCAGCAGCACCGCGGTAGCGCCTATCTCGGCCGCTTGGACGGCGATGCGGTACTCGCGCCCCGACCCGAATGCGACCAGCGCCATCCCGGGCGCCAGCGGCTCCATCGGTCCGTGCAGGTATTGACGTGTCTCGTACACGGCCGACGGGATCCGGCACGCCTCGCGCAGCAGCAGCCCGGCCTCGGCGGCCGAGGCGAGCTGAGGGCCGTTGGCGATCACGTCAATCGCCCGCACGTCCTCGAGGGCGTCGGCGACCTCCTCGGCGAATTCGCTCGCGTCGCGGAGCACCGACTCCAGAACCTTCGGGACCGCATCCCATGACGCGCTGAGCTCCCCTTCGCCGAGCGCGTCGGCAAGCAACCCGAGCGCCTGCAGGGTGGCGGTGAAGCCGAGCGTATAGATCGCGCTGTCCTGCATCAGGCCGAGCTCCACGACCGCGTCGCCGCGTTCGGCGACCGGCGCCGCGGCGTCACCGGTCACGACCAGCTTCGGCAGCCCCGCCGCGGCCTCGAGCGCCGCCACCGTCTCGGCACTGCGGCCGGACTGGGAGACGGCCAGCACCGCATCGACGAGTCGCTGCGCACCGCCGTCGCAGAACTCGCTGGCCGAGAGCAGCTCAGCGTGGATGCCCGCTGCACGCAATGCGGGCACGACGCCCCGAAGCGCGTTGTAGCTCGCGCCCATCCCGACGAGCGCGAGGTGCCCACCGCTCCAGCGGCCGAGGTCGAGCGCCGCGAGTTGGCGCTCGACGACCGCGCGCGAGGCGCGCAGGTTCTCAGCCTGGGCGTGGACCGCCTGCTCGTAGGGAACGCTCATCGCTGCGCGGGCACCCTACAGACATTTGGAGCCCATGTCTACTAGTTGGACTAATTGGGCTCTAATGCAGTCGATTCCCCTGTTCGAGCAGCCGCTCCACGAACTCGAAGTTCGCGCGTTGTTCCTCTGCCACTTCGTCGTAGCGCTCGCGTGGCGTGGGACCGCGATCCTGCTCGACCACCAGCCAGCCGTCGTAGCCCCGCCGCAGCAGCTCCGCTGTGAACGCGGCGAGCTCCACATCGCCGCGGCCAAGCGGCACCGACACGTCGGCCCACCACTGATCGAAGTCGGTGCGACCGGTCGCCTTCGCCGCGCGCAGGACGTCGACGCGAACGTCCTTGAGGTGGACGTGGTTGACCCGCTCCGACCAGGCGCGCAGGCAGGCAAGCGGATCGCCGCCGGCCAGCAGCAGGTGCCCGGTGTCAAGGGTCAGCGACAGCTCGGTCAGCGCCAGCAGCCGGTCGATTTCGCTCGGGTGCTCGACGTAGGTGCTCACGTGGGGATGAAACGAGCAGCGCAGGCCAAACTCGGCGGCGATCTGGACCGCATCGCGCGTGATCTGCGCCAAGCGCCGCCACCCGTTCGGATCGAGGCTCAAGCGAGGATCGCCCGGGTCGTGGGCCGGTGCTTTCAGGAGGGCTCGGCTGCCCTCGTCGGCGAGGATCAGAAGGCCGTCGCGGCCGCAGGCGACGAGCTCCTCGGCGCTGCGCCGCAGGCCGCACAGCTCTCGTTCGACGGTGTCGTCGCCGGCCGTGAAGTGGATCGGGACGTACGCGGCGACGGCGCGGAGCCCCGCGGCGGCGAACGCGTCCGCCGTCTGGCCTGCCCCACCGAAGAACCCTGGCGGACCCAGCTCACAGCCCACGTAGCCGGCGTCGGCGATCCCGGCCAGCATCTCGAGCGGCGAGACGCGGCCGGCGCCGCCGGTGGCGCCGAACACGCCGTAGCTGATCGGCGCGTTGGCAATCGGCGGTTTCGACCCCGCGCGCGCGCTCACGCGCCCGCCTCGCCGCCGAGCGGCGCATCCCCCTGGTCCGCGGCCGCGCTCGCCGCCAGCCGCTGCAGGCATCGCGTGTCGGCCGCCGCTCCACGGGCGTCGCTGAGCACCTGCGCTCCGCCGCGCACGCTGGCGAGGAAGGCCTCGAGCTGGACCGAGAAGCCGCTGACGTGCGCGGTCCGGACCCGGGTCGCGGCATGCAGTCCCCGGTCGCGGTGGTCGATCTCGAGTCTCGAGCGCGCCTCGAACAGGTATGGCGGCGCGACCTGGAGGCGCACGCGACCGGCGGTCCCGAGCACCACCACCTCCTCCTCGTACTCGGGGTACGCGGGAAGCCAGTTCCAGGACAGCAGCAGCCGCCGGCCTTCCGGCAGCGAGGCGCTCGCGAGCAGGCACGGGGGCGCGCCATCGGGCGGCCAGGGCCAGACGCGCACCTGCTCGAAGCGCTCGGGTAACCCCAACCCGAGCGCCCGCAACAGCGACAGCTCATGGATCACCGATCCGTGCAGCACGTCGCGATACCAGACCGCCAATGGCGACTGCGCCGAGCCGACGGCGAGCTCGGTCCGGCGGGCGTCGTAGGCGTGCGCGGCGGCGATCGTGTGCGGGTCGCTGTCGTCGGCAAGCGGGGCCATCCGCAGGTGGGCGAGTTGCTGTTCGTCGGCGGGATGCAGGACCGTGATCCGCACGAGCCGCGGCACACCGATGCGTTCGAGCTGGTCCCGCGCCTCCGCGATCAGCGGGTCGTACATCTTCATGTAGCCGACCTGGAGCACGAGGCCGCGATCCGCGGCCAGCGCTGCGAGTTCCTCCGCCTCGGCGACGGTCAGCGTCAGGGGCTTCTCGGCCAGCACGTGGCGTCCGGCGAGCAGCGCCTGGCGTGCGAGCTGCCCGTGACTGCCCGGCGTCGCCAGCAGCACGGCATCGAGGTCCTCGCGCTCGAGCAGGCGCTCCGCATCGTGCTCGCCCCGCGCGCCCTCGCGGCGGGCGACCGCCTCGGCGCGGCTTGGCGAGGCGTCGCAGACCGCGATCAGCTCGATCTCGGTGCTCAGCCGCCGCAGCGCCGGCAGATGCACGGACTGGCTGATCGTGCCGGCGCCGATCAGCGCCAGCCGCAGGCGTGTTCCGGAGGGCCGTGGGTCCGCCATCGCCCGGCAGCTAACCAGAGGTAGCCCAATTTGTCCAATGCGACGTTGCGTGGTCCATTTGGTCTACATTCTTGATACGGTGCGGCTGGTGCGTTCGGTCGGGGTCGATATCGGAGGCGCCAGCGTACGGGCCGCGCGCCTGTCACCGGGCAATCGCCTCGAGGCCCGCGCAAGCGCGCCGGTGGGCAGCGGGATGAGCTCCGAGCGGCTGCTGGCGGAGATCATCGCTGTGACCACGCGAGTCCTCGTCCCGGGCCGCCCGAGCGAGCGCCGGATCGGCGTCGCGATTCCGGCGTTCCTCGGTCAGGACCGGCGCGTGCACTACAGCCTTAACCTACCTGGGCTGGAGGGGATCAAGCTCGAGGACGAGCTGACGCGGGCGCTCGGCGGTCCCTCCGTCACTGTGATGCCCGACATTGCGGCCGCCGCCTTGGCCGAGGCCGGTGCCGGCGCCGGGAGCGGGCACCGCCGCGTGCTGTGCGCGGCGCTCGGTACAGGAGCCAATGCTGCCCTGATCGTCGACGGCAAGCTCGTCGAAACGGCACACGGTGCCTTGGGCGATGCCGGCCACGTCCTGACGGAGCCCGGCGGTCCGGAATGCGTGTGCGGCGGGCGCGGCTGCCTCGAGGCAATCGCCGGCGGCGCCGCATTGCGTCGCGAGGCGCATGCCCTCGGGCTGGCTGACGGGGCTGCGCTGAGCGCCGCCGCGAGCGCCGGCAACTCCACGGCGGCGGCCGTGCTCGAGCATGCCGGCACTGCGCTCGGCCGAGCAATCGCGATCTGGAGCGCGATGACGTTCCCTGACGTGGTCGTGGTGGCCGGGGGCGTCGCGCAGGCCGGGCAGTTGCTGCTCGAACCCGCGCGGCGCGAGCTCGTGCGAGTCGGCGCTCGCCACGTCGTCGAGCGGCTGGCGTTAATGCCCGCAACCCTCGGCGCCGATGCAGCCGTGATCGGTGCCGCGCTGAGCGGTAGCGACGTTGCTTACTGATCGATTGATTGATGATGGGTCGTCGACCCTTTCCGCCGCGCGCTGCCCGGCCTGACTTGGATCGCCGTGGGTTGTCGACGGCGCCACGCAGCGGATACCCATCGCACAATCACCGGGCTGCCGCAATCGGACAAACGCAGCGACCGCAGCGACGCCAACGGCACCCACGCTCGCGTGAAGTCAAGGGTCAGCCCGGCCTTCACAGCGGCGTGCCTCCCGCCACTGATACGCGCGCTCGGGCTGCTTTGCCTTCAGGCTGACTACGCTAGCGCCATGGGCGTGGTGACATTGGCGACGCTAGCGGCGAACCTACCGATGTCTGGTCCAAGAGCGCAGACACCGATGGTCGTGGGCATCGACGCCGACACCGACCATTGCCAGGAGGGGGCCCGGATTCTCGCTCAGTATCAGCCAGGCGCCCAGGTAATCGTCGCCGCGGTAACCGACGGGCCTGAGCTAGACCCGGCTCTGGCAGACACTGTTGACATCCATCTGACCCCGTCGGCACTGCCGTCTGCGACCGCGGTGCGAGTGGCCGACCCGGCCCGCGAGATCACACGGCTCGAAACGGTTGCTGCCGAGCATCCAACCGCGGCGCTGAGCTTGGCCTGGCTGCTTCGCTCGGCCGCCGAGCTGAGCGTTCCGGCGGCTCTGGCGATGGAGTCCGCAACTTACTCGACGTTGCTTGGCGGCGCTGACTTTCGGCGTTGGCTCGCCCGGCGCGGAGCGGTGCGCGATCCGGGTCCTCCCCATCGCCTCGATGTTGACCGGGTGGGCGACGAGTTGGTCATTCGACTCGCCCGCCCGGAGCGCCGCAACGCGGTAGACGCTCGAATGCGCGATGCGCTGCTCGATGCCCTGCTGGTTGGGGAGCTTGACCCGACCATGCGGGTGACGCTCTGCGGGATGGGGCCGGTGTTCTGCGCGGGCGGCGATCTGGACGAGTTCGGCACGGCCACCGATCTCGCGCAGGCGCACATCGTAAGGACCGCAGCGAGCGCCGGCGCGGCCATCTGGCGAATCGCCGAGCGGGTCACCGCGCGCGTTCACGGGAAGGCGATCGGGGCCGGACTTGAGATACCTGCCTTCGCCGGCCGTCTCGAGGCCGTTGCCGGCACCGAGTTCCACCTGCCCGAGGTCTCGATGGGACTGATTCCCGGCGCTGGCGGAACCGTCAGCGTGACGCGCCGGGTCGGTCGGCATCGGGCGCTTTGGCTCGCTCTCACCGGCGAGCGGATCACGACATCGCAAGCGCGCGAGTGGGGCCTCGTCGATGCCGTCATCTGAACGCTGGCTGTTGCGCGATGTGCTCCTCGCGGGCGAGCGGCTCGACTGTCGTCTTCGGGACGGCGTGGTGGCTGAGCTGGCCCCCGGCCTCACAGCAGCCGACGGCGATCAGATTCTGGAGGCTGCCGGCGGCTCGCTGCTGCCAGGGCTGGCGGACCACCACCTGCACCTCCGGGCAACCGCTGCCGCGCGTCGTTCAATCGACCTCGAGGGTCGACCATTGTCCACGCTCACCGCAGCCGACGGGGACGGTTTGCTGCGAGTCATCGGCGCGGCAGATGCGCTCGCCCGAGGCCAGCTGGACGAGATGTTCGGCGATCGGCCGGTCCGGGTGCAGCACCGCAGTGGGGCGGTGTGGACACTGAACAGCGCAGCGCTGGCCCTGCTGCCGGCTGAGCTCAGCGAGAAAGAACGACGAACCGGGCAGTTCTGGCGCTCGTCCGGGCGCCTGCGGGCGCTCACGCCGAGCGCCGATCACGCCGCGCTCGCCGAGATCAGCGCCGAGTTGGCCAGCTATGGCGTCACCCATGTCACGGACGCGACGCCTGATGGCGACCCGGCTGCGCTGAACGTCGAGCAGCACGTCCTGTCGCTCGCCGCGGACGGCACCGGGCCGCGGAAGATCATCCTCAGCGACCACCTCGACCTCGACTATGGAGCGCTGGTGAGCGACATTCTGGACGCGCGCGAGCGCGGCCGGGCAGTCGCGGTTCACGCCGTGAGCGCCGCGTCGCTCGCCGTGCTGCTGGCCGCGTTCGCCGAGACGGACGTGCGGATCGGTGACCGGGTGGAGCACGCCGCTGTGTGCAGCGACGCCGCAGCTGAGCGTCTCGCTGAGCTGGGCCTGCCGGTCGTCACCCAGCCGAGTCTGTACGCGCGGCACGGTGAGGGGTACCGGCGCGAGACGGAGCCCGAAGAGCGCGAGCTGCTGTGGCGCTATGGCGGCTTGCTGGCGCTCGGGGTACGCGTCGCGGTGAGCAGCGACGCCCCCTATGGAGACCTCGATCCGTGGCATACGATCGCGGCCGCGGCCACCGCCCTGCCCGGTGGCGAGCGGGTCGAACCGCGCGTTAGTTTCGCCTCGCTCCTGACCGAGCCGACGGATCCGGCCGGTGCGCCCAGAATCGTCCGAGTCGGTCGCGAAGCCAACCTCTGCGTGTTGGCGGATAGCGTGTCCGAAACTCTCGACCGCGTGTTGGCCAGCGATCAACCCCGCGTCGTCGCCACGTTTATCCGCGGGAGGCTGTCCCATCCGCGCTCGGGCCGGGTCGCGCCGGGTGCGCACGAGAGATGACGCGGGCCAGGTCGCGCCGGATGAGTTTGCCGGTCGACGTGTACGGGAGCGCGTCGACGAACACGACGTCGTCGGGGGTGCGGGAGCTTCGCAGGCGGTCGCGCGCGTGATCGCGCACGGCGTCGGCGTCCAGTGACGCGCCGGGCGCCAGCACGATGGCGGCGAGGATTCGCTCGCCCCATTCCTCGTCCGGCCGGCCGATCACGGCTGCGTCGACGATCTCCTCGTGAGCGATCAGCACCTCCTCGATCTCCGTCGGGGCGATGTTCTCGCCGCCACGGATGATCGTGTCGTCGGCCCGCCCCTCCACATAGATGTAACCCTCGGCATCGACGCGAGCCCGGTCACGGGTGGGGAACCAGCCGTACTCGTCGAGCACGGAGCCCTGCTCGAGGTACTGACCCGAGATCTGTGGGCCGCGTACCCACAGCTCGCCCGTCAGCCCAGGCGGCTGAAGGGCTCCGGCGCCGCTGCGCACCTCTATCTCGATGCCGGGCAGGGGCCGCCCGACCGAGCTCAGCCGCGCGCGCCCGAGCGGATCGTTCGACGCGGCTGCGGCTCGGTGGTCGGCTGGGCCGAGCAGGGCGATGGTGGAGCTCGTCTCCGTCAGCCCGTAGGCGTTCACGAAGTCGACGCTCGGGAACGCCGCCAGCGCGCCTTCGAGAACGGCTCGCGGCATCCGCGCCCCGCCGTAGGAAAGCGTTCGCAGGCTCGGTACCTCGGCGAGGGCTCCGCCGAGGAACTCGAGAATCCGCGCGAGCATGGTGGGCACCACCATCGCGTGGGTGATCGATTCCCGGCGGACGAGCTCGAGCCAGGTCGCGGCGTCGAAGTTCGGCAGGTACACCACGCGGCGGCCGGCGTAGGGGTTGGTCAGCGCGGCGTTCAGTCCCGCGATGTGGTACGGCGGCATCGAGACGACGATCGCGTCGCCCGGCTCGGCCGATCCGAAGTCCACCGTCTCGAGCACGTAGGAGAGCAGGTTGGCCTGCGAGAGCACCACGGCCTTAGGGGTCGACGCGGTACCACTGGTGAAGAGAAGCACCGAGCCTTCGTCGTCACCCACCGGCGGCGCCGCTGGGACGCCGGCCGTGTGATCGCAGGCCGTAGTGCTGAAACCGGTCAGAGATCGAGTTGGCGCAGGGCAGTCGGCGAGAAGCGACTCGTAGCCGTCCCCGACCAGGACGAGCGGGTCGGGAACCGCATCGAGCAACCGCCTGAGCTGCGCGGCCGACAGTCTGTAGTTGAGCGGGCAGAACGACATTCCGGCCAGTACCGCCGACCACAGCGCGACCGAGAAGTCGATGCCGTTGACGCCGACGTAGACGACCGTGCGCCGTTCGGTTGGCCGGAGGCCGGCCGAACCTCGGATCGCCGCCGAGCGCAGCTGTGCGCAGGTGAGGCCATCCTCCAGCGTGCCGAGGGCCACCTGGTCGGGCCGGGCGTCGGCCATCATGTCGAGCAGGACCGAGAGCGACACGGGTCTCAGTCGCTGGCGGGCAGTGGCTTGGCTTCCTTCTCGATCAGCGGCTCGCCGGCGAGTGTGAGCACCCCGGTGCCCGCCTTGGTTACGAGCAGTTCAACAGCCCCGTCGGGATCGCGGTAGCGCTTGCCGAGCCTCGGCTCGGGCGCCTCGGGCACCGCGAGGACCTGGGGTTCGGCGGTCGGCGGATGGCCCAGTTCGATCAGCTCGGCCCCGCCGCAGCGGAGGTCGACCTCCTCCGACGACGCTCGTGTGACGATCAGCTCGGTGCTGTCCACCTGGCTGCGCAGTCGCTGTCCGACGTTGATCCTCAATGTCGTGTCCTTGTCTCGGGGGGTTGTCTAGGCGAGGGGCGGCTCGGTGGCGATGACCTCGATCGCCTCCAGCCGCGCGATCTCCTCACGGCTGTAGCCAAGGGCCATCAGCACCTCGCGGTTGTGTTGGCCGAGCATCGGCGCCGGTCCGAGGTGCACCGATGAGCGTGAGAAGTGAATTGGAAGGCCGGGGAACCGTCGGGGGCCGACGTCGGGCTGATTCACCTCGGCCATGAAGCCGCGCGCGACGATCTGTTCGTTCTCGACGATGTCGGCGTTGGTGAACGCGGGAGCCGCCGCAATGCCCGCCGCCTGCAGCTCGCGCGCGGCGTCCAGCGGCGTCCGGGAGCCCGTCCAGCGGGAGATCGCAGCATCGATCTCGTCGTGGGCGGCCCGCCGGCTGGCCACCTCAGCGCTCTGCAGCCCCGCTGGAGCGTCTTCAGCTAGCAACGCGACCAGGCGACGCCACTCGTGGTCGCTCTGGACGGTCAGCGCGATCCAGGTGTCGTGGCCCGCACATGGATAGACGCCCTGGGGAGCGTGATCGATCGACCGGTTCCCGCGCCGCTCCGGCGGCCTTCCCTCAGCGGATGCCGCGAGCAGCATCTCGCCGGCGATCGACAGCAGGGCCTCGAACTGCGAGAAGTCAACATGGGCTGCCGTCCCGGACCGTTCGCGTTGCCACAGCGACGCGAGCGTGGCGACGACGCCGTGCAGCGCCCCGACCGGGTCCGGAAACGCCACGCCAACGCGCGATGGACCGCCGCCGATATAGCCCATCGCCTCGTCGAAGCCGCTGAATGCCTCGAGGATCGGGCCGAAGGCCATGTAGTCACGCATCGGTCCGGTCTCGCCGAAGCCGGTGAGAGCTATGGAGATTGCGCGCTCGTTCACGGCCTTCACCTGGTCTGAAGCGATCCCGAGCGACCTGGCACCCCGCGGCGAGAAGTTTTGCAGGACGATGTCCGCCTCCCCGATCAGCCGCTTGAGGATCGCGGCGCCGTCCTCGGTCTTCGCGTCGAGCGCCACGGCGCGCTTGCTGCGGTTCATCTTGTTCCACATGCCCTGCCGGTTCCACGGCCGCTCGCCCGGATCGGCATCGGGGAAGATGTCGGCTCTGACCGCGGCGGGCGCCAGCTGCCCCCACACCCAACCGTCGGCCCGTGCGGGAGGTTCGGCTTCGCGCAGTCCGCGGCTGGCCGGGTGCTCGACCTTGAGGACGTCGAGCCCGAGGTCACCCAGGATTCGGCCGGCCAGCGGTCCGGCCCACGCGAGCGAGAACTCGAGCACGCGCACGCCGTTCAGGTCGATCACCGGCATCTCCCGGGCCGCCCCGGCGCCGCTCGCAAGCCGTTCGAGGAAGGCCGCCGTGTCCGCACCCTGAGGCGAGGGGGGATCGAGCGGCGCGGAGTCTGAGAGGCGGAACGGGAGGGCGATCGTGCGGACGTTCTCCCCGAGATCGGTTCGGTCCTGCAGCATGCCGCGGACCGCGACCTGCTCGCTCGCCATCATCTGGGTCACGTCGAGCAGCACGTTGGCGGGCACCCGGTTTTCCTGTAGCGCGGCCACCGCTTCCTCCGCGGTCCGGGCGGCGAACCATGGCGCGACGGTGGCGTCGATCTCGTCGGCTCGTTCGAAGCGTTCAGCCGGCGCATATAGCGCGTCGTCGGCCAGCATGAGCACGGAATCGGTGGTGATGCAGAACCGCTCCCACTGGTCGCGGTTTGGCGCGCCCGCGACAACCCAGCGACCATCCCCGCATCGGAACAGGGTCATCGGGTAGTGGGCCTCGCCGATCCGCAGGCCCCACCGGCGCTTGATCGCGCCGGTGTGCGTGTACATGGTCAGCGACCACTGATGCGCGGCGGCCAGCGCTTCCATCGCGGCGATGTCGACCAGCTCACCCCGGCCGGTACGGACCGCGTTGATCAGCGCCACCTGAGCGCCGATGGTGGCGGTGGCGCCGGCGATGTAGGCCGCCCACGGACCCGCGCCCTGAAGCGGCTCGCGCCCGGGATCGCCGGTCAGGAACAGATAGCCGCCCGACGCCCAGTCGACAATCGGCGTCGAGCGCCAACCGGCGTACGGCCCCGTCAGCCCGAAGCCACTCAGCACCACGTGGACCGCGCGACGGTTCGTGGCGATGATCCGCGCGTGCCGGTCGGCGATCGCGTCGGGCTCCCCGTCGGAGGATGAGACCACCACGTCGGCCCACGCGAACCCGCGATCCAACTCGGCCTCTGAGAGGACGACCGACGACTTCCCGGCGTCGAGATATTCGTGACTGGCGCTGCGGCGTTGACCTCCTCGATCCGTCAGCCACGGGCCGAGCCGGCGAATCGGAGCACCCCCGGGCGGTTCGGCAAGCACGACCTCGGCGCCAATGCCGGCGAGGAGCCGGCCGCAGTAGGCGCCGGACACCGAGCCGGCGAGCTCGAGTACGCGCACGCCGCGCATTAGTGGCCCTCCGGGACGTGCCGGCCGCCCGGGGCTTCGGGCCGGTGACCGCGGCGGGTGGACGCGCGGGCCGCCAGCCGGGCCGCACGCCGCGTGCTCGCCAATGGATCGAGGACGTCACGCAGCGAGTCGCCGAGGGCATTGAAGGCGAGCACGATCAGCGCGATCGCCACGCCCGGCGGGTACACGCCAAAGGGATGAACCGAGATGAACTGCGACGCGCTCTGCAACATCCCCCCGAAGCTTGGGCTCGGGTATTGGACTCCCAGCCCGACGAACGACAGGCTCGCCTCGGCGATCACCGCCAGGCCGAGCATGAACGTGGCCTGGATGACCACCGGCTGGATCGAGTTCGGCACGATGTGGCGGGCGACAGTCCGGGATGGCGGGTTCCCGAACGACACCGCCGCGTCGACGTAGAGCCGCTCCTTGGTGACGAGCACCTGGCTTCGCATCAGGCGCGCGATGCTCGGTGAAAAGACGATCCCGACGGCCAGCATCGAGTGGACGAGCCCCGGGCCGAGCACTGCGGTGATGGCGATCGCCAAGATGATCCCGGGGAAGGACAGGACGGTGTCCGCGATTCGCATCAGTACCGCGTCAACCCATCCGCCGCGAAAGCCCGCGATGAGCCCGATCGGCACTCCGATCGCGAGCGCCAGGCACACTGCGATGCCAGCCGCTTCGATCGACGCGCGGGCGCCGTAGACGAGCCGGGACCAGACATCACGCCCTAGATCGTCGGTGCCGAGCCAATGTGCGGACGACGGACCGCGGAAGGGAATGAAGTCCTGGGCGGTGGGCGAGTAGCGCGCGATCAGCGGCGCCGCGATCGCCATCACCAGGACGAGCGCCAGCACGCACGTGGCCAGCCGTGAGCGCCAATCGCCCCAAAGCCACTGGCGAAGCCCTCGGCGACTGCGCCAGGCGGAAGGCGCCGGCCCGCGTGCAGCGTCGGGCAGCCGGCTCGATACGGGGTCCAGGGTCACCATCAACGAATTCTCGGATCGAAGATCCGGTAGGAGACGTCGACCGCGAAGTTGACCACGATCACGATCAGCGCCATGACCACGACGACTCCCTCGACCACCGGATAGTCGTGGTTCTGCGCCGCACCGACGACGAGGGATCCGATTCCGGAAATCCCGAACACCGCCTCGACGACCACAGCCGCCCCGAGGAAGCGGCTGACCTGAAGACCGACGATCGTCATCAGTGGCACGGCGGCGCCTTTCAGAGCGTGCAGCCACACGATCCGTCTCTCGGACAGACCCTTGGCCCGCAATGTGCGGATGTGGTCCGAGCCCAGGATGTCGATCAGCACCGCTCGCAGCTGCCGCGCGATCTCGGCGGCGCCGCTCACGCCGAGCGCGATAGACGGGAGCACCAGATGCCTGAGCGCCTGCCCCGGGTTGCTCGTAAGGGCAACTGAGCCCGTTGCGGGGAACCAGTGCGTCCCCAAGGCGAACATCGAGATCAGCACCAGTCCGAGCCAGAAGCTCGGAATCGCCGCGCCCGCGGAGGCGAGTGTCGAGACCGCGGCGTCGGTTGACGTGCCCGCTCGGCGGGCCGAGACGATGCCAGCGATCGTGCCGAGCACGGCGGCGAGGAGCAGACCGCCGAGCACGAGTTGGAGGGTCACGGGCAGCGCGTGGCCGATCGCTCCGGCGACGCCTTCGCGCGTGTTGAGCGACGTGCCGAGGTTGCCACGCCAGGCGTGCGTCAGCCAGTGCCAGTACTGCAGAAGGAACGGCTGATCGAGCCCCAGCTCGTGGCGGATCGCCGCGATCTGCCTGGCGGTGGCGTTCTCCCCGGCCAGCGTGATCGCGGGGTCGCCTGGCGCCAGATGGATCAGCCAGAAGACGCCGAAGGTCGCCAGGAGCAGCGTCGGCACGAGCCAGACGGCACGCTCGAGCAGGAGTCGCCTCAAGCTCGCCGCCCGGTCAGCTCGAGCTCCTCGGCGCGATGGCAGGCCACGAGCGCGCCGCCCTCGAGGGGACGGAGCGCCGGCTCCTCCTGCACGCAGCGCTCCTGCGCGTAACGACAGCGGGTTCTGAATCTGCAACCGGACGGCGGCCGGGCGGCGCTCGGCGCCTCCCCGGAGATCGACGGAGCACGGGCGGCGCGGTGCGACGAGGGCCTGGGCTGAGGCTCGGCGGCCAACAGCATCTCGGTATATGGGTGACGCGGCCGGGCGCTCAGCGACTCGGTCTCGGAGACCTCGGCCAGGCGGCCGAGATACAGCACACCGATCCGATCGGCCAGGTGCGCGACCACGCCGAGATCGTGCGAGATGAACAGCACCGAGATCTGGAGCTCTCGCTGCAGACTCGTCAGCAGGTTGATGATCCCGGCGCGTACCGACACATCAAGCGCCGAGACGGCCTCGTCGCAGACCAGCAGCTCGGGCTCCAGCGCAAGGGCACGAGCGATATTGACGCGTTGCTTCTGACCACCCGACATGGTGTAGGCCATGCGTCCGACATAACTCTCATCGAGGCCCACCCGGTTCAGCAGATCGACAACGCGAGCGCGCCGAGCGGCGCGCGATCCGGTCCTGCCCAGCCGCAGCGGTTCCTCGATCGCCTGACGGACCGTCATGCGCGGATCGAGCGACTCGTGAGGGTCCTGGAACACCATCTGCACGCGGCGACGCTGGCGGCGCAGCGCCTTGCCGCGTAGCTGGTCCAAGCGCGTACCATCGAGCGTCACCTGTCCCCCGTTGATCGGCTCGAGGCACATGATCGCCCGGGCGATGGTCGACTTTCCCGACCCGGACTCACCGATCAGCCCGAAGATCTCGCTGCGCCCGATCTCGAATGACACGCCGTCGACCGCTCGCAGTCGACCACTCTCGCCGGGAAGCTTGAAGTGGACCTCGAGCCCGGAGGCCGATAGCAACGGGCCGCGGCCCGGCATCGGAAGGCCATCCGCAACCAATGCACTCACTGGTCTACCCCGGAGGCCGCCCCCGGCAGAGTGAGCTCGCCGTGGCGACCGCATCGGACCGCCCGCCCGTCTCGTCGCTCGAGCGGCTGGGCGGCTCGGCACGATTCACTGGCGTGCTCGCATCGTGGCTCGAAGCGACACCCCGAGGGCATGGCGGTCAGCGGCGGGACGCGGCCGGGAATCGAATACAGCGGTTGACGGCGCTTCTCGGCCCGCGGGATCGCCTGGATCAGGCCGGAGGTGTACGGGTGCTTGGGCGCCAGGAGTGCCTCGTCGACGCTACATTCCTCGACGATCTCGCCTGCGTACATGGTGTGAACGCGACTGCAGGTCTCGGCCACGACCCCGAGGTCATGGGTGATCAACACAACGGCAGTGCCATGCGCACGGCTGAGCTCGGCCAGGAGGCCGAGTATCTGCGCCTGCACGGTGACGTCCAGCGAGGTGGTCGGCTCGTCGGCGATCAGCACGGCCGGCTCGGACACGAGCGCGATAGCGATCATCACGCGTTGGCGCATGCCGCCCGAGAGCTGGTGTGGGTATGCCCGCACACGCGCTGCGGGATCCGGAAGGCCGACGTCGGTGAGGATCCGGATGGCTCGATCGGCCGCCGCGCGCCGCGAGACGCGGTGGTGCGCACGGACGGTCTCAGTGATCTGATCGCCGATCCGGAACAGCGGGTCGAGCGCCGTCATCGGTTCCTGGAAGATCATGCTGATGTCCCGCCCCCGGGCCTTGACGAGTCTGTCCGGGGCGAGCGCCAGCAGGTCGCGGTCGCCGAGCAGAGCCGATCCGCTGGTCCGACTGACACTCGGCGGCAACAACCCCATGATCGCCAGCGCCGTGACCGACTTGCCACTTCCGCTCTCACCCACCAGGCCGACGATCTCACCGGCGGCGACGGTCAGTGAGAGGTCACGAACGGCCTGGACCTCGCCCTCGGGGGTTTGAAAGTACACGCTGAGATTGCGGACCTCGAGCGCAGCCGCCATGGTTATCGCATCGCCCGCGGGCAGGTGCCCTGCGCTGGTGACGCAGGGCACTCGGGTGCTTGTCTCACCACCCCGGATCGGCGACCGAGCGCCGGATCGGGAACTCAACCCAGCCAGAGGAACGAGACATCGACCTTGCCGTAGAGGTTCGGCAGCAAGCCGTGCACCTTGTTGTAGATGGCCGTCACGTTGGGCTCGTTGAGCAGCGGCAGCCACACCATATACCTCTGGTTGAGCGCCGTGACAGTGTGCAGTGCATCGGCACGGGCCGGGGTGCTCTGGTCCCCCGCCGCGGCGGCCAACGCGGCCGCCATGCCGGGGGGCGAGTAGGCGCCGGCGTTGTAGAACGAAGTGCTTGCCATGAGCTGGGTTGCGGTCTGGCTCGGGTCCGGTCGCCCGCTCCAGCTCGAGCAGATCATGTTGTATGTCTTGCTCACGAAGAAGTCCTGCGCCGCGGTCGCGACCTGCGGCAGCGAGAACGTCATATTGATGTCGGAGTTCTTCAGCTGTTGCTGGATGACCTGGAGCAGACGCGCCTCGGCCGATGTCTGGTAACCGAGGCCCTTGATCGTCACCCCGTTCGGGTAGCCGGCCTGCTTGAGCAGAGACCTGACCTTGGTCGGGTTGTAGGCCAACGTGTTGGCCGCCGCGGGGTCGAACGCCCAGTACCCGGACGGATAGAACTGGCTCGCCGGGGTGGCCTGGCCGAACGCGAACACCTGGTTGAGCGCAGTGCGGTTGATCGCGATGGCCACCGCCTGGCGCACGAGGACGTTGTTGAGCGGCGGGCGGGCAGCGTTGATGTAGCAGCCGTCGATGTAGAGCGACGGAGCGCTCACCACGCTGAGTCCCGACACCGCCTTCAGCGTCGAGACATCGGACAGCGCGACGTTCAGCTCCACTTGTGCCTGATCGTCCTTGACGGCGTTGTTCGCCGTCTGCTGATCGGTGAAGTAGTCGAACGTGATGCCCTTCAGATACGGCTTGCCGGCCTGCCAGTAGTGCGGGTTCTTGTTCAGCACGAGCTTGGAATTGGGCACGTACTGGGAAACCGTGTACGGGCCGGTGCCCACCGGATGGTTGCCGTAGCTGGCCCCCAACTTCTTGACCGCGGTCGGCGAGGACATCATCCCAGCGCGGTCGGCCAGGGTCAGGACCATCGCGGCGTCCGGCGCTTTGAGGTGAAGGGTTACCTGGGATGGGCCGGTGACCGTGACCGAGGCGAGCGAAGCCAGGTCGGCCGCCTCCACCGACGTCTTCAGGGTCGCGGCTCTCATGAGGTTGAACTGCACCGCGGCGCCGTTGAACGGCGTGCCGTCCTGGAAGGCGACGCCCCGGCGCAGCGTCAGCACCAGCGTCGTCGGACTCGTATAGCGCCACGCGGTCGCGAGGCCGGGCTCAGGGTCGAGCGTTCTCGGATTGAAGTCGATGAGACGGTCGTAGATGGGATAGAGCGCCATCTGATCGCCCCCGGATGTCCCCAGGATCGGGTCCAGCGATGTCGGCGGCAGCGGATCGGCCACCGTCAGCTCGCCCCCGGCCCGCGGGGTCCCGGTCGGCTGGGTGGCTCCAGACGTAGACGTCGTGGTCGAAGACTTGGAGCTGCCTCCACATCCCGCCAAAAGCAAGCCCGCCGCAAGCATCAGAGCTACCGCGCGTGTGCGCACTCCCGTTCCCTCCTGTGAGTCGTCTTGATCGGGCGTCCCGACGTGGGCGGCGCTATATTCGCGCATCTGATTGTGAAATGCAAATGATCGTCAGAAGCAGATCAGTGTCATCTGAGTGCAGGCGTCAAAGCCGGCGAGCGGCGGTCGGATTGGGGTAGGCGGCGTGATTCCGAGGCGGCCCACTCGAAGGCGTGCGAAGTCGGGCGGACCGCGGCGCGCAGCTACCGGCCGGCGCCGTCGCCCGAGGACAGCGACGGAAGCTCGCCGGTCGCTTCGTCACGCGAGCCCAGGCGCGCGGCGGCGAAGTCCACGACGGCGAGGCACATCTCCGGCAACTCGCGCTTGCCCGCGGAGCGGAGCCACTGGATGTAGACGGCCTCGTTGCCGGCCACCAGCAGAGCGGCAAGGAGCCGACCGAAGAGATCGTCCTCGGGATCGACCCCCGCCTCGCGGGCGAAGCTCGCGGCGAGCTCGTCCTGCTGGTCGAGCTGAATTCGCGAGAGCTGGCGCAGAAGGCCCGGCACGGACACGATCAGCTGCCGCTCGTCGTTGTAGCTGCTGAACGAGCGCAGCGACGACGCCTGTTCGAGGATGAACTCACGCCAGCGGGTCAGCGTCGGCTTGCTGTCATCGAGGAGGTGGCGTCTGAAGGACTCGAGATGGTCGAGGTGATGCGCGAGGGCAAGCTGCTCCTTGCTCCCGAAGTAGCGAAGCAGCGAGCTGACCGACATCTCCGCCTCATTGGCGATGTCGTCGAGTGAGGTCTCGTCGTAGCCGCGCTCGCGGAACAGTCGGCTGGCCACCTCGATCGCCTGCTGACGCGCCCGGCGCTGCTTGCGCTCTCGGAGCGCGAGGGGCGGTCCGCTGCTCGTTCCGGGCTCGGTCGTCACGGCGGGAACGTTAGCCCGAGACATGGCCGGACAGGTCGATTCCCTGGGCACAAGCTATTGATATCCATGTTCTGCTGACAGTGATCGTCTATTGACGCTGATCGTCTCGTTCTGTATTTATACCAGCCGTGTCCTGGTGCCTTCACGGACCGCCGGCGAGCAGGGAGATCAATCGATGACCACGCATGCACGTAGATGAACTGGCCGGCCGGGTCGGCCAGGAGCTCGGCCTGACCGACTGGGTGACAGTCGACCAGGCGCGGATCGACCGGTTCGCCGACGCCATCGACGACCACCAGTGGATCCACGTGGATCCCGAGCGAGCCGCGTCCGGACCCTACGGCGTGACCATCGCCCATGGCTACCTGACCCTCTCCATGCTCTCGATCTTCCTGGAGCCGATCCTGGATTTCGACGGATTGGCGATGCGCCTCAATTACGGAATCGACCGGATCCGGTTTCCCCACCACGTGCCGGTTGGCTCCAGGCTGCGGGCACGGGTGACGCTCGAGTCGGTGGACGAGATCGAGCGCGGGGTCCGCGTCGGGTTGGCCTGCGTGCTCGAGATCGACGGGGTCGGCAAGCCGGCCTGCGTGGCCCACCCGATCGCGTTACTCGTCCGCGCGGCGCCGTCATGAGCGACGCGCAGGGTGATTCGCTCACGGCCGGCCTGGAGAATGCGCGGGTTCTGGTTACCGGAGGCGGCACCGGCATCGGGCGGCAGACCGCGCTGCGCTTCGCCGAGGCGGGAGCCAGGGTCGCCGTGCTCGGCCGCACTCGTGAAACGCTCGAACGGGTGGTCGGGGAGCTCCGGGCCGTGGGCGCCGAGTCGGCGTTCTACGTGGCCGACATCCGCGCCGAGGAGTCGATCAACCGTGCCTTTGCGCTGATCGACGAGGCCTGGGGCGGCGTTGATGTGCTGATCAACAATGCCGGCGGCCAGTTTCCCAAGCTCGCCCTCGACATGTCCATCAACGGCTTCCGCTCTGTGGTCGACCTCAACCTGGCCGGCACGTTCATCTGCAGCCAGGCGTTCGCCCGGTCGGTGGTCGCCCGACGGGGTAGCGGGACCGTCGTCAACGTCACGACCGCGGCCGCCGTGCGACCCTCCGCCGGGCTGGCCCACGCGGTGAGCGCACGCTCCGGAGTGATCGCGCTCACCCGAGTGCTCGCGCTGGAATGGGCCGAGTACGGCATCACTGTCAACGCTGTCGCCCCAGGCATGATCGACACCTCGGGGCTCGTGGAAGCCGAGCTCGGTGGCGAGAGCTCGACGATCGAGCACCTGGCCGCCAAGGCGGTGCCGCTGAAGCGCGCCGGCACCGCGCAGGAGGTAGCCGCGCTCATCACCTTCCTCGCGTCGCCGGCCTGCGGGTACATGACCGGCGAGACAGTCCTGCTCGACGGCGGCTACTCGCTCGGCCCCGGCATGCACATCGACCGCAGCGGCAAGTACATCTGACCGAGCCGATCAGGAAAGGCGCCGACATGTTCTTCTTTCACTTCAACGTCGTCTGCTCCGACTTCGACACCTCCTACGACTTCTACACCAACGCGGTGGGGATGCGCCCACTGACGAGCTCCCGGGCCGGCACAACCGTCGGCGAGCCGGCCAACCGGGCGGACTCGGCCGGATGGCGACCCGGGGAGAGCCGCAACGATGCGGAGAACGGCCGCCACGTGGCCGAGCTGCTCGGCTTCGAGGGAAGCGGCGAGTGGCGGGGCGCCTTCCTGTACTTCGGCTTGAGCCGAGCCGGAGCCTACGTCGATCTCCTGCAATGGAAGGACCCCCTGCCCAAGCGCCAGCGCTCCGCGCGCGAGATCGGGCTGGCGCGGGTGTGCATCCGCGTGGAGAACCTGGAGGAGCAACTCGAGCGTCTCGAGCAGCACGGCGTACCCACCGTGAGCGAGGTCAAGGAGATGACCCTCGGGGTGACCAACGTGCGGGTCGTGTGCTTCCGCGATCCGGACGACGTCTTACTCGAGTACATCGAGTTCGCCGAGAAGCCGTGGGGAACGTGACGACGTAGCCGTGAGCGCGAGCCGGCGAGTTCACTGGCGAATGAACCGCCACAGAGGCGGCCGATCTTTGGTTGCCAGCACCAACATTCTGAAGCCCTGTGCGCCGGAGCCAATCGGGATTAGCCGATGGTTCGCCCGCCGTCGACGGGCAGCGTCTGACCGACGATGTAGCCCGCGGCAGGGGACGCCAGGAACACTACGGTCGCGGCCAGTTCACGCGGGTCGCCCGCGCGACCCAGAGGGATCCGCTCCATCTGCGCCTCGATATAGCCGGGCGCGTATTGCCCGGTCATCTCAGACTCGAAGAACCCGGGCGCGATCGAATTCACCCGGATGCCCTTGCGTCCTGACCACTGGTTCGCGAGGTCGCGCGTCAGGCCAATCAGCCCTGCCTTCGAAGAGGAGTAGGCCGCTTGCGGCAGGCCCGCGGTCGTGATCCCGAGCACCGACGAGATATTGATGATGCTCGAGCCGGGTTGCATCACGCGCCCGCACGCCTGAGCCATCCAGTAGGACCCGTTCAGGTTGACGTCGATTACCCTGCGGAACTCGTCCGGGCTTTCGCGAGTGGCAGGCACGGCGGTTCCTATGCCCGCGTTGTTCACGAGGATGTCGACACGGCCAAAGCGCCGAAGCGTCGCGTCCACAAGCTCTCGGCACGACTCGGGATCACTCACGTCTGTACCGACAGCGAGGGCCCGGCGCCCCGCCGTGGCCACCAACTCAGCCGTCCCGGACAGGCGATCGACACGGCGGGCGGCCACGGCGATATCCGCGCCGGCCTCGGCCAGGGCCTGTGCGAAGACCACCCCCAGGCCACTGGAGGCTCCGGTGACGATGGCCACCTTGCCATCCAGGCGAAAGAGTTCGTGAACGGGCACATCTGCCTCCTCGGATTTGCGATGCGTGATAGAACTAAGCGCCCGCTTAGGTCAACGATCGGATCAGCATGCCACTAGCTCAAAGCGGTGTCCAGAGACGAGAGCTCGAGTCGTCTGAAGCCCGGCGGCGAGTGCTCGATGCCGCGGTCGACGCGTTCGCGGAGCGCGGATTCGGCGGAACCAGTACGCGAGACGTCGCTGTGCGCGCAGGGCGTAGCCCGGCCGCCGTGTACGTTCACTATGACTCCAAGGAGGCTCTGCTCTACGCGATCAGCCTCGAGGGTCACATGGCCGCGCTGGACTGCCTGAAGCTCGCCTACGCGTCGAGTGAGGACCCCGCCGCGCGCCTGCACGCCATGGTGTTCGCGTTCAGCGATTGGCACATGGAGAATGCCAGGCTAGCGCGCGTGGTCCAGTATGAGCTGCACGCCCTGTCCAAAGTGCACCGCGCCGATATCGTGTCGCTTCGCCGGCGGTTTCACCGCGTCATGGTCGGTGCCGTCAGAGACGGGATTCGGGCCGGTCAGTTCCAGGTCGACGATGTGAACGGGACGGCCCGTGCGCTGCTCTCGCTCTGCATCGACTTGGTCCGCTGGTTCGACCCCGCCCGCGGCCGCAATTCCCGGGCGATCGCGCAGCTCAACGCCGACCTTGCACTCCGGATGGTCGGTGACGTATGACCGTGCTGCGAGAAAAGCTGCTGCCCACGCTCGACTACCTCCTGCACGAGTGGCTCGACATCGGGGGGCTCCTGCACAGGCCACGGTTCGCCGATCACGACAAATCGGGGGTCGACGACGTGCTGCGTACCGCGGCCGACATCGCAGCGAAGTGGTTCGAGCCAGCGAACCGACTGATCGACGAACACGAGCCGCGCTTCGACGACGGCCGGGTGGTGCTGCCAGCGGCGACCCAGCACGCGTGGGACGCCTACGTCGAGTTCGGCTTCATGCTGGCCGCGCACGATGCCGAGCACGGCGGGCTGCAGTTGCCCCGAACCGTGGACTTTGCCACCAAGGTGATCCTCGCCTCGGCCTCGGTCGCGGTCAGCCCGGGCATGCTCACCGAGGCGAACGCGGCACTGCTGCTGGTGCATGGCAGCGACGCCCAGCGCGCGGTGTTCGCCCACCGCGAGCTGACCGGCCAGTGGACCGGGACGATGTGCCTGTCCGAGTCGGAGGCAGGCTCCTCGCTGTCTGACATCACCACACGAGCTGTATCGGACGGCCCCGCGTCGGCAGACGATCCGCTCGGCCCGCGCTACCGACTGAGCGGCAACAAGATGTGGATCAGTGCCGGCGAGCACGAGCTCACCGAGAACATCGTGCACCTGGTGCTCGCGAAGATCCCCGGACCGGAGGGAAAGGTAGATCCAGGCACGCGCGGCATCTCACTGTTCATCGTGCCCAAGTTCCTGGTTGATGAGGACGGCAGGCTCGGCGAACGCAACGACGTGGTCCTGGTCGGCCTCAATCACAAGGTGGGTTATCGGGGCACCCCGAACACCGCGCTCGCCTTCGGCGACGGGACCTACGCCCCCATGGGTGGGCGGGGCGCGATCGGCTACCTCGTCGGGGCGCCCGGCGACGGCCTGCGGCAGATGTTCCACATGATGAACGCTGCGCGCATCGAGATCGGACTCAGCGCGGCCGCCCTCGGGCTAGCGGGTTACGCGGTGTCCCTGGACTACGCCAAGCAGCGTCGCCAGGGCCGGCCGGTCACCCGGAGCGGAAAGGACGCGAGGAGCCGACCGGTGATGCTGATCGAGCACGCCGATGTCAAGCGGATGCTGCTGGCGCAAAAGGCCTACGCAGAGGGCGGAATCGCGCTGGGCCTTTACGCCGCCCGGCTGCTTGACGAGGAGACCACCGGCTCGCCCGACGCCGCCGCTGAGGCGGGCCGGCTCCTCGAGATCCTGACCCCAGTCGTGAAGAGCTGGCCCAGCGAGTGGTGCCTTGAGGCAAACAGTCTGGCCATCCAGGTGCTCGGGGGCGCCGGCTATACCCGCGACTTCGCGGTCGAGCAGTACTGGCGAGACAACCGCCTGAACATGATCCACGAGGGCACGCACGGGATCCAGGCGCTCGACCTGCTCGGACGGAAGATCAGGCAACAGGATGGTGCTCACCTTCGTGCCCTCGGGGGACGGGTCTCGGTCACGGTCGAGCGCGCCCGCACGGCCGGGCTCGTCACAGAATCCGAACAGCTTGCCGCCGCATGGGAGCAGGCCGCGCAGACGGCGACTGCCGCGTGGGAGACGGGCGATCCGGCAGACGCACTGGCCAACGCGACGCCTTACCTGCAGGGGTTCGGCCACGTGATCCTCGCCTGGATCTGGCTCGACATCGCCGCTGGAGCGGTGACATCCGAACACGCCGAGGCACCTGGCAAGGTGGCGGCGATGCGCTTCTTCTTCGTTTATGAGCTGCCAAAGGTGCGCGCCTGGTTCGACGTGGTCGCCCAACGCGACGCTCTGTGCCGGGACCTCGATCCCGCGCTCCTGTGACCCGCCGCGAGCCACCTCCCTCAGCCGCCTCTACCGCGAATCGACGGTGCTCCACACAGCCAACGCCGGTAGTGGTTCGCGACGAACTCCAGGTCGACATCGGCGCTGATCGTGTGGAGCGCGCGTTTGCGTCGGGGCGTAGCGAGGTATGACGAAGGGTCGAGCGGCCCTGAGCGGCGCTTGGGCTTCACCTCGGATGCGACTCCAGCACGCCACACGTCGGATCCTGGTGGGGCGATCCTGCGGTATGAACGGCGAGACGACCATCGTCCCAGTCCGCCTGCTCGACCTCCCTGCGCATCGGCGGCCCTACCCCGGAGGCGGGACGTATTCGGTGCGCCGATCCGGCTTATAAGATCGGGACGATCGTCATACGACCGGAGTGAGCACGCGGCGCGCCCGGCTGCCTTCCACATGATCTCGAACCCCGCTACCATTCTTTCGAGTCAGCAAGTCCCCGGAGAACGGATGCGGATGCGGGAGACGGTCGCGATGAGCTGCGAAACGAATCGTGAGAGGACAGGATGGCGCGAGGCACCGTAACACGGAGAGAGGTTCTCGATCTAGCCGCAAAGCTGTTCGCAAAGCACGGGTACGCGTCCACCAGCCTCGAGGCGGTTGCATCGCGGCTCGGCGTCACGCGTCAGGCGCTGTACTACCACTTTCGCAGTAAGGGAGAGATTCTTGGCGCCCTGTTCGACGAGATGATGACCCGGCTCGAGTCCGGCATCGCGAGAGTCTCAGAGGAGCCGGATGATCGACGATTCCTTGCCATGCTCAGAGCTCACATCGCCACAACGGTCGAGCAGCCGGATCTGGTCGCGCTTCTGCTCCACGAGCGACCGGCGATCGCCAAACTCAAGTGGACGCACGCTAGTACGCGGCGCAGGGACTACGCGAACCTGTTCACCGACGCATACGACTCCGGCGTCAAGGCGGGTGCCCTTAAGGCCCTCGACACATGGCTCGCGGTGAATGGTGCGATCGCCGCCGCGAACGGCGTTTCATCGTGGTACCACGCAGAGAATAGCCGCGTGCCACCGGGCGAGATTGCCGAGAGCATGTTCGACCTTCTCAGTACGGGTTTCATCCGTCCTGAATACGCGCGCGCGAGCCTGCCCTCAGCGGCCGCCCTGGAAGTCGCGTAACTGCGCGCCGCTGCGGTTCGCGCCGTATCGCTGAGGACGGCGGGTTCACTCCCGAATGCCGGTCGCAGCCCCAAGACGGCCGACGGGTTGGAGTACGCAGACATGGACCCGGACCGCCTGAGCCCATCCACCCCTCGCAGGCTCCGGGGGAAGCCTCCGGCAATGCGCACCGTCTCGACGACGGCGCTTGCGCGCCCGCAGATTTGGTCCGGTCGCAAACCCGGGGGCCTGATCTGCTCGCTTGCACGATCCGCGTCCTCGGCGCGAGATGGGCTGACCGCGCCCTCCGCGTTGACAAACGCAAAGCAGCCTGATTGACTTTCCCGTCAGCAGATTGCGACGAACCCGTAGCACGGAGGTGAGCTTTCGGGACATCCTCAAGGCCTATCCAGTTGTGTTCTCCCGACTCGAGCCCGATCTTTCCTGAGCCTCAGTCAGCAATAAGAGACATGCGGAAGCACCAGAGCTCAGCGACGGCCGGGCCTCTCGGCTCGAGGGCCCCTGCCGTGACAGATCAGCGACTCGGCTAATCGGCTGCGAGCAAGGCGATGACTGCGGGCTCGGAGGGTGAGTGTCACCATGTCGCGCGACGGATCCAGACACGGACCCTATAAGGGCCATTGAGACAGCGCCAAGTCGCTGCAGCGCCAACAAGCGCGTCTCCTCCGCCGGCCACCGCGCCTCGGTGGCGCCGACACACCAAGTGAACCTCGCCGTACACTCGACTATCCACTCGACTATCCACTCGACGTTGCATCACAATTCATACCCTGAGGAGGCTCATTGCCGGACAGTAAGCACATCCTGATCGTGCAGACGACCCCCGAGCGCGGAGCTGGCCACGACGAGAAACATTGGAGTGAGGAGTACACCGGACTGCTTCAGGGGGTCGTGCAGCTCAACGGCGTTCTCTCCGCGCAGCGGTTCAAGCTCAGCACATTCCAAGTGGCCACGATTCTTTCGGCGCCGCCCACGCCCGACGAGCACCCATATCTCGCCATCTATGAGGTCGATGACCCGAAGACGGCGTCCGAGTCACTCGCGGAGAACGCCAGGCGTCTAGGGGCCCATGGCACCGCCTCCTCTCGCAGCCGGTATTACGACGCGATCAGCGATCGCGTCGTCCGCCCCTGAGCACCCGATCAGGCCGAGTCACCGGCTCTCGGCTGTTGGACGCGTGCAAGCAGGAGGCCGTGCCTGCCGCTTCGGCGGTTTGGCCACGGCCTCGGGGCGCGGGCTCCGCATTTCGCGCACTTCGTTCCGCTCCCGCAACTTTTGCGAGCCGGCATGCCTCGTCCTGAGGGCGCCGCTCAGACGCACCGCGTCGACCTCATCGGAAGCGTGCAGTAAGCGGCCGGCGCGCGCAACGGTCAGTGTTGCTGATCGATACGCAAGACGGGTCGGCCTGAACGTCCAGGGCAATCGGCACGGTCCTGGTCGGCTCGACCGCGTCGTACGTCCCTGAGCGCTGACTCAGCGCAGCATCCCCGAGCAGCGCTGTCACGCAAACGGCCGCTGGGTTAACCGGCTACCGTCTCCCGGCGGAGACCGCGCTCTTGGCACGCGATCAGTGGCCTGGTGACAGCCCCGATATGTCCGGGCCGCTCAACCGCGAGGTAAAGGGGTCTTGTGGGATTTACCTCGCCGCAAGTATACTTGTACGCTGACATCGAGCCCGGGTCGTCGTGGGAGAAGGAGCTATAGTGAAACTCGATGTGAAACACGACGAGCTGCGAGTTCTCCTCGATAAGCAGGAACTCGCCTCGCTTGTCACGCGTTTCTGCAGAGCGGTCGATCGCTGCGACGAGGAACTCCTTCTCTCCTGCTATCACCCGGACGCGATCGACGACCATGGCAGCGTCAAGGGCTCGCCGACCGATTTGCTCGCCCACCTGCGCAGGGCCACGATGGACCCCGCTGGGGGGCCGGTCCAGCACTCGGTGACCAACATGCTCTTCGACGTGCGGGGTGACGAAGCCTGGGGGGAGTCATACGTCGAGTCGCGCGTGGTGATGCCGGACGGCACGCTGCAGGTCGGGATGGGGCGCTATGTCGACCGCTATCAGCGCCGCCAAGGCGAGTGGCGCATTGCTCACCGCCGCGTCATCCTCGAGGCCTCACGGCCGGGCTTCGACACTTCCGACTTCGTGCAGGGCCGCCGCGACCGGACCGATCCGTCCTACGAGCGCTAGTCAGCTCCATCGCCTCCCGGCCGGGACACGGCCCAGCCCCGGGTGCCTGGTGTCAAGTCAGGCCCCGGTGCTCGAGGCGTCGCTGATGCCCAGCACGTGACCCATGCGGCGCTGCTTGGTGGCCAGGTAGGCAACATTCTCGGGCGTTGGAGTGGCGAGGAGCGGCACTGTCTCCACGATCGACATGCCGTAGGTTTCGAGTCCCGCGCGCTTGGTCGGGTTGTTGGTGAGTAGCCGGATCCGCTTGATCCCCAGGTCCGCAAGGATTTGCATCCCAACGGCGTAGTCACGCCCGTCGCTTGGATGTCCCAGCCGAAGGTTGGCGTCGACGGTGTCGAGCGCATCTACATCCTGCAGCTGGTAGGCGTTGAGCTTGTCGATCAGCCCGATGCCGCGACCCTCGTGCCCGCGCAGATAGACCACCACGCCCGAGCCGTGATCGACGATCGTCCGCAGCGCCAGATCGAGTTGCCGACCGCAGTCGCACCGCTTGGATCCGAACACATCTCCGGTCAGGCACTCAGAGTGCACGCGCACGAGCACATCGCGCTCGCCGGTGATGTCGCC
>JAFAWR010000214.1 GCA_019241635.1 Solirubrobacterales bacterium
GGGGCCGAGGTAGCGGACCATCGGGTTGAGCGTCTGCACGGTGTCGACGAGGCCGTTCAGGGCGACGTTGGTTCCCGGGGCCTGGGCCAGGGCCTTGAGCGCGTCCATCGTCTGCTGCAGGCGCTGGTTGAGCGGCGGCGTGCGGCCGAGGACGTCGGTGCCCTGCTCGAGGGCTGGGTTCAGCACCGGCAGGGCCGTCCTGAGCGACTGGGTGGCCGGCGCCATGTTCTGGCCGAAGGTGGTCAGGTCGACCAGCAGCGGCTGCTGGGTGGCGAGCGACTGGGTCGAGACCTGCAGCGTCGAGGGCGACTCCGAGATCGTCGCCTTGAGATCGGCCGGGTTGCGGTCGATCGCGGCGAACGTCGTGGCCATCTTCCCGAACAGCTCCGCGTTGACCTGGGCCACCGGCGCCACCGCGCCCATGAACGAGTTCAGCCCGCCCAACAGACGGGTCAGCTCGGTGCTCGGATCCGACAGGTAGCGCGCCACCGGCTCGAGGTAGCCGAGCAGCGGCGGGAGGCTCGCGATGGTGTCGTTGAGCGCCGACCCGCGCGAGGCCAGCGTGTCGCCGAACCCGACCAGGTTCTGCTGGATCGCCGAGCGCGTCGGCGTGTCGAACATCTTGAACACGTCGTCGAACTGAACCGGGACGTTGGTCTGAGCGGCGGGGAGCGTCGCCCCGTCGGAGAAGTCGTGGCGCGAGACGCCCTTGTGCAGGTCGAGGTACTTCAGCCCGAGCACCGAGCGCGGCTGAATCGAGATCGTCGAGTCGATCGGGACGTTGCCGTACGCCTTGTCGAGCTTGAGCGTGAGCTGCGCGCCGGTCTGGCCGTTCTCGAGCCGCACCGGCTTGAGGTCCGAGACCATCCCGATCAGGTAGCCGCCCTCGCGCACGTCATTGCCCGGCACGAGCTCTGACCCGTTGGCGATGTCCACCTTCAGCTCGCGGGTGGGCACGAACGGCAGCCCCTGGTTGGCGTCGTAGGCCAGGTACACCGCCACCAGCGCGACCAGCACCGTGACCGCCCCGATCAGCACGGGGTTGGCGAACGCGGATTGCTGCTTGCGCTTCACGGCGAGAGGAGGTAGTTGAGGAGTTGCTGGGCCTGCTGCGCGCTCGGGGTCCCGGCGGAGGAGCCGTTCGACGGGCTCGGCGTGGTCACGCTCGGGGTGCTCGGCGTGGTCGCCGTGCTCAGCCCGGGCACGGCCGAGGTGACCGTCCCGAGCGCCCCTTGGGCGGCGCCGGTGGCCGACGAGGCGCCGGGTAGCGCGGTACTCAAGCCCCCGCCCCCGCCGGACGCCGAGCCCGCGCCCGACGGGGCGCTCGTGCCCGAGCTCGTCGACGCAGCCGGCTTGCGCAGCGCCGCGGCGGTGGGAGGCGTCAGGCTCAGCGGGGTGGCCGGGCAGGCGGGCGCGGAGGTCTGCGGGCCGGTGTGACCCGGAGGCGCGCCGCCCGGATCGGGCACGCAGCCGCCGGGGTTGGTCGGGTCGGACTCGTTGACGCCCTGCTGGTTGGGCCCGAGCCACGAGTAGCATTGGCGGTAGGCCGCGCCGTACTGCTTGAGGTTGGCCGCGACCGTGCCGGGGGTCGCGTAGGGCGAGCACATCGGGTTCACGAACGCGTCGACGGCCAGCATGTGGCCGTAGGGCCCGAATGTGTTGATGGTCTGCTCCTGGTTGAAGGCGTACTGGAGCAGCGCCTCGAGTCCCGTGAATCCCTGGCCGCCCGGGCTGCGCGGGTCGGCCTCGACCGCCCGGTTGCGGTTGTCGAGGTCGGCCAGCACGATCGCCAGGTTCTGGGCCAGCTCGGGCGTGGGCTTGGCGAACTGGTTGAGGATCGACACCGTCGGGGCCGCGGCCTGAACGGCCGGCTTGCCGGTCAGCGACGCCTGCCCGAGCGACTGCAGGGCCGGAAGCGACGCGTTGGCGAAGCCGCACTGGTGATCGGCGTGCGGCTGTGAGCACGGAGCGAGGTTCGTGAACAGGGTGCGCAGCTGGCCAGACGCGGCGTTCAGGTTCTCGACCACGGGGGTGTTGGCGTCGGCCGCCGTGCCGAGCTTGACCATGGCGGGCTGGAGCTGCTCGAGGAAGCCCGGGAAGCGGTGCAGGGTCGTGCGCAGGTTGGCCTGCTGGGTGGCGGTGTCGGTCGCCGCGTGGTCGGCGTCGACGATGAAGTTCTGAACCAGCTTGGAGTTGTTGGCCAGCGCGGTGACCACCGCGTCGGAGTTGGCGGTGAGCGCCTGCAGGGTCGAGGAGTCGTTGGCCAGCAGGTTCAGCAGGTTGTCGGTCTCATCGAGCGCCGGGACGGCACGCCGCAGTGCGGTCTGGAGGTCCTCGGAGCGCCCCGCCACGGCGGCCCCGAGCTCGTTGATGATCAGGGTCAGCCGCTCGCGCTGAGGCAGCCGCATGATGTCCGCGAGCAGGTCGGCCGGGATCGTCGAGAACGTGTGCGAAGCCGGCAGCGTCGAGCCGGAGGCGAGCGCCTTGCCGTACTGACCGGGCTGGCAGTCAACGAAGTACTCGCCGATCAGCGACTGGGGACGTGACTGGCAGGTCGCGTCGGAGCGGAACGCGCCGAACCCCTGGGTGGTGACCTGCACGTTGACCACGGCGTGCAGGGTCTTGGGATCGAGCTCGATCGAGGTGATGCTCCCGGCGGGAACGCCGGCGACCTTGAACGGCGCCCCCTTTACGAGGCCGAACGCGTTGTCGAACTCGAGGTGGTAGCTGGGGTTGCTCGGCCCGCTCGAGAACCCGCCGGCGAGTACCACGAACGCCGCGATCGCGATCAGAACCAGGGCGGCCGGGATGACGCGACGCACGGCTCAGTTCCCCGTCGGCGTCTCTTGCGGGTTGCACGGATAGCCCGACTCCGGGTACCACACGGCACCGCGCTCCATCGAGCCGGGGCAGCGGTCGCCCTGGCCCGAGGTCAGGAGG
>JAFAWR010000062.1 GCA_019241635.1 Solirubrobacterales bacterium
ACGAGCTCACTCCACGCGAGCTCGAGGTGTTCCGGCTCGTGGCCAGGGGAATGTCGAACGCCGAGATCGCCGCCGAACTGGTGATCGGTGAGACCACGGTAAAGACTCACGTCACGCGCCTGCTGATGAAGCTCGGCTTGCGCGATCGGGTCCAGGCGGTGGTGCTCGCACACGAGGCCGGCATCGCGGGGCCCAGCCGCCGCGCGGTGCGGTGAGTCAGGTCGCACTACCGCCGCGCCGCCGGCCGCCAGAGCGTGTCGTGAATCCGAGGCCTCACTCGAGCCATTCGGTGACCATGGTCGGGTTCGCGTGGATGCACACCATGCGGGAGCGGCCGGGACCGTCGTTGGTGAACTTGTGCGGCGCGTCGGGCGGGACGATCACGATGTCGCCGGGGCCGGCGCGGAATCGATCGTCGCCGGACTGGAAGTTCACGTTGCCATCGATCACGACCCAGGTCTCGTCGTACGGGTGGCGGTGTAGCCGCGGCCCCTCGCCGGGTTGGCTGTGGTCGAGAATCAGTGACACGGTGGCTCCGTAGTCGATTCCCTTGATGTTTCCGCGGGGAACTTCGCTGGCGGGAATGTGTGGCATGTCGAGGTCAGTCCTTAGCGGTCGCGGGCTTGACCATTATCGTGCCGCGCGGCGGTGGCGGGCCAGGTCAGACGTCCAGCACGGTCAGGTCGAGCTTGGCGACGCGCTCGGGATCGGCCAGGATGTTGATCTCGACGATCCGCCCTCCGCTGATCGTTACCGCACCCACCGAGAACGGCTCGCCGTCGCGCAGCGAGACGAATCCCGGCGTGCCGTTGATCAGCGCACGACGCATCCCGAGCCCCACGCGCGACCACACGGTGGCCGAGCTGGCCACTGTCTCGGCCCCTCGAACCAGACGAGACAGGTCGGCCACGTCGCCGCCGTCGGCCCGGAGCACAACGTCGGGGTCGAGCACCTCCAGGAGCGCGTCGAAGTCGCCACCGTGCGCGGCGGCCAGAAACGCCTCGACCACCTCCCACTGAGCGCGCAGATCGGCGTCCGGTGTCGGCGCGGCGCCGCGGACCCGGCGCCGCGCCCGGCTGGCCAATTGCCTGGCCGCATCCGACGAGCGATCGACGATCGGCGCGATCTCCTCAAACGGCACGCCGAACATGTCGTGCAGGACGAAGGCCAACCGCTCGGGCGGGGTGAGCGTCTCGAGGACGACCAACAGGGCCAGCCCGACCGAGTCGGCAAGCAGCGCCTCATGCTCGGGGTCGGTGCCGTCGACCGGGTCGATGATCGGGTCAGGAACGTACACGTCCAAGGGTGCCTCCCGGCGCGTCTTGCGCGAGCGCAGCAGGTTGAGGGAAACGCGGGCCACGACCGTCGTCAACCACGCTCCGAGGTTCTCGACTTCGGTCGTGTCCGCGCGGCTGACGCGGATCCAGGCGTCCTGGACGGCATCCTCGGCCTCGCTGAGCGAGCCGAGCATCCGGTACGCCACGGCGCGCAGGCGAGGCCGTTGCTCCTCGAAGCGCTCGGCCAGCCATTGCTGATCGGCCATGTCCGGCGTCCCTCAAGCCGCGTGGCCCGCGGGCTGGCTCGAGGCGACCCACTGGCCGACCCAGTCGCCGGTGATCTGCCGGGTGGCCGCGTTGATCCGGTTCCACGTGTTGATGCCGGCGATCGCGATCACCAGACCGGCCAGCTGCGTCTCGTTGTAGTGCCGCGCCGCCTCGTCCCAGATCTCGTCGGAGACCGCGTCCGGCCGGTCGGCGAGCCGGGTGATCGCCTCGGTGAGGGCCAGCGCGGCGCGCTCGGCGTCGGTGAAATACGGGGTCTCGCGCCAGGCGGCGAGCGTGAAGATGCGCTCGTCGGCCTCGCCGGCGGCCTTCATCTCGCGCGAGTGCATGTCGGCGCACACGCTGCAGCCGTTGATCTGGCTGGCTCGCAGCTCGATCAGGTACAGGGTCGTCTCGGGTACTCCGGCCTTCTTGGCCGCACCGGCGAGTCGTTGCAGGGCGGGCATCACGCCGGGAAGGGTCAGGGCGGGATTTTCGATGCGGGGTTGCATGGTTCTTCCTCCAGGTGTCTTCGGGGTTCTACCTGTATGACACGCCCCGGTGCAGGAATGTGACAGGGGCCCGGTCGCCCCCGGGAGTAGGCTCCGCATCAGGTGACTGGTGAGGGGACCGACTTCGAGAAGCTGAGCGAGGGCCCGCATTCCGGCGTCGGCCCGGCCGCGCCGCGGACGCTGGCCCATCGCCGCGAGCGCGCCCGGCTGTTTTCCGCCGCCGTGCTTGCGGCGATCGTCACCGCGTTCGCCCTGCTCAACCTGGGCGACGTGAAGGTCCACTGGCTGATCACCACGGGCCGGACGCCGTTGATCGTGGTGATCGCCTTCGCGTTCGTGCTCGGGATGCTCATCGACCGGCTCGTGATGAGAGCCAGGCGCAAGCGCCGCGGCTAGCAGGCGGCGGTGAACCGAGCGGTGATCGCCGCCCATACCTGACGTGTCCGGTCGCGTCGTGGCGGTCCCACGTCGCCCAGCCGCTCCCATCCGGTCTGCTCGAGCCGCACCGCGGTACCGGCCTCGCGCGGGGTGAAGGTGACCGCGACCTCGGTCGCTTCGCTCTCCTCGAAGAACAGGTGCCAGAGGTAGCGCAGCCGAACCGGGGGCTCCCAGTCCAGGACGGTGCCCCATCGGTGCTCGGTTCCGTCGGAGGCGCGCTCGACGATCGGACCGCCGGCCCGCGGCTCGAAGGTGATCGCCGCCGGTGCCCGCGAGACCGTGTGCGAGGGAGGCCACCAGGTCGCGCACCGCCGGGTCCAGGTCTCGAACGCCTGCGCCGGCGGCACGCCAACCTCGAACTCGATCACCAGCGGCTCGATGGTCATCGCTCCTCGGCGCTGGTGTTCTCGGCCACGAGGCGAAACCGCGCGACGGCCTCGTCCCACACCTCGGCGAAGTAGCTCCGGACCGCCTCCACGCCCTCGTCGCGCAGCCGGTAGATCCGCCGTGTGCCCTCGGCCTGATCGTCGACCAGGCCCGCCCCTTTGAGCATGCGCAGATGGCGCGAGACGGCCGGGCGGCTGATCGTCAGCTGATCGGCGATCTCCTGGACGGACCGCTCGCCTCCGCTGAGGATCTCGACGATCGCCCGCCGATTCGGGTCGCCCAGCGCGTCGAGGGCGGCTTGATGCAGTCCCTCCGGCATGTAGCGGAGGGTACGGCAGTTCCGTAACCCTCGTGCTACGGTAACCTGCACGTTACGGACGTGGGGAGAGAGGAAGCACCACGATGAGAACCACCGCTTCGAACGGATCGGGCACCCGCGAGGACCCCTGGCGGCTCAGTACGCCGCCCGGGAAATCTCAGTACCAGGCCTACGAGGATGCCGCCGCAGACCCGCCCGCGCTGGTGGTTACGGTCGGCGGCACCGAACTGCGCTACCACCTGCGCTGCATCACCGACCTGCACGAGGTGCTCCAGGCCCACGGCGACTGGATGACCCTCGGTAACGCGGACGAGCAGAAGCCAGCCGCCGAAGGCACGGTCGAAGCGTGGGCGCGGGCGGCGGATAACCCCGTGGGCGGCTGGTATGGCCTCAAGAAGGGGCTGCGCGGCCGGTTCGCCAACTACGTCCCGCCGGTGCTCGAGCGACTCGGTCTGGCCGAGGTCGAGCACAACCCGCGCAACAACCGCATGCGCGCTGTGTGAACTCAGCCGCGCGCCGCGGCGATCAGATCGGCCAGGCGCTGGTGCTGGCGTCCGGACTCGTCGAAGTTCTCGGGGCGAAGCCAGGCGTTGAACGCCTCGCGGACCGCCGGCCACTCCTCGTCGGTGATCGCGAACCACGCGGTGTCCCGGTTGCGCCCCTTGACCACCATATGCCGGAGGAACACGCCCTCGAAGCGAAACCCGAAGCGCTCGGCGGCTGCGCGGGAGGCCTGGTTGAGCGCATCGCATTTCCATTCCAGCCGGCGGTAGCCCAGCTCGTCGAACGCGTGCGCGGCGAGCAGGTAGATCGCCTCGGTGGCGGCCGTGCTGCGGCGCAGCGATGCCCCGAACCAGATGTGGCCGATCTCGATGCTCCCGTGCTCGGGGGTGATCCGCAGGTAGGAGGCGATGCCGACCGGACGCTGGTCGGGGAGCGTCATCAGCGTGAAGAACAACGGATCGTCGGAGCGCTCGGCATCGAGGAGGGCCTCGCGATAAGCCGCGGCGTCCCGGTACGGGCCGCCCGGCAAGTAGGTCCAGAGTCCGGGATCGCCGGCCGGCGGGTGGGACTCGCCGTAGAGCGCCTCGGCGTCGGCGGCCGCGTCGAGCGGACGCAGGCGGACGTGCCGACCTTCGAGCACTGTCCGCTCGGGTCGTCGCGCGGGCCGCCAATCGAGCTCGACTCCGACCTGCCGCTCGCTGCTCACGTTCTCATCGAAGCACAGACGAGCCGGGCCTGTATTTGCCCGCCCGGACCCGGGCGCGGTAGGGTCGGCGCAGACCACATCCAACGAGGGGAGCCCAGCATGGCAGACAGCGTGTATCGCGTCACCGAGGTGATCGGCGTCAGCAGCGAGTCGTGGGACGCCGCCGCGCGCAACGCGGTCGAGACGGCGGCCAAGACCGTCCGAGATCTCCGCGTGGCCGAGGTGATTCGACAGGACGTGACGATCGAGAACGGATCGCTGGTCAACTACCGGGTTCGGCTGGGCATCTCGTTCAAGTTCGAGTCCGGCGACTGACGACATCGGCAGACGCGCCGGCTAACAACCTGGACACCGCAGGAATACGTCCCGGTCACAACTGGCCGACGCGGCAGCTTTAGGTTGGCGCCGCGCGTCCGGAGCACGGCCCCGGACGCGGACGATGAATCGATCCGTGGGGCGGAGGTGTTTCGGGCATGAGATGGATGCGGGCGTTCTTGGGAGTGCGGTTGCGGCTGCTCACACTTGGGCTTGCCGTGGCCGGTATGTGGACGGTCGGCCTGGCGGCGGCCTCGCCCGGCGCGGCGCTGGCCAGCTCGACCTGCAATCTCGGTCACGGCATCCAGCACGTGATCATCCTGCAGTTCGACAACGTTCACTCTGAACGGGACAACCAGTCGGTGCCGTCGGACCTCGAGCAGATGCCGGCCCTGCGCAACTTCATCACCGGCAACGGCACCCTGTTGACCAACGACCACACTGTTCTGATCTCGCACACCTCCAACGGGATCGTCTCGACGGAAACCGGTCTGTATCCCGACCGCAACGGGATCACGGTCGGCAACAGCTACCAGTACTTCGACCCGAACGCGCCCACGAACGGAAACGTCGGCGGCTCGGACTTCACCTCAGCGTTCAAGTACTGGACCGACCCCGTGACCGCCCCCACCGTCACCCCACCGCTTCAGCCCGACAACACGTTCAACAACGACACCGCCGGTAACGGCGGCAACACCAACACTCCGGCGCCGTGGGTGGCGTTCACCCGCGCCGGCTGTGACTTCGCGGGGCTGGGCGCAGCGAACATGGAGCTCGAGAACACCGGCAGCGATTTGACCAGCGTGTTCCCGGGCTTCAACTTCGGGACGCTGGCCAAGAACGCGACCAACCTCGAGGGAATCGCCATCCACTGCTCGGTGGCCGACAGCAAGCCGGGTGGTGTGTGCGCCAACGGCGAGGCGGACAACCTGCCCAGCGAGCCAACCGGCTACAGCGGCTTCAAGGGGTTGTTCGGGGCCTTCCAGGTGTTCCCGGTGCTGTCCGGTGGCTCATACGCCGGCGGTGCCGGGGCACCGTCGACGGTGTTCGACGTGTTCGCGCCGGATGCGACGAACGTGGCCAAGAGCGGCGAGTGGAATCCGCCGGCCCGAGTCGACGTGCCAGCCCTCAAGAATCCGCCACCCGACTCGTTCACGCCCGGCAGCACCACGACGTCCCAAACCGAGGACTCGAGCGGCCATCCGGGCTTCCCGGGGTTCACCGGCCAAACGGCGAACTTCGCGCTCGGCGAGACGGCCGCGGCGCAGGAGGCGGGCATCCCGGTCACCTATACCTACCTGTCCGACGTCCACGACGACCACTACGACGTCAACGGCGGCAACGCGTTCGGCCCCGGGCAGGCCGGCGATGTCGAGCAGCTCAAGCAGTACAACGCCGCGTTCGCGGCCTTCTTCCAGCGTCTGGCCAACGAGGGCATCAACAAATCCAACACCCTGTTCCTGATCACGGTCGACGAGGGTGACCACTTCGCCGGCGCGGCACCGACCAACCCCGGATGCGACGGGGTCACCACTCCGTGCACCTACAACGACGTCGGGGAGACCGACGTCAACCTGAACGGGCTCGTCCAGGGCAACACGGGTGACAACACGGTGTTCGACGAGGACTTCGACGACGCGCCGACGGTGCTGGTCAAGGGCGACCCCCCTGCGGACGCGACGAACGTCCGCACGCTCGAGCACGAGATGAGCGGGCTGAGCGAGTGGGACCCGATCGTGCACGCACCGACGCCGATCGCGGTCGACATCGCCGACCGCCAGGAGGAGCAGATCCTCCACATGCAGAACGCGGATCCGCGCCGGCTACCCACGTTCACGATGTTCGGGAACCCGGACTTCTTCTTCCAGGACGACTGCACATCCGGCGCCAACCCCGACCCAGGCTGCTGGAAGCAGAACGCCAGTTTCGCCTGGAACCACGGCGACGTCCAGCCCGAGATCGCCAGCACGTGGCAGGGCTGGGTGGGACCGGGCGTGGCGAATCTCGGCGTCGACTCCGGCGTGTGGACCGATCATCCGGATGCGCGGCCAACCCTCCTGGCGCTCGCCGGGCTCACGGATGACTACACCGAGGATGGCCGCGCCGTCTCGCAGATCATGACCAGCGCCTCGACGCCGCCGGCGATCGCCGCCGATCCCTTCGACTACGAGTCGCTGTCTTCGGCCTACAAGCAGCTCGACGCTCCTTTCGGGGAGTTCGGGGTCGACAGCCTCCAGGTCAGCACGAAGGCTGTGGCCACGAGCTCCCGGCGCGATCGTACGTATCGCGAGTGGGACTCGCAGCTGGCCGTCTGCCAGGACGCTCGCCTGCCGCTGCTCTCCGAGATCGACAGGCTCCTGCACCAGGCCGCGTTCACGCCCGGCTTCACGATCGATCCGTTCGTGGCCGAGTCCCTCACCTCGCGCGCCAACGCGCTGATCACCGACATGGCCGAGCTGGACGCCTCGGCGACGCCGCCGCGCGATCTCCTGTGCGCAGGCCACGATGACGATTTCGGCCAGACGAGCGGGCAGTCGGGACCGGCCGGACCGCAAGGGCCCGCGGGTCCGCAGGGCGCTCCCGGCCCGACCACGACGATCGCGTGCACGCTCAAGGTTCGCCACGGCCAGATCGCCAGCGTCGTCTGCCACACCAGCGGGTCGCTGGCCCGCAGCGCGCGAGCCGTGATCGCCCTCAGCCGCGGCCAGCGGCTCGTCGGCTGGGGCCAGGGGTCGGTGCGCCACGCGATCGCCCTGCACCACCGGGCGCGCCTGCGCGGGCGCTACGTCCTGACCGTGACGGTGATCGGCGGGCCGCGGACGACGGTTAGCGTGCGGTTCTGATCAACTCGACGGCGCGCCGCTGTTCTCCTCGCAGCGGCGCGCCGTCGCGGCGCTGCCGGGCGTTTGCCCGATCCGCCCCCGGGTAACCGCCGCTTTCGATGAAGGGCGTCGTCTTCCAGAAGCCGCGCGAGCTCTCGGTCGAGACGGTCAGCGACCCCGAGGTCCAGACGGCCACCGATGCGCTGATCCGCCTCACCTCCTCGGCGATCTGCGGGACCGACCTGCACATCTACGAAGGGCGGATGGGCGAGCCGACCGGCATGGTGATCGGCCACGAGCCGCTGGGGGTCGTGGAGGAGGTCGGGTCCGCCGTGGTGTCGGTGAAGGCGGGCGATCGGGTCACGGTCCCCACGCACATCTGCTGCGGCTTCTGCGCGAGCTGCGTGTCCGGACGCAGCGCCGAGTGCCTGATGACCAATCCCGGACAGACCGGCGCTGCCTACGGCTATCCGGGCATGGGCGACTACAAGGGCGCACAGGCCGAGCTGCTCCGCGTGCCGTTCGCCGACGCCAACTGCCTGCGGTTGCCAGGCGAGCCCGGCGATCAGTGGGAGGACGACTTCGTCCTCCTGGCCGATGCCTTTCCGAGCGGCTACCACGCGGCCGAGCTGGCCGGCGTCTCGACCGGCGACAGCGTGGCGGTGTTCGGCGCCGGCGCGATCGGACTGCTGGCCGCGTACTCGGCCCGTCTGCGCGGTGCGGCCGACGTCTACGTCGTGGACAACGTGGCCGAGCGGCTGGACAAGGCCGGCGAGATGGGCTTTGACCCGATCGACTTCGGTGCCGGAGACCCGGTCGAGCAGATCCTTCAGAAGCGCAAGCGCATGCGGTCAGGCAGCGCGGCCTGGCGCGGCGAGGAACCACTGATCGGGGTCACCTGCGGCATCGACGCGATCGGCTTCCAGGCCCGCGACCGCGATGACCCGAGCCGCGAGAACCCGCACTGGGTCACCGAGGCTTTGGCTGAGCTGGTGCATCCCGGCGGTCGCCTCGGGATCATCGGCGTGTTCGTCGATCAGGACCCGGCGGCCGCGGGCGAGCTCGAGCGCCGGGGCGCGCTGGCCGTACCGTGGGGCAGCCTGTTCAAGAAGGGCGTGACGATCGGCATGGGCCGCGACCACGACGAGCGATACAACGGTCGGCTGCGGGACATGATCGTCACCGGCCAGGCCCGGCCGTCGACGATCGTCAGCCATCACATCGGGATCGACGAGGCCCCCGATGCCTACCGTCACTTCGATGCGCGTCGCGACGGGTACCTGAAGGTGGTGATCCGCACCGGCTGACCGCGGACGGGCACCGCTTGCCTGCCCGCGCCGGCGGTGCGATCCTAGGTCCTTGTTCGAGCGGTTCACCGAGCGGGCTCGCCAGGTCGTGGTCCTGGCTCAGGACGAGTCCCGCACGCTCGGACACGCGCACATCGGCACCGAGCACCTGCTGCTTGGTCTCCTGCGCGAGCACGACGGGATCGCCGCGAGAGTGCTGGGGTCCTTCGACATCACGCTCGAGCGCGCGCGGGGCGAGGTGGTGCGCATCGTCGGCGTGGGCGAGGAACACGCCGCCGCCCGCCAGATTCCGTTCACGCCGGAAGCCACGCAGGTGCTCGAGCTGGCGCTGCAGGAGGCGACCAAGCTCGGCCATACCTACCTGGGCACCGAGCACATCCTGCTCGGGCTCTTGACCCTCGGCGAAGGGGTCCCGATGCGCATCCTGCTCGACTGCGACGCCAAGCCAGACCGGGTTCGCGACGCGGTCATCGGCATGCTCTCCGGCCGTCCGGCGCGCGCCCAGGCTCTCGCGCCTACGGCGCCGGCGAACGACAACGGGTTCGAGGAGTGGATCCGCGTCGGCCCCGGTGCGGGCGTGCGCCGCCTGTTGATGATCGCCGCCGCGCGGGCCCTCGACGACGGTCGCGAGGACATCCAACCCTCCGACGTTCTCCTCGCACTGACCCGGGACGAGCGCGCGGGTCCGCTGCTCGCCGAGCTCGGGGTGGACGACCTCGCGATCCTGCGCGCGCTCGAGCGCCGGGGCTCGGCGCCCGGCTGAACCCATATAGTCCATCGCGGCAGGGATGAAAGTACGCACGGACGAACGCAAGCGAAGCGAACCGTGGCCCGGCGCGACTGTCGAGTTCGTGGCCACCAGCGCGGCCCCGTCGATCCGGGTCGCCCGGATCGGCGCCGGTGAGCCGCTGCTCTTGATCAACGGCCTCGGGGCCAACCTGGAGATGTGGCAGCCGCTCGTGCGCGAGCTGGCCGGCCGCCACGAGCTGATCGCGTTCGACCTCCCGGGCACCGGGCGCTCCGATCGGCCGCGCTGGCCGCTGCGCATGCCCCAACTCGCCCGGCTGGTCGCCGAACTGCTCGACGAGCTCGGCTACGAGCAGCTCGACGTCCTCGGCTACTCGCTCGGCGGAATCGTGGCCCAGGAGCTGGCCCGCCGCGAGCCTGGCCGGATCGACCGCCTGGTGCTGTGCGCGACCACGCCGGGCCTGCCGAGCGTCCCGCCCGATCCGATCGTCACGACCCTCATGCTCACCCCGGCGCGTTACTGGAACCGGCAGCTGGCCGAGCTGATCCTGCCGATCATCGCCGGCGGCCGCACGGCCCGCGACCCTCGCGTGCTGCGCGCGGGCCTGGAGAAACGCCTGGTCCAGCCGCCCACCGCACTCGGCTACCTCTATCAGCTCTATGCGCTGTCGGGCTGGAGCAGCCACCCATGGCTCCACCGGATCCCCCACGAATCGCTGGTCCTGCACGGCGATCGCGACCCGGTGGTCCCCCTGGTCAACGGCCGCTACCTCGCCGAGGCGATTCCGGGCGGCCGTTTGCACGTGATCAGCGGCGCCGGCCACCTGTTCCTGCTCGACGACCCCGGCAGCGTCGTGCCGGTGCTGACGTCGTTCCTGGCGGCGTAGCGCGGCCTAAGCCTCGCGCCGGCGGCGGCCCACGTCGATCTCGCTGGTGTCGACCTCGTGCCCGGCGGCGCACTGAAGCGTGAGCGTGACCGGCTCGCCGCAGTCGCGGTGACGTAGCTCGATCGGGCCACCCCGATCGTCCAGCCACCGATCCCCCCACTGCATCAGCGCGACCAGGACGGGAAACAGATCGGCGCCCTTCTCGGTCAGGCGATACTGCTGCCGGGTCCGCTGGCCGGGCTCGCGGTAGTCCTCCCGCGCGAGCAGGCCCTCATCGACCAGCTCGCGCAGCCGAGCCGCTGCGACCGGCTCGCTGATCCCCACGCGCTCGGCGAAGTCGTCGAAGCGGGTCGTGCCGTAGAACGCCTCGCGCATGATCAGCAGGGCCGAGCGGGTGCTGAGCACGGCGAGCGCCTTGGCGATCGTGCAGCGCTCGGCCTTCCAGCCGGAGCGGGGTTCGAGGGCGCCGGTGAGGCGTAGAGCGGTGGTCATGGCTGAAGTGTAGCTGACTTCTGCACGGTTTAGCCAGTGTGTTAGGATGCTGGCTATGCCCACGCTAAGTCAGCGGCGCGCCGCGTCTCCCAACCTAGTCCTGGCCATCGTCTGTGCCGGCGTCGTGCTGGCCAGCCTTGACCTGTTCATCGTCAACGTCGCGCTGCCGCAGATGGCCAAGGACTTCGGCGCGCACGGGCTCGGCGGGCTGTCGTGGGTGCTG
>JAFAWR010000296.1 GCA_019241635.1 Solirubrobacterales bacterium
GGGTGGGACGCGAGGAGTTGACCATCGAGTCGAGCATCTGAGTGGCGGTGATCGCCGGGCGGGCCAGCTTGCCGGCGGTGCGCAACAGCTGCTTCTGGACGATCGGCACGTCCTCGATCGGCAGCTCGATACCCAGATCGCCGCGCGCCACCATCACGCAGTCGGCGGCGCGGATGATCTCCTCGGCGGCGTCGACCGCCTGGGGCTTCTCGATCTTGGCGATCAGCGGCAGGCGGGTGTGCCGGCGCACGCTGGTCACGTCCTCGGCGGTGCGCACGAACGACAGCGCGACCAGGTCGACCCCGATCGACTCACCGAAGCGGAGCATGTCGAGGTCCTCCTCGGGGACCGCGGGCAGGCCCCGCGTGGAGCCCGGGATGTTCAGCCCCTGGCGCGAGGAGACCGCTCCGCCGATCTCGACCGCGGTCTCGACCTCACCGTCGCCCTCGCGCACGGTCTGCACCCGCAGGCGGATCGCGCCGTCGGCCAGGTAGATGATGTCGTCGGGGTCGACCGCGCTGGCCAGCCCGCCCCAGGAGACGGCCATCCGCTCGCCGTTGCCGACCAGCGAGTTCGCGCCACAGAGCAGCACGAGCTTCTCGCCCGGCTTGAGCTCGGCGATGTCGTCCTGTAGGCGGCCAATCCGGATCTTCGGGCCGGGCAGGTCCTGGAGGATCGCCACCTGGCGCCCGGCGGCCGAGGCGGCCTGGCGCACCAGCTCGGCGTTCTCGGCATGCATCTCGCGGTTGCCGTGCGAGAAGTTCAGCCGGGCCACGTCGAGGCCGGCCGCGACCATACGGCTCAGCGTCTCCAGGTCGCGGCAGGCGGGTCCGATCGTGGCGACGATCTTGGTCCGGCGCATCTCAGCCTTGGAAGCTACTGGACGGCGGGTTAGCGCTCGTTACGGCCCCGTAGCCTCGATCACCTCACCGTCGGCGGTCAGCCGGCCGCCCTGGCGGAGGTCGCAGATGAGATCCCAGTGCAGCGATGACTGGTTGCGCCCGCCGGTCTCGGGATAGGAGCGGCCGAGCGCCAGGTGCACGGTGCCGGCGATCTTCTCGTCGAGGAGGACCGAGCCGGTGGCCCGGTCGATGCCCGTGTTCGTGCCGATGCCCAGCTCGCCCAGGAAGCGCGCCCCGGGGTCGCTGTCCAGCGCGGCGTCCAGGTAGGCCTGACCGCGCTGCGCGGTGGCGCCGGTCACCTTCCCGTCCTCGAAGGTGAGCGTCACGTCCTCGACCTGCACCCCCCGAGGGCTCGATGGCACCGTGAAGCGGATCGTCCCGTTGGCCGAGTCCTCGAGCGGGCCGGTGAACACCTCGCCGCTGGGCATGTTTCGTCGGCCGTTGGAGTTGATCCAGGTGCGACCGTCGACGCGCAGGGTCAGGTCCGTGCCGTCGGCCTCGATGTGGATCTCGCGGGCCTCGCTGAGGCGGTCCACGAGTGTCGCCTGGCGGTCGTTCAGCTCGCGCCAGGCCGCCACCGGGTCCGGCCGGTCGAGGAACAGCGCGCGGTTCACGAATGAGGCGTAGGTGTCGTCGCTCATGCCCGCCTGCTGGGCGAGCGCCGGCGTCGGCCACACCGTGATGCACCAGCGCCTATTTGTTCGCGCTTCCCGGATCGCGGCGCGGGCGAGCGCGGCGCGGGCGATCGCGGCTGGGTCGACGTCTGCGAGGGCGCGGGTGTTCTCGGGTGCGTCGATGTACAGGCAGGCATCGGCACGCTCGATCTCGACCAGGTCCAGTGGCGGGTAATCGTCGAGTAGCTCGTCGGAGGCGAGCTGGTAGAAGTCCTCGGCGAGGCCGGGCAGGTCGATCCGCAGTCCGAGTGGCCAGGCTCCGCGCCGGATCAGCTCGCGATGAACGCCGCGGACCAGAGGCGCGGCAGACGGCGTAGTGAAGACCAGCACGTAGTCGCGCTCGTGCACGTCGAGGCACCACTCGCAGATCAGCTTTGCGAACGCGTCAGGATCGATCATGGCGCCTGGAGCTCCGGGAAGTGCTCGGCGGCATGCTCGCGCAGGGCGTCGCGGACGAACCGGCGCTCCTCACCGCTGGCCATTCGGTAGCGGCCGAGGAGCTCCTTCTGGCGCGTGATCTCGAGTCCGGAGATCGTCCAGGCAACGGCCAGGCGCTCGAACAGCAGCTCGGTGGCGCGCTGCCACGCGTCTTCACGCTCCAGCCCGCCGGCCAGGATGTCGGCATACTCGCGACGCGCTCCGGGCTTTAGCGAGCCGCGCAGCGTCAGCAGGTTGCCCTCGGCGTCGCGGTACTGGGAGGTCGGGACGTCGAGCTTCTCGCGCTTTTGCTTTCGCTTGGCCATCAAGCGCGTGCGGCGTGCTCGAGCTGAGCCTGCACGTCGCCGGTCACGGGGTCGGTGTGCCCGGCCCATACGACATGCGGGGCCAACGCGGCCAGCTTGTCGATCGAGGCACGGGCCTGCTCGAGGTCCTGGTTGAAGGCCGGATGGGGGACGTGGGCGGGCTCGCGGCGCCCGCTCTGGGGGTCGAGCGTGTAGATCGTGTCGGAGACCAGGGCCAGGCGGTCGGACTCGCGGAACAGCCCGATCAGACCCGGGGCATGTCCGGGCAGGTGGACGACCTTGAAGCCTGCGACCTGGTCGTTCTCGGTGAGGGTGCCGGCGATCTCGACGGCGCCGCCGTCCCAGGTGGCGATCAGCCGCCAGAGCACGTTGCGCCCGCGGACGTCGAGCTTGGTGCGGTCCCAGTAGTCGCGATAGGGCTCGGGCGACTCGGCGGCGGCGCGGTCGGCCGGATGGCAGAACACGGGCGCGTTCAGCGCGGGGGCGGCGCCGCGGTGGTCGGCGTCGGCGTGGCCGAGCACCACGCGCTTGATGCCACCCAGGCGCGCGGCCGCCGCCGCGATCGACGGGGCCATATCGGCGCTGCCGGCGTCGTAGACGGTCACGCCACCCTCGTCCTCGATCAGGTAGACGTTCATGACCCTGGGGACGCCGCCGCGCACGAGCCAGACGCCCTCGGCGATCCGCTCGGGATCGCTGCCCTGGATCCAGGCGCGGGCCCTGGTCCGGACATTGGCCAGCTTGGTCAGATTCGACTCGGCGCGCGAGCCCGACGACGGCAGCACGCCGAGCTGGCGGGCGACATCGCCGCTGTCCAGATAGGCGTCGAGCCGCGTCAGGCGGTCCTCATCATCGAAGGTGAGGACGTCGCAGCCCTCCATCTCGAGGTGCGCGCCGTTGGCCACGAAGCCCTGGAAGGTGTCCGGGCCGGCGAACGTCCCGGTGGCGCGCCACTGAACCACGGCCCGGCGCCGTCCGGCGTCCTCGGAGCCGATCACGTCGAGCACTTCCCAGGCGAGGTCGGGGAAGGCGCCGTTCAGCTCGGTCTGGAGGGCGCGGACCTCGCCGGGCGCCGACATCTCGCGCTGGCCGACGACGCGCTCGACCCCGCCAGGGGCCCACATGGCCATCGCGACATCGAGATCGCGCGCGCCGATCGCCTCGAAGTACCGCCTGGCCAGGTCTGCTGGGCTGGACATCCGCGCGCCGGAGTCTACGGGGGGAATATCGTGCCGGGGCATGCCGCGCAGACGCGAGCTCGGGCGTGGAGAGCGCGTGATCCCCGGGCTGTGGCGCCTGAGGCTGGCGCTTCCGTTCCCCGGGGTCCCGCACGGCAATGCCTGGGCGATCGCCGCCGACGGCGGCCTCGTGCTGGTCGATACCGGGATGGATGAGCCGGGCTCGATGGTCGAACTCGAGCGTGCCTTCGATCAGGTGGGCCTGTCCGTCGACAACGTCCGGCTGGTCGTGTGCACCCACGCGCACGCCGATCACTGCGGCCAGGCGGCGACGATCTGCGACCGCACCGGATGCGAGATGTGGATGCATCCGAATCATGCCCACGGCTACGCCAGCGCGGTGGACCCGGATACCCAGGTGGCCCGCCGGCTCGAGATCGGGCGCCAGAGTGGCGTCCCCGAATCCGCCCTGGAGCGCTACGCCGAGCACGCGCGGGAGAGTCCCTCCGGGATCGCGCGGGCGATCGAGCCCGACCGGGACCTGGTGGCCGGCGTCTGCATCGACACCGACCTGGGGACGTGGCGCGTCTACGAGACGCCCGGGCATGCGCCTTCGCACGTGTGCCTGTTTCAGCCCGAGCGCCGGCTCCTCATCTCAGGTGATCACGTGCTGGGCCGAATCTCGCTCTACTTCGACTACGGCTGGACCCCGGATCCGGTAGGTGAGTTCCTGAATTCGCTGGATGCGGTCGACGAGCTCGACGCTCGCCTCGCGCTGTCCGGGCACGGCAAGCCGTTCCTCGACGTCCACGGCCACATCGAGGGCAACCGGGCGCTCGTCCGCCAGCGGCTCGACGCGACCCTGGCCGCGGTCTCTTCGGAGGGACCGCGAACCGCGCTAGAGATCACGCCGGCGGTGCACGACGAGCCGCTGACCGAGCGCAACGCCGGCTGGTGGCTGCCCGAGACGCTGTGTTACCTGAACCATCTGGCCCGCCGCGGGCGGGTAGACCGGGTGTCCGATGGAGAGGTCGAGCGCTGGGTCGCGGTAAATTCTCGAAACAAACCTTGACACGGTCTTGTCAAGGTTGGTACAGTGCCGCCACCATGCGAATCGATCAGATCCTGGACAACACCGACGAGCCGGTCTTCTCGTTCGAGTTCTTCCCGCCCAAGACCGAAGAGGGCGAGCAAAAGCTGCGCGAGACACTGGGCACGCTGCGCGAGCTCGAGCCGGACTTCGTTTCGGTCACCTACGGAGCGGGTGGCTCGACCCGCGGCCTCACGCTCGAGCTGACCAAGTGGATCAAGCAGGACCTGGGGATCGAGGCGATGGCCCACCTGAGCTGCGTGGGCACCAGCCGCGATGAGCTGTGCGTGATCCTCGACAGCCTCATCGATGCCGGGATCGAGAACGTGCTCGCGCTGCGCGGGGACCGGCCGCAGGGGGACGCCTCGTGGCAGCCACATCCCGGGGGGCTGCGCTACTCGAGCGAGCTCGCCTCGCTGATCGCTTCCCGTTATCCGGCGTGCGTCGGCGCCGCCGCCTTCCCCGAGGTGCATCCCGAGGCCACGGACATGGCCAGCGATCTGCGCTTCCTGAAGCAAAAGGTGGACAGCGGAGTCTCGTTCCTGATCACCCAGCTGTTCTTCGACAACGAGGCCTACTTCCGCTTCGTCGACGAGGCGCGCGCGGTCGGGATCGAGGTCCCGATCATCCCGGGCATCATGCCGATCACCGACGTGAGCCAGATCAAGCGGTTCACCGACATGTGCGGGGCGAGCATTCCCAAGGCGCTGCTCTCAGAGCTCGAGTCCCGGGCCCACTGCCCCGACGCTGTCCTCGAGCTGGGCGTGTCCTACGCCACCCTGCAGTGCGCCGAGCTGCTGGCCCGCGGCGCGCCGGGCATCCACTTCTACACGCTCAACCGCTCGCCGGCCACGCGGGCGATCCTGGCCGCGCTGCGACTGCTGCGGCCGTGGGTGCGCCGGGAAGTAGTTAGGACGGCGGAATGATGTCCAGGGCGTGCGCGACGTGCGGCTGCCCGCCGACGTCGTAGCGGATATCGATCTCGTCGTTGCGCTTGTAGGTCCCGATCCCCCAGAAGCCGAGCAGCCAGGCCTTCAGGCCGAGCCGCTGGCGCACGAGCTCGCGCTCGAACAGAAGATCACCCTCGGAGATCCGGTAGTCGCTGCCGAGTTCCTGGCGCACGCCGTTGACGTACACCTCGAACGGCGAGCGCACGCCCGGGGGAAGCTTCACGCGCCAATACTGGGTCGGCATCAGAGATCGGTGGGGATCAGCGACATGATGACCATGTCGACGCCATGGCCGCGCCTGCGCTGATACTCGCGCAGCACGCCCTCTCGGACGAAGCCGGCGGCCTCGGCGGCCCGGATCGGGGGCTGGTTGTCGGTTGCGATCACCAGCTCTACGCGGGCCAGGGCACACGGGCCGAGCAGCCACTGCCCGGCGAGCCGCAGCGCGGCGCGGCCGAGACCGCGGCCCCGGACCTGCGGCGCCAGCCACACGGCCAGCTCGGCGCGGGCGTGGTCGGAGTCGACGTTCTCGACCCGGATCTGCCCGCGGCAGGTGTCCTCGCCCGGCTGCGTGACGGTCAGGGTGGCCCACTCGCCCGCGCGCCGCGCCTGCGCCTCGCGCTCGGCGCGACTGCCCAGCTCGGCGCCGGTGGGCGGCCGGTCCTCGGCGTTGAGTGTGTGCAGGCGGGGATCGTCCTGGTAGGCGATCAGGATCTCCGGGATGTCGCGCTCCTCGTAGTCGCGAAGCACGACGAGTCCGTTGGTCAGCGGGTCGGAGAGGTGGGGGAACGCGCTCACGTCGGAAGCTGACCGTACCCTGTCGCGCCGTGGAAGAGGTCGTCTATCAGGTGCGCCGCTCCGACCGGGCGCGACGGGTACGGGTGACCGTGGATGCCGTGCGCGGGGTCGAGGTCGTGCTGCCGCGCCGGGCGCCGGAGCGCGAGGCGGCCGCGGCGATACGGGAGTTGAGGCCGTGGATCGAGCGCCGGGTGGCCGAGCTCGCCGGCGCGCGGGCTGCCGTGGCCGCACGCGGCGACACCGTGCCCTACCTGGGTGAGACGCTGGCGCTCGTGACCGATTCGCCGGATCGGACGCGGGTGACCCGGCGGGGCGACACGCTGCTCGTGCCGGGGATCTCCGCCGATCGGATGCCGGCGCTCGAGCGCTGGTACCGGCGGGCGGCTCGCGCCGAGATCGCGCCCCGCCTGGACCGGGCCTGCGCGCTGGCCGGGACGACTTACTCGCGGCTGACCATCCGCGGGCAGCGCACCCGGTGGGCGAGTTGCTCGCGAGGGGGCGCGATGAGCTTCAACTGGCGGCTGCTGCTGGCGCCCGAAGCGGTGCTCGACTACGTGATCTGGCACGAGGTCTGCCACCTTCAGGTGATGGACCACTCGGCGCGGTTCTGGCGGTTGGTGGCGTCTCGCGATCCCGGCTACCGCGAGCATGTGCGCTGGCTACGGGTAAACGGGGCGACGCTCGTCCTGTAGCGCGCTTCCGGGCCAGGCGGGCAGGCGCGGGAATCGGCGAAAGCGCCCCGACCGGACGCGGGGCGGGGGCGGGGGCGGGGGGGCGGGGGAGTAAAGCCGGGCCGAGGATCTCGCGCAGACGTGGGGTCTGCTGCCCCTTATCGAGATCTGGCTCGGCCCGGCGCACCCCATTCACGCCTGCCTGCCGGTCTGCGCGAGCGTGGGGGCAATGTCGCGGGCGGTCCCACGAGGGCTTGCGTGCCGCTACATTGTTAGGTAACCTACCAAGCAGCCGAGATCACTGTCAAGTTCTTGGTGTCATGGCGACCAGCGCGAGCGGTACGCTGGCAGGGTCCACTTAACCATCGATGACCGGACCAAGCACGAAACCCTTCGGAGAGTCCCTTCGGGCGCTCATGGACGAGCGCGCGCTCACCTACCGCGGCCTGGCCGAGGCGACCCGCAAGCTCGACGGCAAGGGCATCACCCACGCGCATATCAACATGCTGGCCAACGGCCACGACAAGCCGTCGATGCGCGCCATGGAGCTGATCGCCGCGGCATGTGACGTCGACCCGGACTACTTCGCCGAGTACCGCCTGGCCGCGGCCATGCGGGAACTCGATCCGGCCGAGGTCGGGCTCGAGCAGGCGCTCGAGAACCTCAGCGCTCGGCTCGGTGCCCGGCGACAATCCGCCGCCAAAGCACGGCCATCGCAGCGGCCCCAAGCGCAACCTCGTCCCACGAGCTAGAAGTCAGCGGATCGTAGGGCGATATCGCGACGACGAACGCAACCGCCCACACGCACCAGGCCATCTGGACTCCGCGCCGGGTGATTTCCGGGTAGCGCCAGATCATGCGGGCCAGACGGTCGGTGAAATAGCCGAGCTCGTCGCGGTCACCGAGCGCCTTGGCCGCGATCGAGAGAGCCGCCAGAGCCACCACGAAGGCGAGGTAGCCGAACGGCCGCGCTACGAAGCGAAGTGCTGATAAGGCCCCTCTCATCATCCTCAATAACGATATCTCAGCGCCGGACTCGCGCCCCGATTGTGATTGTCGTCGGTTCCGCGGGTCTTGTTCGATCAACCGTCGAGCAGTGCGCGGCGGAGCGCGCCGACCGCGGACTCGGGACCCGCCGCCGGCTCTGCCTCGAGGGCCTGCCGGCGGACGCGCCCCAGGTAGGCCTCGGTCGATCCATCCCCTCGAATGTCGATGCCGGCCCGGGTGCCGGCCAGGCGGCGTTCGGGACCGGCCAGCTCGAGGCGGGCCACGACCTGCTCCGCCGGGCCGTAGCGCTTGAGCCGGGTCTCGGCCGGGCTGTGCGCGGCCGCCTCAGCGATCTCCTTGGCCTGGGCTGCGAGCTCGACCAGCGCGCGCTCGAGCGTGTCGAAGCGCAGCCGCTCGACACGAGCCTTGGCCCGGATCGTGAGGGTCCAGGTGGCTACTTGCGCTGGTCCATCGGCACGTAATCGCGGCCCCGGGCGCCGGTGTAGATCTGGCGCGGCCGGGCGATCTTCTGCTCCTTGTCGTCGATCATCTCGAGCCACTGGGCGATCCAGCCGCTGGTCCGTCCGATCGCGAACAGCACCGGGAACATCTCCATCGGCATCCCGAGCGCCTCGTAGATCAGGCCCGAGTAGAAGTCGACGTTGGGGTAGAGCTTGCGCTCGATGAAGTAGTCGTCCTCCAGGGCGATCTTCTCGAGCTCGAGCGCGATGTCGAGCAGCGGGTTGGTGCCGGTGACCTCGAGGACCTCGTCGACCGCCTTCTTGATGATCTTGGCGCGCGGGTCGTAGTTCTTATAGACCCGGTGGCCGAAGCCCATCAGGCGTTCGTCGCCGTCCTTGACCCCCTTGATGAAGTCGGGGATGTTGTCCTTGGTCTCGATCCGGCGGAGCATCCGCAGAGCGGCCTCGTTGGCGCCACCGTGGAGCGGCCCGTACAGGGCGGCCACCCCGGCGGCGACGGCCGAGTATGGATCGACCTGGGAGGAGCCGACGCTGCGTACGGCGCTGGTCGAGCAGTTCTGCTCGTGGTCGGCGTGGAGGATGAACAGGACGTCGAGAGCGTGCTCGAGCCGCGGGTCGGGCTCGTAGCGGAGCTCGGTCATCTTGTAGATCATCGAGAGGAAGTTGCCCGGGTAGGACAGCTCGTTGTCGGGATAGACGTACGGCTTGCCCTGGTTGTGGCGGAACGAGAACGCGGCCAGCGTGGGCATCTTGGCCAGCAGCCGGATGACCTGGATGTAGCGGGTTTCCGGATCCTTGATCTGGCTCGCCTCGGGATAGAAGGTCGAGAGGGCGCCCACCGAGGCGAGCAACATCCCCATCGGGTGGGCGTCGTAGCGGAAGCCCTGCATGAACTCCTTGACGTTCTCGTGCACGAACGTGTGGATCGTGATCTGGTGCGTCCACTCGTCGAGCTGCTTCTGACTGGGCAGCTCGCCGTGGATCAGCAGGTAGGCGACCTCGAGGTAGCTCGAGCGCTCCGCGAGCTGCTCGATCGGATAGCCCCGGTACTCGAGAATCCCGGCCTCGCCGTCGATGAACGTGATCGCCGAGCGACAGGACGCCGTGGCCATGTACGCGGGGTCGTAGGCCATCAGGCCGAAGTCGTCCTCATCGACCTTGATGTTCCGAAGCTCGGTGGCCCGGATCGTGCCGTCCTCGATGGGGATCTCGTACTGCTTGCCGGTCCGGTTGTCGGTGACGGTAAGGGTCTCGTTCGCCGTCGCTGCGCCGGCGCCGTCCTGTTGCTCGGTCTGTGTCGTCATGGCGCTCCTCTCGCGCGATTGGCGGCGGGGGTGGATGGGCGGAAGCCGCGGTCCAGCATTCGGGGGCGTGGCCGAGGCACCACCCTTGAATTTAGTACCCGGATCGTGTGGACGGGACGCCGGCCGGTTGACCGGACGACGCGATGGTCAGACGCGAGACCTTCGAGAGGCCGGCGCGCGGCGCGCTTACTTCGGGAAGGCGCTGGTCAGGACAGCCGTGGCCATCGCCGCGATCATCAGCACGAAGGTGACCGCCATCACTCCGCGGGCGCCGCGCGCGTCGCCCGGAAACGCCGGGCGGGTCAGCCCGAGCCCGGCCAGGGCCAGCGCCCAGACGACCAGCAGCCCGCCGGCGATGTAGAACGGGACTTTGGAGGGGTCGCCGGCGGCCAGGATCAGCGTGGTCACAGCGGGCGCAGCCTACTCGATGGCCGCGCCCTCCGCGGCGTCGGGAGCCCTGTGCGCGCGGGTCCCCTCGTAACGACTCTCGGTCGCCGCCCGCTGCCCCTGGTAGTGACTGCCGAGCTCGGGGCTGCCGTAGGGACGGGCGGCCGGCTGGTCGAGGGCCATGAACGACAGCTGCGCGATCGGGAGGCCCGGATAGAGCTTGATCGGGATCCGGGTGAGGTTGTTCAACTCGAGCGTCAGGGTGCCTTTCCAGCCCGGGTCGCAGAAGCCCGCGGTGGCGTGGACGATCAAGCCCAGGCGGCCGATCGACGACTTCCCCTCGATGCGGGCCACGATGTCGTCGGGCAGCTCGACCCACTCGAGCGTGCGCCCGAGGCAGAACTCGCCGGGATGGATGACGAACGATTCGTCCGGCTTTATGACCACCTCCTCCGTGAGACCGGCCGGCGGC
>JAFAWR010000187.1 GCA_019241635.1 Solirubrobacterales bacterium
CGAACGCCAGCAGGCGGCCATCCGCGCTGCGGACCACCGCGGCGTCACCGATCCCCGCCCACCCCGACGCGATCGTCTGAGCCGAACCGACCTTCCCGGTCGGCCCGATCACCGTGTGCGTCAGCGCGGTACCGACATCCGAACCGGGCGGGTCCTGATGCCAGACGACGTGCAGCAAGCCGTCCGGGGTCCGGACCAGCGCCACCTGATCGATGTTCGCGCCGGTGGGTGCGGTTACGGGGTCCCAATGACCGGGTACGGTGGCCCGCGCCACCGCGGGCGCCAGCGCCAAGGCGAGCAGCGTGAGAGACACGAACGCGCGGGATCGGCCGACGCGCCGCAAAAGACCGTCAAACGGCATCGGTGAGCTCCTCTTTTCTCGATCGGCGGGTGAGCGGGCCCTACGCCGTCACCCTTGTCGGAGACACCAGACTCCAGGTCCGCGACGATCCTTCCCCGCGACATGCGCTCGCGACCAGCGCAGGTAAAGCGCGGTCGTCTATTCGTCAATCCGCGTTGCTGCCCAGGTGTTTCCAACCGGCCGCGAGCTCGGCTCGATTGCGAATCTCGAGCTTGCGGTATATGCGGGTGAGGTTGGCCTCGACGGTGCGCACGGTGATGAAGAGCGCGTCGGCAACATCGCGGTTCGAGCGGCCTTGGGCGACGAGCTCGGCGACCTGCCGCTCGGTCGCGGTGAGTTCGGTGTCCGCGGGCTTGCGCCCGGCGAGCCGTGCGAGCTCCGCGCGGGCACGCTCCGCCCATAGCGGGTAGCCGAGCTGCTCAAAGGTCGCGAGCGCTTCCTCGAGCGTGTTGCGGGCGTCCCGGCGGTGCCCGGCGCGGCGTAGGGTGGCGCCGAGAGCCAGGTGGGTTCGGGCGCGCTCCTCGGGTACCGGGAAGCGGGCGTGGTGGTCGAGCGCTTCGTGGAGGATCGCCACGGCCGCCGTGGGATCTCCTTCGGCGGCGGTGATCAGACCGCGACCGCGAGCGCCAGTGGCCAGCAGGCGGGGACGGTCGAGCTCGCGGCCAAGTCGCTCCCAGGCGTCATTCATCGCCCGGGCCTCGTCGATGCGCCCAGCGGCGACCAGGGCCTCGACGGCGTCGGAGGGGAACGGTGGCGATCCCGGCTCGAGGAACCCGGCGGAGTGGCGCGCGTCACGTAGGGGAGCGAGGTATTCGGCGGCGCGGGCGGCGTCACCCTGTGCGAGCGCCAGTTGACCCAGCACCCACAGGTTCTTTACCGGCCAGATGTGATTGTCGACGGCGCGGCCGGCCGCCAGCCCCCGGGTGGCAAGGCTGGTGGCGAGCTCGACCTCGCCCTGCAGCGCGGCGACGTGCGCGCGCGCGTACAGAGCGAAGCTGAGGTCGCCCAAATCCGGGCCCTCGTCCATGATCGCGACGGCCTCGTCCGCGTGCGCGCGAGCGCGATCGAGGTTTCCCGCCCTGATCTCGAGCTCGGCGAGATGACTGGCGATCGCGGCGACCGCCGCTTCCTGCCCAGCCCGACTCACCCATGCGTGCTGGGCGACGAGCAGGTCGCGGGCCTCGTCGAGCTGGTCGAGCCACGTCAGCGCATGCCCAAGCTGGGTGATGGGCTCGAGATAGGCATCCAGCCCAACGCTGCCGTGCTCGCGCTGCAGAGCCACCGCCTGACGTAAGAGCTCGATGCCGCGTCCGCCAGGATCTGTCTCCTGTTCGTAGAAGCCGACGACTCCGAGGACGACGGCACGCAGCCTCGGATCGCCCCCCGCCTCCAGGAGCGCCAGCGCGTGGCGCGCGGGGTCGAGGGAGCGCTTGACGTCCAGCGTCATCAGGACGTTGGAGAGTGTCAGCAGGCTCCGCGCGCGCCCGTCGAGCGTCTCTGACTCCGCGACCGCCTGTTCGCACATCGCCACCGCCTGCTCCCCGCGCGCCGCGTAGTACGCGATGGTGGTCATGACCTCCGCGCGGAGGTCGCCGGGCGAAAGCTCGTCGACGAGCGTGCGGGCGCGCTCCATCGCTCGCGCCCCGTCGGCAGCCGCGAACATCTCCCGAACGGCGGCGACGCGCCGCGCGGCGGCGGCCGCGGCGGCGGAAGCAGGCGTCAGCCGCGCGGCCTGCTCGAACAGGTCCGCCGCCACCGTAGGGGCGCCGCGCGCGGCGGCCGCGCGGGCGCCCAGCTCAACCGTGTCCGCTAGGTCGGCCTCGGGCTTCGGTGCCGCCGAGGCGATATGCCGCGCCCGCTCCACGGGGTCGGCGCTGGCGGCGGCCAGATCGCGGTGCACGGCGCGGCGATGGCCGGGGGGGAGCGCCTGGTAGGCGGCGGCGGCAAGCAGAGGGTGAGCGAAACGCAGCACCCTCTCGTGCTCCTCGAGAACCCCGGAGGTGAACGCGGGATCGAGCACGCGCTCATCGCCGACGAGGTCGGAGAGCTGATCGACCGTCGGATGGACCGCCGCGGCCAGCGTCCCGAGCGCGATCCTCGTCGACTCGGGCAGCTCGGTCAAACGCCGCGCCACGAGCCCCAGGAGATCCCCGCTCGCGAACGGTCCACCGCTATCGTCGGCCACAGTGGAGGCCAGCTCGAGCGCGTAATACGGGTTGCCCGCGGTCAGCTCCGCCAGTCGCCGACCGCCGGGTAGCGACAATGCGAGGCCGAGCCGCTCGCGCATCAGCGAGCGCAGCGACTCCACTGACAGGCCGCCGAGCGCAACGCGGGTCAGCCGCGCTCGGTCGAACCCGAGGTCCAGGTCCCGGTCGGATTGCCGGCCCGCCGCCAGCACGAGCAGCGGCTCGTCGCGCAGCCGCGCGAACGCGACCCGCAGCACGCGCAGGCTGGCGTCATCGAGCCACTGGAGGTCATCTAACGCCAGCACGAGCGGCTGGCGCGAGGCCAGTGCGCGAAGCACACTCGTCGTGGCGCTGGCCACCGTCCGAGCCTCGATCCCCAGCTCCCCCGGCTCCCTTCGCAGCAGCGCGACCTCGAGCGAGACCCGCTGCGGCGTGGGCAGCTCGTCCAGCACCTCGTCGAGAACACGATCGAGCAGCCCCTCGAGCCCGGCGAACGCCATCTCCGCCTCCGCCTCCACCGGCCCCACCACCAGCACACGTCGACCCAGGCCGACAGCGAGATCGATCCCGGCTCTGAGCAGCGTCGATTTGCCCAGGCCGGCCTCCCCCTCGATCACCAGCGCCGCCGGCTCGCGTGTGCCTTCGAGAAAACGCCTGACAGCGCCGAGCTCCTCCGCACGGCCGACCACCGGCTCTAAACCATGTGGATTCCCCCGATGCGCCACTGACCACGCCGATCTTACGTTCTACGGCGTCGTCAACCAACACCTCGCCGGCTCACCTCGGGCCGTCGATAAGGAGGAATTCGCATGCTCCACACCCGCAATCACCTCGCCGCCGGCATCGCCGCGCTGGCCCTCGGGCTTGGGACAGCCGCCCCCGCCGTCGCCATGCCGATCGATCTGCATGGGCCCGTCTCAAACGGGTCAGCCGTAGTCAGCGCGCCGCCGCAAGTCCAGGCAGCCAGCCATCACAGCAACGGCGGCGGCACCGATTGGGATTACCTGGCCGCAGGAACGGGCGCCGTCTCGCTCGCACTGCTCGGCATCGGCGGCGCGGCCCTCGGGCGGGAACGGCGCACGCGCCGCTCAACGGCGACCGCCTGACACGGCCGTAACCGACATCGTTCAAGGAGTCATCGTGATCAATATCGTCATCGCCGACGGCCACGCCCTCGTGCGCAGCGGCCTTCGCATGATCATCGAGGCCGAGCCCGACATGAACGTGGTCGGTGAGGCGGCCGACGGCCCGGAGACAATCGAAGTGACAAGGCGGATCAGCCCCCACGTCGTACTGCTCGACGTGGGGGCGCCGACGCTCGGCGGGATCCGGGCCGCGCGCACGCTCACCTCCGCAAACCCGTCGCGGCCGCGGGTGCTGATGCTCAGCGCGCTCGACGATGACGAGCAACTGCATGAAGCGATCCGCGCCGGAGCGTCCGGGTTTCTACTCAAGGACGTGTCTGCCGCGGAGCTCACCCACGCGATACGTCTAACCGCCGCCGGACAGGTCGCGATCGCACCCGCGATCATCCTGCGCATCCTTCAGGAACGCATCCAGCGACCACTTCCGGCGCGTCCGCCCGCCGGCATCGAGGAGCTCACCGAGCGCGAGACCGAAGTGTTCTCACTGATCGCCCGCGGGCTCTCCAACGCGGAGATCGCCGACGAGCTCACGGTCGGCAGAACCACCGTCAAGACCCACGTCACGCGCATCCTCATGAAGCTCAGCCTTCGCGACCGCGTCCAAGCGGTCGTCCACGCCTACGAATCCGGGCTAGTGCAACCGCGCTACTGATGTCGGACGGGCGCGTGCTTGAGTGGCGCGGAGTACCCGCCGCCGCCCACCGAGAGGAGGCGCGTCCTCCTCAAGTAGGAGTCACTCCACCGTTTCGGCGCTCCCAGTCACGTCCAACGGTTGATGGCGGATCGGCATTTCTTACGACTCAAATCAGTACCGCGGCCGACGACAAACGAGGCTTCGAACGGGATTCTGCTCCAACGAAATCAACCGGCCTCCGGGCCTCTCGACAGGAGCAATCCCATGGCATACGCAGGACAGGTTCTGACCAACCCGGTGAGCGGCGAGACGATCGAGTTCATC
>JAFAWR010000188.1 GCA_019241635.1 Solirubrobacterales bacterium
CTGCCCACCTACAAGTCGCTGATCGCCGCCCTCGATTCGTGGGACAGCGCGAATAACGCGTGGGCGGCCGACAGGCTCAAGAGCAACAACGCCGCGTACAGTTCCGCGCGGACGATCGGCATCGCGCTGATCGTGCTGGCGCTGCTCAGCGGCCTCGGGATCGCCTTCGCGGTGTCGCGCTCGATCAAGGGCCGCGTCGACGTGATCCTGAACCGCCTGCACATGCTTCAGGACAGGTGCGTCACCTATCTGCGCGAGGGCCTGGAGGGCTTTGCCGATGGCGACTTGACGCGTCGCTACGAGCCGGTCACGCCTCTGATCGAGAATCCGTCGAAGGACGAGATCGGGCAGGTGGCCGAGGCCGTCAACGGTATTCGCGAACGGGTCGTCGCGTCGCTCGACGCCTACAACGCGACGGCGGATCGCCTGTGCCAGACGATCGGGCGGGTCGCCAGCACCGCCGGCAGCGTGGCCTCGTCCTCGCACCAGATGGCGTCCACCTCGGAAGAGACCGGCCGGGCCGCGGGCGAGATCGCCCACGCGGTCGGCGACGTGGCCCAGGGCGCAGAGCGCCAGGTGCGCATGGTCGACGACGCCAAGCGCGCGGCCGAAGAGGTGGCGCGCGCGGTCGCCGAGTCGGCCGACAACGCTCGGCTCACTGCTCAGGTGGCCGAGGAGGCCCGGACGGTCGCGGCGGAGGGCGTGAGCGCCGCCGAGCAGGCGAATCAGGCCATGCGCGCGGTGCGCGAGTCCTCGAGCGCGGTCACCGAGGCGATCGACGAGCTGGCTGCGAAGTCCGAGCAGATCGGTGCGATCGTGCAGACCATCACCGGCATCGCCGAGCAGACCAACCTGCTGGCGCTGAACGCGGCGATCGAGGCCGCGCGAGCCGGAGACCAGGGCCGCGGGTTTGCTGTCGTGGCCGAGGAGGTCCGCAAGCTGGCCGAGGAGTCCCAGCACGCCGCCGAGGAGATCTCCGGGCTGATCGGCGCGATGCAGGGCGAGACCAGCAAGGCGGTCGGGGTCGTCGAGGACGGCGCGCGGCGCACCGAGGACGGAGCCAGCGTCGTCGAGCGCACCCGTGAATCGTTCCTGCGGATCGGCACGTCCGTCGAGGAGATGGGCGAGCGGATCGAGCAGATTGCGGCCGCCTCCGAGCAGATCTCGGCCAGCGCGAACAGCATGCAGGACAGCATCGGCGAGGTCGCCGCAGTCGCTGAGCAATCCTCGGCATCGACCGAGCAAGTGTCGGCCTCGACGCAAGAGACCTCCGCATCGGCACAGGAGATCGCAGCGTCCGCACAAGAGCTATCCGGCACCGCCGAGGAACTCAACCGGCTCGTCGGGCAGTTCCGGACCGCTTGACGTCTCACCACCCGCCGTGCCGGGTGACCTTGCCGCGCCGTCGAGCGGCGGGGCCGTGGGCTGTTCGACGCCTCCGACCCTGCCAGTGCCCTGAGCATCCTCCTCGGCTTCGCGACCCTAGTGGTCGGGGTCATCCAATGCGCCGCGTTCAGCGTGAGCTCGTGCGGATCGGCCACGACCGATCAGTTGGCACGACCCTCGGTGGAAGCCACAACCACTTGCCAGGGGTTGGGCTGTGAGCGGCGAGTGTGGTCTCTCCCCTCCCGGTCGGCACTTTCGAAGTCTATAGGCGAAGATCCCGGATGTCGTCGCGCTCGGGCCCGGACTCAGAATCATTTGAACCTCCCAAACGGCATCCGAGACTTCTCGGAGACGACTTGCGACTCGGTGGTTCGAAACAACTCTCACCAGGTCCGCTGAATAGGCCGTTTGCAATTGCCGAGAGGGCTGGAGCCGGATCGGCGAGCGCTGGCGCGGGGCGCAGCTGACATTCCTCCTGACTCTCGCGGGCTCGCGCCGGGCCGCGGCAGTTCGGCGCACTAGCATCGTGCCGGTGGCGCAGACAGCCGCGATCGTGCTGGCGGGCGGGAAATCCTCGCGGATGGGCTCGCCAAAAGCTGGGCTTGAGTGGCACGGCTCGACCCTGCTGCGCCGGGTGACCGGGATCGTCGCGCGCGCGGTCGACGGCCCGGTGGTGGTGGTGTCCGCGCCTGGGCAGGTGTTGCCGGCGGTCGACCGCGCGGTCGAGGTGGTGGCGGACGAGCGGGAGGGGCGCGGGCCGCTCCAGGGCCTGGCGGCGGGCCTCGCCGCGATCGGAGACCGCGCCGAGGTCGCTTACGTCTCCTCGACCGATGTGCCGCTGTTGCACCCTGCGTTCGTGCGCCGCGTCGTAGGCGCACTCGACGATCAGGTCGATGTCGTGCTGCCCGAGGTCGGCGGCTACCGGCAGCCTTTGTCGGCCGCCTACCGGACCGGCCTGCTGCGGGCCGTCGAGGAGCTGATCGCGGCCGACCGGATGCGTCCAGCGTTCCTGTTCGAGCGGTCCCGGGTGCTGCACATGGCCGAAGCGGACCTGCTGCAGAATGGCGCGCTCGCCCGTCTGGACCCGGGGCTTGCGTCGGTCAGCAACCTCAACGAGCCCGCCGACTACGCGCGCGCGCGTGCCCTGCCGGCGCCCGAAATCGCCGTCGAGCGGTTCGGCCCGCTGGCCAAGCCCCCTGCTGCACGCAGGACCACCGTGCGCGCCTGGTCACTCGGCGCGGTCGCCACCGGCGTCGGTCTCGCCCTCGATGAGCACGTCGTGGCCGCGCTGAACGGCGACAAGATCACGCGCGACCCGGAGCTGCCGCTGGTCAGCGGCGATACGGTCGCGTTCATGGTCGCCGACGCCGGGGGCTAGACGATAGACCGTGCGTTCGGGCGGTCACCGATCGTGGCTGCCCTGCCCGGTCGGTGTGCCGGGTCGGGGTTGGCGACGCGACCGCGACGGGACCGGGACCGGGAGTTTTTCGCCATTCGTGGACCCGCGCGGCGCGAGTGGCGAGCAACGAGTGCTATACGGGGCTGATCTCGCCACTCGCGGATCGGCAGACGCCGAATGGCGAGTTCGTCCCTCCTGAAAAGAGTCCACCGGGCGGCGTCGATGGCCGCGTCGCCGTGGGATCGATCACGTAGGCAGCTAGCATCCGGGGCATGCCACCCGGCGGGTATTTCGGGCAGGCGCTGCTCGTGGATCTGAGCACGGGCGAGGGCATCTCGGAGCCGATCGAGGAGCCGGTGCTGCGCTCGTACATCGGCGGCGCGGGCCTCGGCACCTGGCTTATGCACAAGTACTGCCCAGCCGGAGTCGATCCTCTCGACCCGGGTGCGCCGCTCATTTTCGTGTTCTCGCCGCTCGTCGGCACCCCGCTCACGACCAGCGCCAAGTTCGCGGTCGTGGCCAAGTCCCCGCTGACGCACCGGCTGACCGATGCGCTCGCGTCGAGCCATTTCGCGATCGCCGGCAAGCTGACCGGTCATGACGCGATCGTCCTGACGGGAAGCTGCGCCGAGCCCTCGGTGGTGGTCATCGACCGCGACAGCACTCGCATCGAGCCAGCTCACGACCTATGGGGGCTTTCGGCCGCCGAGGCCGAGGCTCGGCTGCGGGACCGTCACGGACCAGCCTGGCGAGTGGCCGCGATCGGGCCCGCGGGCGAGCGTGGCGTGCGCTATGCGACGATCTCCCACGACGGGCGCCACGCGGGCCGGGGAGGGCTGGGCGCGGTGATGGGGTCCAAGTGGTGCAAGGCGATCCTGGTTCGCGCCGGCACGAAGGTCGGCTCTGCGGATCCGCAAGGGGTGCTCGCCGCCGCCAAGGACCTTCGCACGCGATCGTTCGGCAAAGCCACGGCGAAGTACCGCGAGCTCGGAACGATGTCGAACCTGCTCGCGTTCAACGCGATCTCCACGCTGCCGACGCGGAACTTCTCCGCCGCCACGTTCGAGGGGGCGCCGGCGCTCGGGGCGGAGGAGATCGCCGGGCTGCGCCAGGTTGCCCGCGACTCGTGCGCGTCGTGCTCGATCGGATGCGAGCACATATACAGAGGCCGTGGCGGCAAGCAGGCACGGATGGAATACGAGAACGTGTTCGCGCTTGGGCCGCTGTGCGGCGTGAGCGACGTCGACGCGGTGATCGCGGCCAGTTCTCGCTGCGATGAGCTCGGCCTCGACACGATCTCGACCGGCGGCACGATCGCGTGGGCGATGGAGTGCGTGGAGAAGGGGCTGATCGACGCTCCGTGGCTCCGGTTCGGGGACGCCGACGCGTTGCTGCGTGCGATCGAGGAGATCGGGGCCCGCGAGGGACTCGGGGCGCTGCTCGCGCTGGGGTCACGGGCGGCCTCGCGCGAGATCGGCCTCGGCTCGGAGAAGTTCGCCGCGCACGTCAAGGGCCTCGAGCTGCCCGGGTACGAGCCGCGGACGCTACAGACGATGGCCCTCGGGCTGGCGGTCAACGCCCGCGGCGCCGATCACAATCGCTCGGGCGCCTACGAGGTCGATCTGTCGGGCGCGCACGACCGGCTGGCCGGCGGTGAGGCACAGGTCGCCGGGGCGATCGAGACCGAGGACCGGGCCGCGGTCATGGACTCGCTGATCCTCTGCAAGTTTCTGCGCGGCGTGTTCGAGGAGCCGTTCCCGGAGTGGGCCCGGCTGCTCGAGCTGGTCACCGGCTGGGGCGTCGACGCCGACGAGCTGGCCACCACCGCGCGCCGGATCGTGCTGGCCAAGCGGCTGTTCAACCTGCGCGAGGGGTGGACGCGTGAGGAGGATTGGCTCCCGGAGCGGTTCCTGTCGGAATCGCTGGAACTTGAGTCGGGGCGTACAGCCACGTTGACCGCGAGTCGGCTCGAGGCAATGATCGATTCGTACTACCGCGGCCGCGGTCTCGAGGAGACGGGGATTCCGAGCCCCGGAACGGTCGGCGAGCTGTCACTACGCGGACTGATCGAGTTTGAACAAATCGGTGCAAAAGTGGGATAGTGGAGGTCTCAAGTGGCGACGACGACGATACCCCCGGCGATCACCAAGAAGGTCTCGCTGACGATCGACGGCCGCGAGGTGACAGTCCC
>JAFAWR010000164.1 GCA_019241635.1 Solirubrobacterales bacterium
GTCCCGTAGGAGTTGTCGCTCATCGCGAAGTGCTGGGCGTAGTTCCAAAGCCCGGTGACCGTGTTGCCGTCGTAGTAGTCCATGACGGCGTAGTTGGGGTCGGTGCCGCCGGCCGGAGCGGGGTTGCCCTCGTTCTTCAGGCACTGCGCGAGGGTCAGGCTCGAGCCGGTCTTCTCGACGAACATGTCCATGAGGCCGTGGTCGAAGGCGCTCTGCTCGTCGGTGTAGTCGTGGTCCTGGTCACACGTGGCCGCCTGCGAGTAGCTCAGGCGCTGCGGGTTGGACAGGTTCGGGTTATTGGTGAGCAGCGCTCCGGACAGCCCGTTGACGCTCGGCGTGTTCGGCGAGCCGTAGAACGGCTGGCCGTCGGTGTTCGCCGCGTGCGGATAAGTGCCGAAGTAGTGATCGAAGGAGACGTTCTCCTGGAAGATCACCACCAGGTGCTTGATCGGGGTCGAGGTATGGGGTCCGCCGCCCCAGCCGCCCGAGCCGGGATCGCCGTCGTGCCGGTGCGAGCGGCCGCCGGTCGACGCCTGGGCGACGGCAACGCTCGCCCCGACGATGAGAAGTGCTGCCAGAAGCAGCGAGAGCACGCGCTTGCGCGCCATTGCAGGGTCTCCTTTTTCGTTGTGCCTTAGCCCGGCGCCACCCCCCGGTGCGCCGCCGTCGGCACTCTTTCGGGCCGGCCCGCTCGCGGGGTTGTCCGCTTGTGACCGGCGTGTGAATGAGTTGTGACCGGCCGGGCCGCGCGCCGCCGTTTATGCTCGCCCGGTGCCGCCGGCCGCCGAGCTTCAGCTCCCCAGCTTCGACCACACGGACGCCTCGCTGCGGGGCGAGCGTTACCGGCAGGCCATGGCCGAGCTGCGAGGCCACGAGGGATGGCTGGCCGCGAGCCCCTTCGGCTTCATCGTGCTCGATCGCGAGGCCGGCGAGTTCTTCCTGCGCTCCCGCGCGGCGGTGTTCCCGGGGCTGACCATCGCCGAGCTGTTCGGGATCACCGACGGCCCGCTGCGCGAGGAGATCGTCCGCAACATCATCAACTTGGGCGGCGAGGACCACCGGCGGCTGCGCAACCTGGTCAACCCGGCGCTCTCGCCGCGGGCGGTCGATCGCTATCGCCCGGCCATGCGCCGGTTCCTCGAGCAGCTCTTCGACGGCCTGCCCGCCGACGGTCGCTGCGAGTTCATCGCGGACTTCGCCAAGCCCTACCCGTCGCTGGTCATCGCCGAGGTCATGGGTGCCCCGCTCTGCGACGCCCCTCGCCTGCATCACTTCTCGAACGTGATCCAGCGCCAGTTCGACCCGACCAGCCTGATGGCCGAGCGCGAGCAGATCGAGCAGGCGGTGGCCGAGTTCTACGCCTATGAGGACGAGCTCATCGCCACCCGGCGGCGGGCGCCGGGAGAGGACCTGATCTCGGCCCTGATCGGAGCCGAGGAGGCCGGGGACCGCCTGTTCGACGACGAGCTTCGAAACCTGGTGCTGAACATCCTGGTCGGCGGAGTCGACACCAGCCAGAGCCAGCTCGCCCATACCGTCCGCCTGCTGGCCGAGCACCCCGACCAGTGGCAGGTGCTCCGCTCCGACCCGCGCGGGCTGGCCGGCGCCGCGGTCGAGGAGGCGCTTCGACACGAGCCGATCACCCCGTTCACCGCGCGCATCCTCGTCGAGGCCGTCGAGTACCGCGGCGTGAGCTTTCCCGCGGGCTCGATCGTGCTCGTGTCGGCCTGGCATGCGCACCGCGCGGGCCGCGACGACGCGGACGAGTTCGATCTCACCGCCGACCGCGGGCGCGACCGGCTGCTCACGTTCGGAGCCGGCATCCACTATTGCGTCGGGGCCAACCTGGCCCGAGCCGAGATGCAGGAGGCGGTCGCGTTCCTGGCCGAGCGCGTGTCCTCGCTTCAGCTCGACGGCGACCCGGAGTTCGGCACGCCGTCTGGGATCTACGGCCTGGAGAGGCTGCCGGTGAAACTGGAACTTGCATCGAAAGGAGCACCCTGAGTTGGGATACGAGACGATCATCTGGGAGCAGTCCGGCGCGGTCGGGCGGCTGACCCTCAACCGGCCGGACTCGCTGAACGCGTTCACGGAGCAGTTCGGGATCGAGCTGCGGACGATCATCGAACGCGACGCCGCTGATGACTCGGTGCGGGCCGTGCTGATCACCGGCGCCGGCCGTGGCTTCTCCTCGGGAGCCGATTTGAAGGCCGGATTCGACACGGCTGAGGACGGCATGCCCGACGTGTACAAGGAGCTTCACGACGTGTACCACCCGGCCATCGCCGCCATCCGCGGGCTCGAGAAGCCGGTGGTTGCCGCGGTCAATGGCCCCGCGGTGGGCATCGGTTGCTCACTGGCGCTGGCCTGCGACCTGATCATGGCCTCCGAGTCCTCGTTCTTCGGCCTGGCCTTCGTGAACATCGGCCTGATGCCCGACGGCGGCTCCACGGCGTTCGTGCCTCCCGCGGTCGGCCGGGCGCGGGCCTTCCAGATGGCGCTGCTCGGCGAGCGCGTTCCGGCGCAGCAGGCGCTCGAGTGGGGCCTGGTCAACTGGGTGCATCCCGACGACCGCCTGATCGGCGAGGCCGACGCGCTGGTGCAGAAGCTCGCGGCCGGCCCGACCCGTGCCTACGCGGCGAGCAAGCGCGCGCTCAACCGGTTCATCTACGGCGACCTCGACGCCCAGCTCGACCTAGAGGCCGAGCTTCAGCACGCGCTCGGGCGCACGCACGACTTCCTCGAGGGCGCCGCCGCGTTCGTCGAGAAGCGCGCGCCCGCGTTCACCGGAGCCTGACCCGCCCGGTGGTCTCCGCGAGCACGATCTCCTCGCTGGCCACGGGCGGCGGGACGCTCGTGCTCGCGGTGGCCACGTTCGCCGCGGTGCGCTCGTCGAATCGCAGCGCGCGGCTCGCCGAGATCGCGCTCCAAGAGCAGCGCCGGCCGCTGCTCGTCCAGTCGCGCCTCGACGACGCCGGCCAGAAGATCATGTTCGGCGACCAGCACTGGGTCAGGGTCGAGGGCGGCCAGGGCACCGCCGAGCACGTCGACGGCGTCGTCTACCTGGTCATGAGCCTGCGCAACGTCGGCGCCGGCATCGGGGTCTGCCAGGGCTGGTGCGTCCGGCCCGGGCTGCATCGGACGGTCGCCGAGCACTTCCCCGAGGACGAGTTCCGCGCCCAGATGCGCGACCTGTACATCCCGGGCGGCGACATCGGGCTGTGGCAGGGCGCGCTGCGCGACGCCAACGACCCGCGCCACGGCGAGGTGGCCGACGCGGTCAGGCGGCGCGAGCCGGTTGCGGTCGAGCTCCTGTACTCAGATCAGGTCGGAGCCCAGCGGACGATCAGCCGCTTCAGCCTGATCCCGTTCGTGCGCGAAGAGGACGACGCGGTCAGTTGGGCGGTCAGCGGGACCCGCCACTGGTACCTGGATCGCGTCGGCCCGCGCTGACGCGCGCGAGAATCGCCTCGGCCTCATCAGCCATCTCGCGGACGATCTCGCCGGCCGGACGCGCCTGTCCCAGCTCATGGGCCTGGCCGGCCCACAGGTTAAAGCCGTCGGCGTCGCCTCGCTTGCGGGCCGCGGCGCGCAGCGGGCTGGTGGCGTGGTGGATCTCCGGATAGGCCAGCGGCGCTCCGGCGCTGTGCTCGGCCAGGAAGCGGTTGACGATCCCGCGCGCCGGCCGCCCACTGAACGCCCGGGTGACCCGCGTCGGGCCGGGCTCGGGCATGACCGCGCGTTGGGCCTCGGCGGTGGCGGCCTCGGGTGAGAGCATCAGCGCCGTCCCCACCTGGGCTGCGCTCGCGCCGGCGCACAGCACGGCAGCGAGCGCCGCGCCGTCCATGATCCCGCCGGTGGCGATCATCGGCAGCGGGGTGGCGCGCGCGGTGATGCGAAGCAGCGCGAGCAACCCGATCCCGCCCTCGTCCGAGCCGTCGTCGATGAATCCACCGCGATGGCCGCCGGCCTCCGTGCCCTGGACGACCAGCCCATCCGCCCCGGCGGCGTGCGCCGCGCGGGCTTCGTCCACGTTGGTGATCGTCACCCAGGCGCAGATGTCGGCGTCGTGCACGCGCGCGAACACGTCGGCCGGCGGGCAGCCGAACGTGAACGAGACCACCGCCGGGCGCTCGTCGCACACCAGCGTCAGCTTGGCCTCCCAGCCGTCGTCGTCGAAGCGCGGCTCGCCGAGCGCGGCGCCCTGGCGTTCGGCCTCGGGAGCTAGCTCGCTCAGGTACCCCTTCAGGGCCGCGGGCTCCGCGCGGCCCGACTCCGGCGTCGGGACGAACACATTCATGCCGAACGGAGCATCGGTGACCGCGCGCACCGCGGCGATCTCCTCGGCCACGACACCGGCCTGCTTGTAACCCGCGGCCAGGAAGCCGAGGCCTCCGGCCTGGCCCACCGCGATGGCCAGCTCGGGCGTCGACGGCCCGCCGGCCATCGGCGCCTGCACGATCGGGAGGCCAAGTCCGCGGAGGTCGAACGTGGGACGCCGCCGTCCGGGTCCGTCTAGCTCACCGCGACGGCCTGGCGGGCGCCGAAGTCCATCGCATCGCCCGCGGTCGCGGACTGCCACACCGCGTCGTCGCCGAGCGGATGGCGAATCGCGGCGCCGGCGGCGACCAGCGTAAGCAGCGCGCCCTCGGCGGCCGCCCGGTCGGGCTGCTCGTTGTTTCCGGCCATCAGCGCCGCGACCTCCTGGGTGGTCAGTCCGTCCGGGAAGCGGTCGAGCAGCGGGGCGGGATCCTCCGGGGGCGGCTCGCGGTGCAGGGTCGGGTCGAGATTGGTGACCAGGATGTCGTAGGCCTCGACCGGCTGGAACCCGCCCGCCACCAGGCGCGTCCCGTCGCGCTCGAACACGATCGAGGGCGCGGTGAACCGCACCGGACCGTCGGTGGTGGCGGTCTTGCCCTGAAGCTCGGCCGCCGAGCCGGCCGCCTTGCGAGTGTCGTCCTTGTCGTGGCGGTAGACCTCGACGACCTGGTCGGCGTCGATCTGGGCGACGATCTGATCGGGATCGATGCCCGGGACGATCCGGAGCGCCTCGGCGATGTGCGCATCCTCGTCGAGCAGCATCGGCGAGTTGAAGTTGGCCAGCTGGAGCGCCCGGAACACGCGCCACTCACTGCCCGGGTGCTGCAGGCGCGCAGCCACCACGGCGCGGCAAGCGCGCGAAGTGGCGCTCATGCGTGGCTTGACCTGGGTCGAGAACGGCATGCCGTAGCGCTCGCGGAAGCGCGCCTGGCCGAGAACGCCCCGCACCGGGGTGTAGCCGCGCGCCTCGTACTGCGATGCCTCCTCGGTCAGCCCGACCAGGATCAGGCGCCAGTCGAGTTGATCGCCGTAGCGCCATTCGATCACGCGGAGGGCCGGACTCTCCGAGTAGGCCCAGGGGCAGGCGGGATCGCTGTAGAGCGTGGCCGAAATCATCTCGTTGATGCCTCAAGTATATGCGCAAGGCGGGCTCCGGCGTCGCGGCCCCCGTCGGCGATGCCCGCGGCCCTCTGCACATGGGCCTGCGCGAAGCCGGCGTCGCGCAGCGCGGCTTCCGCTTCGGGCGCCTCGGAGAAATGCAGGTACACGCGGCCGCGCACGAACGCCGACAGCGCCACGCGGAACGCACGCACCTGCGGCGTCTGGGCGCCCCCCATGTGGACGTCGGAGATGTAGCGCCCGGCTCTGAACCCGGCGGCCGCCGCCGCGAAGCGCCGCCACATGGCCGCGACCGCGTCGGGCGGCAGGTACCCGAGCAGCCCCTCGGTGATGATGGCCAGGCCGCCGCCCGGGTCGAGCTCGGTGATCACCGCGCCCAGGCTGCCGGGCTCCTCGCCCTCGCGCAGCGCATCGACCTCGCGAACGCGGTGTCCGTCGCCCAGCGACCCGATGCGCTCGAGCGCGGCGCGCTTGCGCTCGGCCATCTCCGGCAGGTCCGCCTCGACATAGACGATGCGCTCGGCGTAGCGCTGGGCGAAGCGCCAGCCTCGGGGCGAGAGGCCGGCCGCCACCTCGATCACCTGGGTTATTCCGTCGTGGTCGATGGCGTGGGCGAGCCGCGCGTCGATCGCCCGGTGGCGGGCCAGGAGGTACTCCTCGAGCGTCGGGCCGCCGAGTGTGCGGCTGGCCAGCATGGTCGGCTGCAGCGAGTCGAACAGGATCCGGCCCTCGGTGGTGGCGAGCCGAGGATGGGACAGGCCGTTGCGGGCCCACACGTAGCCCGTGTAGTGGGCGGTCGGCCCGATCCGGTCGCGGGTGAAGATCACCCGCCGGTGCTACCCAGAAGCGCCTCGAGGCGATCCAGCAACGGGACCTGCCCCGGGTTGATCTTCTCGCGGGCCGCTTCGAGCCCGAACCATTCGGCGCGGTCCACCTCCGGGATCTCGATCTGCTTCCCGGAACGTGGCGGCCACTCGAACATGAACGTGTTGCTGTGAATCTGCGTGGCGTCGAGGTCGCCGGCCAGCGCCCAGGCGCGAACGCGCTTGCCGCTCTTCTGGCGGATCTCCCCCAGATCGTCGGTATCGCCGTCGGGCGGCGGGCTGCCGAGCTCCTCCTCGAACTCCCGCCGCGCGGCGGCGAGCGGATCCTCCCCGTCCAGGTACTCGCCCTTGGGCACCGACCACGCCCCGACCTCGCGCTGGGTCCACGCCGGCCCGCCGGGATGGACGAGCAGCACCTCGACCTCGCCGGCCCGCCGACGGTGCAGGAGGAGGCCGGCGCTGCGCCGCTTGGGCACGGCGCGCCTCAGCTCCGGCGGGTGGTGAGCGCCAGCCCGAAGCCGAGCGCGATCAGCATCGCGCCGCCGACACCGGTCATCGTCTCGAGCCGCCGCGACGAGCGCCCCAGCCAGTGCCGCGCCGTGCCCGACGCGAGCGCCCAGGCCCCGTCGGAGAGCAGCGCGATCACCACGCAGATCGCCCCGAGGGTGGCCAGCTGGAGCGTGTCATGCCCCTGGGAGCGATCGATGAACTGGGGCAGGACCGCGGTGAAGATCAGCACGCCCTTGGGGTTGGTCGACCCGACGAAGAACCCCTCGCGGACGATCCGGCGAAGCGACTTGGGCGTGGCCGCCGCGGCGTCGGGGGTGAACACCGCGGCCAGCGCCTTGCGCTCGCGGATGTTCCTGACCCCGAGGAAGACCAGATACGCCGCCCCGACCAGCTTCAGCGTCGTGAACACCGCGTCGGAGCGGGCGACCAGCGAGCCGATCCCAATCGTCACCAGCGTGCCCTGGAAGACGAGCCCGCCGGCGTTGCCGAGCACCGTGGCCAGCGCCGCCCGGCGCCCGAGCGCCACGCCGCGGCTGACCACGAACAGGACGCTCGGACCCGGGATCAGGATCAGGATGTAGATCGTGAGGAGGAACTCGAGGAGGTGGCGCGTGGGGAGCATGCCGGTCTGCGCATGATCGCAGCCCGGCTCCCTCGCCACGACCTCGGTTCGATGGGCCGGGGCGGGGCGCCCGCGGCCTCCGGTATCGCGTTCACGACCACCGGTCGTTGGGTCACGTCAAGCAGCCAGCGCCTCATGCTCACGCTCCTCGGTTTGGGGAATCCGGATCACCTCGGTTTCGCGAGGCTCGCGCAGCAGTAGCCCGGCGACGGCCGCGCCGGCCAGCGCGAACACCGCGGCTACGTGGTAGGCGAGCCCGAAGCCGTTGGTCGTGGCCAGGGCACTTGCGCTCCCCGGGCCGGCCTGACCGGCGGCGATCGTGCTGAGCACGGCCAGGCCGAGCGCACCGCCGACCAGCCGCGAGGTGTTGAGCAGCCCGGAGGCCACGCCGCTCTGCGCGCGATCGACGCCCTGCATGGCCACGATCGTGGCCGGCACCAACGTGAGCCCCATCCCGAGCGCGGACAGGATCGCCCCGAGGAGGACATTGCCCACGTACGTGCCACCCGGCGTTATGCCGCTCAGGAGCATCAGCCCTACGGCCGCGGTCAGCATGCCCACAGTGATCACCCGCCGGGCACCGAACCGAGCCACCACGCGCGGGGACAGTGTCGAGGCGGCGAAGATCGAGAGGGTCATCGGCAGGAAGCCGAGCCCCGCCTCGATCGCGCTGTAGTGGAGCACCTGCTGCATGTACAGGGTGAGGAAGAACCAGCCCGGGAACTGCGAGGCGTAGAGCAGCAGCACGACCGAGTTGGCCGCACGCAGGTGACCGATCCGGAAGATCGACAGCGGCACCAGCGGCTGCTCGGCGAGGCGCGCCTCGACGAACAGGAACGCGGCCAGCAGCGCGACGCCGCCAACCAGCGGCACGAGCACGCCGCTAGCGCCCCAGCCGAGCGAGTCCGTGCGCACGATCCCGTAGGTCAAGCTGATCAGGCTCGCGGTGATCAGTGCGGCGCCGGTGACATCGAAGTGCCGGGTGCCCTCGGCGCGACCCGTCTTCGGGATCACCCGCAGCCCGAGGGCGACCACGATCATTCCCAGCGGCACGTTGACCGCGAAGATGGCCGGCCACCCGAACGCCTGCGTGAGCACGCCGCCAAGCAGCGCGCCCGAGGAGGCGCCGAGGCCACCCACGGCGCCCCATGCGGCCAAGCCGCGGTTGCGCTCGGGGCCTTCCGGGAGGGCCGAGGTGATGATCGACAGCGTGGCCGGCGAGAGCACGGCCCCGCTCAGGCCCTGTACGCCGCGGGCGGCGATCAGCAACCCGCGGTCGTCGGCCAGGGCGCACAGCAGCGACGAGAGCGCGAACAGCGCGGTGCCGGCCAGGAACACCCGCCGGCGGCCGAGCAGGTCGGCCGAGCGGCCGCCCAGCATCAGGAAGCCGGCAAAGGTCAGCGTGTAGGCATTGACCACCCACTGCAGGCCGGTGGTCGAGAAGTGCAGGCCTGTGCGCATCGAGGGCAGCGCGACGTTGACGATCGCCACGTCGAGGATGACCATGAACTGCGCCAGGCAGACAACGAGCAGAAGAGCGTTCGGGGAATCGAGAAGTCGGTTCTTGGGGGCGGTGGTTGCGTTCACGATGAGTACTGTGCTTGAATACTTATCCAGGTACAAGAGAGGGGTTTTTCCTGGTAGTAGAACTCACACCCAGCGCTTCACAGAACGGCCGGAGCCCCGATGCCGTGAGATCAGCCGCCAACGGCGAGCGGCGCCGACAGGAACTCGCGGACTTCCTGCGCACCAAGCGCGCCAGCCTCCAGCCCGAGGAGGTCGGACTGCCCGAAGGCGGGCGCCGGCGCACCCCGGGACTGCGTCGCGAAGAGGTCGCCCTGCTCGCCGGGGTCGGTGCCACCTGGTACACGTGGCTCGAGCAGGGCCGCGACGTGCGCGCCTCGCTGGATGTACTCGAGGGAGTCTCGCGCGCGCTCAGGTTGACGCCGGCCGAGCGCGCGCACGTGATCCTGCTCGGGCGCGGTGAGCAGGCGAAGCCGTGTAAGGCGCCGGCCGAGGAGCTGTCGCCCACCCTGCGTCGCCTGGTCGAGAACCTCGGACCCGGGCCGGCCTACCTGCTCGGCCGCCGCTGGGACTACCTGGCCTGGAACAAATCGTTCGAGCGCGTGTTCAGCTGGGAGCCCGGTCCCGAGCCGCTGTCTCGCAACCACGTGTGGCTCTGGTTCATGGATCCGGCGCGGCGCACGCTGTGCTCGGGAGACTGGGCGTCCAGCGCGCGCCTGCTCGTGGCCAAGTTCCGGGGCGACAGCGCCCGAAACATCGGCGACCCATTGTTCGAGGAGCTGATCTCCGCGCTTCAGTCATCGAGCCCCGAGTTCCGCAAGCTCTGGAAGCGCCACGAGGTGGCCGGGAGCGGCGACGGGCACAAGGAGCTCTCGCACCCTCTGGTCGGTCCTCTCGCCTTCGACCACGGCGTGTTCCGTCACGGGGAAACCGGGGATTTGCGCCTGATCCTCTACACCCCCTCGTGCGAGCACGACACCCGGGCCAAGCTGGCGCGGCTGCTCGAGTCCGACGACGCCGAGGACGAGCTGGCGGCGACGGCGCCAGCCCTCGCCTAGACCCGCCGCGGCCCGGCGCCCCTGGCGCCACCGGGCGGATCGACAAGCCATTCGGCCGCGCCCCCGCGGCGCGCCCGTTACACATGTCTCGTCTGCGTCAGCGGGGTCTTCAACACCTCTTAGAAGCATTTGACTTTGCTCTGCCGGACGCTTGGTGAGATGAGGCCATGACAACGCAAGCGCCCCTCAAATCCCCCGAGCCGGCGGTCCAGCAGATCACCGCTCCGCTCCAGGCGGCCGACACCGCGCCGATCCTCGACGCGCTCGCCCTGCTCGACCATCGCACGCGCCACCGTGCGATCGGCCGGCGCCTGGCCCCGTTCGGTCACTACCTCGCGTTCGAGCAGGACGACGAGGAATGGCTGGTGCCGCTCGACTCGAAGGTGACCCACGTCGGCCGCGCCGATGTGCGCGTCGAGGAGCAGCGCGTTTCCCGGAGCCACGCGATCCTGGTCCGCCACGGCCACCACACTCGCCTGCTCGACAACCGCAGCGCCAACGGCACGTTCGTGAACGGCCGGCGCATCGTTGCCAGCAACATCGTCGACGGCGACGTGCTCCGAATCGGGCCGGTGGTGATGACCTACCGGCAGGTCGCGTAGCGCTCGTGAGAGCCCGCATCGCGTCCCGCCGACCGTCCCACGGGTCGGCGGCGACGCGGTGCGAGGCGGGGAACCGGAGGCTGCTTATGCGGGGCGCTGCGACCGTGGCAGTACGGCGGTGCCCGACCGGCGGGCCGCGGAGCCGGCCCGCGACGCGCCGGAGCGCACTGCGGACTCGACCGCGGTCAGCGGCTTGGCGATGCCTTCGAGCCGCCGGCGTTCGGCCTTGACGCCGAAGGCGAGCTCGGCCAGCCCACCGACGATCATCAGGATCGCGCCGATGGCGAGGGCCACGAACACATCGGACGCGTTGCCCTTGGGCACCAGCCGGCCGAAGAGCTGCGGACCGATGATCCCGCCGATCCCGGTTCCGATCGCGTAGAAGACCGCGATGGCCAGCGCCCGGGTCTCCATCGGGAAGATCTCTGAGACCGTCAGATAGGCAGCGCTGACGCCGGCCGAGGCGAAGAAGAAGACGACCGACCAGGAGACGGTCAGCGTCGTCGCGTTCAGCTGATGCTGCTTGAACAGGTAGCCGGTGATCAGCAGCAGGACGCCGGAGAGGATGTAGGTGCCGGCGATCATCGGCTTGCGCCCCACCGTGTCGAACAGCGGCCCGAGCACGATCGGCCCGATCAGGTTGCCGGCCGCAAAGGCCACCAGGTAATACGGCGCGTTCGCGGTGGCCACGTGAAAGAACGTGCTCAGCAACGTGGCATAGCCGAACAGGATCGAGTTGTAGAGGAACGCCTGGCCGATGAACAGGGCCAGCCCGAGCACGAAGCGCTTGGGGTAGTTGCGCACGATCGCGCTGGTGATCTCCCACAGGCCGATCGAGGAGCGCTGTTTGATCGTGATCGCGTCCTCATCGGGCTCGGGCAGCTCGCCGCCGGTCGACTCCATCACCTGGCGCTCGATGTCCCGCGTGACTTCCTCCGCCTCGTCCTCGTGCCCGTGGATGAACAGCCATCGCGGGCTCTCGGGAACGTGGCGGCGAACGATCAGGATGGCCAGCCCGAGGATGAAGCCCAGGCCGAAGCACACGCGCCACTGCAGTAGCGGCGCGAAGATGTGCAGCGCCGCCACCGACAGCAGCGCGCCCGCCGCAGCGCCGGCCCAATACGTGCCGTTGATGATGATGTCGATACGCCCGCGATGATCGGCCGGGATCAGCTCGTCGATGGCCGAGTTGATCGCGCTGTACTCGCCACCGATGCCCATGCCGGTCACGAAGCGGCAGGCGAAGAAGAACAGCGGCGTCCAAGCGAACGCGGTGGCAATCGTGGCCGCCAGGTAGACCCCGAGCGTGATCATGAACAGCTTCTTGCGGCCGAAGATGTCGGTCAACCGCCCGAACAGGAGCGCGCCGACGCACGCCCCGGCCACGTACATCGACGCCGCCCAGCCGGCGATGTCCGCCGAGGAGATGTTGATCCCGCTGCCCTTTGCCGAGATCGCGCCGGCGATCGAGCCGACGATCGTCACCTCGAGTCCGTCGAGAATCCACACGGTTCCGAGCCCGATCAGGATCTTCCAATGCCACCGCGACCATGGCAGCCGGTCCAACCGGGCCGGGATATTGGTCTCGATCGTGCCGAGCTCTTCGCCGGCCTGGGAAGCGATTGACATCTGCAGTACCTCCTCGGTCTCCTAACCCGCCCGGAGAGCTACCCGTTCCGTGGCGCTCCACGCCCGCCAACTCCGTGGCGCTCCACGCCCGCCAGCCTGCTTGACACGAGTCAGCAGCGATCTCGCGTGACGGCCGCCCCTGGCGGCATCGACTCCCCAGCGATTCAGGGGTCAAAGCCGCGAACTCGGCCCGCCTCGCCAGGCGAGTTCCCGATTCAGACACACATAGCGTGGCTAACGACGAACTCGAGCCGGGCTTCGCGTCGAGTTACACGTTATGCCCCACAATCGAACCCCGATGGCCGATCCAGCACCCGTCGACGAACACCTCGAGGCGCCCCCCGCGATCGCGTTCGCTGGCGCCACGCTGGACCGCGCCGCCCACCTGCGCGACGACTCCGAACGGCTGCGAGCGCTCGAGAACCCCCGCGCGGTACTCGTCGGCACCGGCCAGGAGATCGCCGTGACCGGCGCCGGCACGCTGGCCCTCGCCCCGGTGGCCGACCTGCCGTCGGACGCCGTACTGACGTTCCTCGGGCTGGACAGGTCGGGCGGAGCGGTGTTCGCCTACGACGCGGCCCCTGCCGAGCTCGCTTCGCTCCGGAGCCTGATGGCGGAGCTGGACCCGGCCGAGGCCGCGCTCGCCGCTTACGCGGTCGGCATGATCGGCTGGCATCGTGTGCATCGCCACTGCGGCCGGTGCGGGCACGCCACGAAGGTCGAGCAGGCCGGGCATCGCCGACGCTGCCCGAACTGCGGCCTGATGCAGTTCCCCCGGACCGACCCCGCGGTCACCATGCTCGTGCAGAACCGGGACCAGTGCCTGCTGAGCCGCCGCCATGGCGCGCCGGAGAATCGCTGGTCGGCACTCGCGGGCTTCGTCGAGCCCGGTGAAACGCCCGAGGCGGCGGTGGTCCGCGAGGCGTGTGAAGAAACCGGTGTCCCGATTCACGCCGTCGAGTACGTGACCTCCCAGCCGTGGCCATTCCCGGCCGCACTGATGATCGGGTTCTGGGCGTTCGTGGACCCGGAACGCGAAACCACGGCGCCGACCCCGGAGCCGAGCGAACTCGTCGAGGCTCGCTGGTGGGACCGGGCCGAACTCGCCGACGCCGTCGAGAACGACCGTATCGTCCTGCCTCCGCCAGGCACGATCGGCAACTACCTGATCTCGACCTGGGTCGCCCGCGGCTGAGCGCGCGAGCTTCGCCGCGCGGTGGCGCACCGGCGGACGATCCCACGCGGCTGCGCCCCCGGACCACCGCCGCGCGGTGGCGCCCCGAGGGACGATCGCCACCCGGCCGCGCGCCCGCGGACCATCCCCGGCGCGACCCACTTGACCCTTTGTGCTATATTTAATCCATGTGGTCAAATTCTGATCCGGTCGCTCAAACCGAGCCGCGCACGTTCATCGAACAGGCGCGCCGGGCCCAGATCGTCGGCGTGGCCATCGACACGATCGCCGAGGTCGGCTACGCGCAGGCATCGCTGGCCCGGATCGCCGAGCGCGCCGGGATCAGCAAGGGCGTGATCGCGTATCACTTCGCTGGAAAGGAAGACCTGATTCGCGAGGTCGCCGCCGAGGTGCTCTCGCGGGCCGAGCAGTTCATGCGGCCCCGGATCAGCGCCCGGTCTGGAGGCCCGGCCGTGCTCCGGGAGTACGTCGAGTCGAACCTCGCGTTCATGGCCGCCTATCGCAACCACATGGTGGCGATCGTCGAGATCGCGCGGGGCGCCCGCCGCCCCGACGGAACCCCGGGCTTCGATCGCTCCTCGCTCGACGCCGGCGCCGCCGGCCTCGCCCAGCTGCTCGCGAACTTCCAAGCCGCCGGCGAGCTCCGCGCCGACTTCGATCCTCAGGTCATGGCGATGGCGATCCGAGCCGCGATCGACGCGGTCCCACCCCGACTGGCCGCCGACCCGAGCCTCGACGTCGAGCACCACGGGCGCGAGCTCGCGAATCTGTTCGACCTGGCCACCAGGAACGATGAGAAGCCAAGGCGCAAATCACGTCGGTAGCGGAACGCCTCCGGCGGAGCACCAACGGCCTCCGTTTAGGCTGCTCGGCTCGCTGGCGCTGACCCTCGCCGCGTTCTTCGTGCTGCGCTCGGCGCTCGGCAACGCCACCACGGCACTCGCGATCACCGACGGGATTCCGCTGCTCTGGCTGGTCGCGGTCGGCCTCCTGCATCGGCGGCTCGAACGCCTGGCGCTGATCCCGGTGGTCGTGTTCACGGTGGCGCTGGTCGCGAGCATCGCTTTCGGAGGCAGCGCGCTGCCGCTCGAGCTGCGCCGCTCGGTGTTTCCGGGCGCGGTCGGGCTGGCCTGTCTGATCTCGCTGGCGATCCGCCGGCCGCTGCTCCTGGAGGCCGCCACCCGCGTTCCCCGCCCGGGCCAGCCCGCCGACGCCGAGAATCTGCTCGAGCGCCCCGGCTCGCGCCGGGCGCTGACCGTCCTCACCGCGATCGCCGGTGTGACTGGCCTCGCCGACGCGATCGCGCAGGTCGTGCTCGCGCTCACGCTTTCCACCAGCCAGTTCGTTGCAGCCGCGCACGTGGCCAGCTACGTGATCATCGGGGGCGGTCTCCTCGTCGCGGTCGTCTACGTCCGCTGGACGCGCGCGCGGCTGCAACACCGCCACTAGTGTCCCGATTCGTTAATTGGATGCCATTCGAGCGGCCCCCGGCGGCGCTGCGCGGCGTCCTCGTCGCCTCACGTAGCTCCGCTACGCATCGGCTCCTGCGTCCTTGCGCAGCCTCCACCGGTGACCACTCTCGGTGGCACCGAATTAACGAATCGGGTCACTAACGCAGCGAGCGAACCACCCGCCGGTGCTCGCGCATGGTCTCGAGACCGTCCGCACCGGGCTGGCGCCCGAAGCCGCAGTACATCGCCACCCCGAAGTCAGACAGGTAGCGCGACGCCGTGGCGTGGCGGCGCTTCAGCCCCGACTCGCCGTCGATCGGCTGCACGATCCCCAGGAACACCCGCGTCTCGGGGCCGGTCTCGAGGTCGACCAACGGCCGGAAGAAGCTTCGGTCTTCGCTGCGCAGGTAGCGCGGGCCCGCCATGTGCACCCAGTCCACCGTGCGCCCGGAGTTGGCCACCGCGTAGTTGGCCATGCGCACGAGCAGGCCCATGTCGCGCGCCTCGTACATCGGCCACTCGGGAAACGTGCCGTAGCAGAAGTGATAGCCGAGCATGACATCCTCGGGGATCTGCGGCGTGAGCCTGACCACCGGGCCGGCGAACCGCTCCCAGGCTCCCTCCGCGGTCCAGGCCAGCACGCCTTCGATGTCCTGCGTCTCGTACGCCATGTCCCACTGGAGCGCGAGGTCGCCCGGCGGGATCACAGACATCAGGCGCACCAGCTCGCGGCCGACCAGCTCCTCGTAGGCGCGCTCGGCCACCGGGTAGTCGCGCGCGAAGTCGGCCTTGAAGCCGTTCAGCGCACTCGACGGGAACGGGAGACCGACCTGGAAGCGCACTCCCGCCGGGATCACGCCCTCGGAGCGCAGCGCCGAGAACACGCGCCAGGACTCGAGCGCGTCGTCGATCCGTGGCCACGAGTCCCAGTGCAGCTCGTCCACACCGGATCGGATGCCGAACACCGGCGTCTCATAAGCGTGGCGCGGGATACCGGTCGGCGACTCGGTCTCGGCCACGACCTCCACGTCGGGATGGGGCCGGACCAGAAACTCGCGCTCGTAGCCGACCCACGCGCGGCGCGGACCGGTCTCGCCGTCGGGCAGCGCGAACACCATGTCGCCGAACAGCTCACCGCCGGCCCGGAGCGCCTGCTCGGTCGAGTCCGCCGGGAGGCTCCCGACCAGCAGCAGCTCGCTGGCGGCGCGGGCGCTCACGACGCCTCGCCCACCACCTCGTCGGTGCCGAGCCCGTCGTCGGCCAGGTCGCGGGTCACCAGCGCAGCGTACGCGCCGGCGCTCTCCATCAGCTCCTCGTGCCGGCCGCGCTCGACGATCCGGCCGTGGTCGAGGACCACGATCTGGTCGGCGTCGCGCACGGTGGAGAGCCGGTGGGCGATCGTGATCGTCGTGCGCCCCTCGGCCAGGCGCTCGAGCTCGGACTGGACCGCGGCCTCGGTCTGGGTGTCGAGTGAGCTCGTGGCCTCATCGAGCACGAGCACCGGCGGGTTGCGGAGCACCGTGCGGGCGATCGCCATCCGCTGCTTCTCCCCGCCCGAGAACCGGTAGCCGCGCTCGCCGACGACCGTGTCGTAGCCCTCGGGCAACGACGCGATCAGCTCGTGGATCCGCGCCGTGCGTGCCGCTTCTTCGATTTCGAAGTCGCTCGCATCCGGACGCGCGAAACGCAGGTTCTCGCGCACGCTGGCGTGAAACAGGTAGGTCTCCTGGGAGACCACGCCGACGGTCGCGGCCAGCGAGGCCAGGGAGGCGTCCCGCACGTCGACCCCGTCGATGGTCACCCGCCCCTCCTGAGGCTCGTACAGCCTGGCCACCAGGTAGCCGAGCGTGGTCTTGCCGGCCCCAGTCTCCCCCACCACCGCCATGCGGGTTCCGGCCGGAACGACGAGGTCGATGTCGCGCAGCGTCCAGCGGTCCTCCTCTCCGGCACCGTCGTAGCGGAACGACACGCCCTCGAAGCGCACCTCCCCGAGCAGCTCGGAGGGGCGCAGCTCGACGGGGTCGGCGGCCTCGACGATGTCCACCGGCAGGTCGAGGTACTCGAAGATCCGGTCGAACAGGGCCAGCGAGGACTGCACGTCGGTCTGCACGCCGAGCAGCGACTGGATCGGGAAGAGCAGGCGGGTCTGGAGCGTGGTGAAGGCGACCACGGTGCCGATCGAGATCGACTTGCCGATGAAGCTCTGTCCGGCCAGCCAGTAGATGACCGCCGGCTGGGCGGCGAAGGCGAACTGGATCGTGGCCATCATCCAGCGGCCGGCCATGCGCGAGCGCACCTCGAGGTCGGCGATGTCCTTGGACTCGCTGGTGAACCGGTCGGCCAGGTCACCGCCCCGACCCATCGTCTTGCCGAGCATGATCCCGGACACCGACAGCGACTCGGCCACCAGCGCGCTCATGTCGGCCAGCCGCCGTTGCTGCTCGGTGGTGATCCGCCGGCGGATCCGCCCGACCCGCCGGGTCATCCACACCGAGGGCGGGACGAACACCAGCGAGATCACGGCCAGCCGCCAGTCCAGGATGCACATCGCCACGAGCGCGGCGAGCACGGTGGTCACGTTCGAGGTGATCGAGGTCGCGGTCGTGGTCACGACGCTTTCGAGACCGCCGATGTCGTTGGCGATCCGCGACTGCACCTCGCCCGTGCGCGTGCGGGTGAAGAAGGCCAGCGACATCTTCTGGAGGTGCCGGTAGACCGCCGTGCGCAGATCGTGCATCACCCGCTGGCCGACCTGGTTTGACATGTAGGTCTGCCACACGCCGGTCGCGGCGGTGAAGATGGCGATCCCGAGCATCCCGAGCAC
>JAFAWR010000027.1 GCA_019241635.1 Solirubrobacterales bacterium
CGTAGGCGGACAGGGTCTGGATGGTGTCCTTGAGCGACTCGCCTTTCTCGACGCTGGAGCCGGAGGAGCGGACCGAGACCACGTCAGCGGACAGGCGCTTGGCGGCCAGCTCGAACGAGGAGCTGGTCCGCGTGCTCGACTCGTAGAACAAGTTGACGATCGTGCGACCGCGCAGCGCGGGCACCTTCTTGATCTCGCGGCCCGAGACCTCGTCGAAGGACTCGGCGCGATCGAGGATCCGCTCGATGCCGGGGCGGTCCAGGTCCTCGATTGAGAGCAGATGACGCCCGAGCCTCATGCCGCCACGTTGCTGGCCGGGGGCGGAGAGGTGGGCGACTGGAACTTGGCCGCGGGGCCGATCGTCACCTCGTCGACCCCATCGATCTCCTCGACGCAGACGTTGACCCGCTCCTCCTGCGAGGTGGGGATGTTCTTGCCCACGTAGTCGGGCCGGATCGGCAGCTCGCGGTGGCCGCGGTCGACCAGCACGGCGAGCTGGACGCGCGCCGGGCGGCCGTAGTCGAACGTCGCGTCGACCGCCGCGCGCACCGTGCGCCCGGTGTAGAGCACGTCGTCGACGATGACGATCGTGCGACCGTCGACCGGGAACTCCAGGTGGGTGGCGTGGACGACCGGCGCGCTCGGGCGGATCGCGTAGTCGTCGCGGTAGAACGAGATGTCGAGGTCACCGAGCGGTACCGCCGGCTCGAGCAGCTCGCTGGTCAGCGTCTGGAGCCGCCGGGCCAGCACCGCGCCGCGCCGGTGGATGCCGACCAGCGCGATCGCCCCGTCCGGGTTCTTCTCGACTATCTCGTGGGCGATCCGCACCAGCGTGCGGCGCATGTCATCGCGGTCGAGGACGACCGTCGTCATCTTCACGTGCTCCTTCCTGGCCTCACCGGACCGGGTTAAAGGGGCCGACCGCAGTGAGGCTAACAGAGGCCCCGGCGGCGCCGGTACAGCACGTGCGGGAGGCCGGCGTGGACGATGTCGCGCTCGTACTGGAAGCCGGCTTTGTCCATCACGCGTCTCGATGCGCGGTTGTCCGGAAGCGTGAACGCGACGATCTCGAGCAGGCCGAGCTGGTCGAAGCCGGCTTGCACGACAGCATGGGCCAGCTCGGTCGCCAGCCCCTGTCCCCACCGCTCGGGAACGATCGCCCAGCCGGCCTCGATGTCGTTCAGACCGGCCGTGTAGGTGTGCTGGAGGCCGCCCCGTCCGACCATCTCGCCGGTCTCGCGGTCGCGCAGCAGCCACTGGCCGAAGCCGTGGCGGTCCCAGTGCTCGACCTTGGCGGCCAGGCGGTCGAGCACCTCGCCCTCGGTCGGTCGCTCGCCGCCCGACCACAGCGTGGTCCACACCCGCGGATCGAGGAGGAGCCGCAGCTGCTCGGAGGCGTGCTCGGGGCGCAGGCGCTCGAGGACCATCCGCTCGGTCTCCAGGCGCTCGAGCGTGCCGGTGATCATCGGGCGCCGTCGGTCACCGGCTCGGTGTCGGCGCCCTCGGCGCCGGCCTCGGCCTCGGCGGCCTCAGCGGTGGTGGCGTCCGTCTCGGCGGCGTCGGCCTCGGCGGCGCGCCGGTCCTCCCAGCGGATCAACTCGGGCTCGCCGCGCTCGGGGAACGGGATCTCGATCGTGTCGAAGTCGCGTGGGAGCACGGTCCCGGGGAAGATCGCCCGTGCCTCGTCGCGCAGCACGCTGACCGGATAGCGGGTCGAGAAGTGCGTGAGGGCGAGCATGCTCACGCCGGAGTCGCGGGCCAGTGTGGCCGCCTGGGCGGCGGTCGAGTGGCCGGTCTCGGCCGCGCGGTCGCGCTCCTCCTCGGCGAAGGTGGCCTCGTGGAGCAGCAGGTCGGCCTCGTGGCTGGCGATGCGCAGCGTCTCGCACGGCGACGTGTCTCCGGAGATGACGACCTTGCGGCCGGCGCGCGCCGGCCCCAGCACCTGCTCCGGGCGCACGCCGCGGATCGCCTCGCCGCGCTGGAGCCGGCCGAACTCCGGCCCGGGCACGATTCCCAGCGCGGTGGCCGCCTCGGGGTCGAACTCCCCCGGCCGCGGGTCCTCGTAGATCACGTAGGCGAAGGCATTGGAGACCCTGTGGGCGACCGGCACCGCGGCGATGTTGTAGCCCTCGCGCTCAAGCACGTCGCCGGGCGCGAGCTCGATGAGCCGGAGCTCGTAGCGCACCCTCCCGGCCACCCGCATGGCGGTGGTGAGAAGCTCGCGCAGCCCGGGCGGGCCGTGCACGGCGAGCGGCCGCTCCCGCGCGCGCAGGTCGAACGTCTTGAGCAGCCCGGGCAGCCCGAGCCAGTGGTCGGCGTGGAAGTGCGTGAGGAACACCTCGGTGAGCTCGGTCAGCCCGACCGACTGCACGAGCTGGCGCTGGGTGCCCTCGCCGCAGTCGAACAGGATGCGGTCGCCGCCCCGGCGCACGAGCACCGCGGGCAGACCGCGCCGCTGAGTCGGGATCGAGCCCGCGGTGCCGGCGAAGAAGACCGACAGGTCCATCGCGCCCAGTCTGTCAGCCGACGACGATGAGCTCGAAGCTGAGGCGTCCCTGCTCGACGCGGGCGATGCCCATCGTGTGGGCGGGGGAGCGCCGGCGCTCGGTCGGGCTGCCGGGGTTGAAGATCTGAAAGCCGTCGGGTGCGCGCTCGTGCAGTGGGATGTGCGAGTGGCCGAATATGACCGCATCCGCGTCGGGAAAGCGCCGGCGCAGACGGGCCAGCCGTCCCTTGGCCGGCCCGGCATCGTGCGTCATGGCGATCGTGGCGCCGCCGGCCTGAACGGTCGCGCTCGCCGGCAGCGCCTCCCGGACCTCGGCGTCGTCGACGTTGCCGTGCACGGCGACAACCTGGCCGTAGCTCTCGAGCTCGCGCAAGACGGCCAGCGTCATCAGATCTCCGGCGTGGAGGATCAGATCAGCGCGCCTCAGGCGCGCCACGCACTCATCCGGAAGCCGGCGGCTCCCCCGCGGCAGGTGGGTATCCGAGATGAGGGCAATCTGAACGGTAAGCTCCTCTGCAGTCCTGATTTCAGGGACCCCCGCGCCCGTAGCTCAGGGGATAGAGCGTTCGCCTCCGGAGCGAAAGGTCGCAGGTTCAAATCCTGCCGGGCGCGCTTCGCCGTTGCCGCGATCTCGCCGCCGGCGGGTCGTTCATTCGTTGAGCGCCCCGCGCCGGGGGTGCAGATCCGGGGCTGCCGGCCGATTGCGAGGGCATGGTGGGCAGGCTCATCGTGCTGGGCACCGTGCTGGTCGCTCTGGTCGGCGCCGCGCCGGCCCGCGCCACCGTGTCCTGCCCGGCGGGCGCTCCGGTCCAGACGCTGACCGTGGTCAACCAGGCGGGCGTCCGCCCGGGGGCGCTGGCCCGGGTGCAACGCGCCGTGGCCGCGCAGTCGCTTCAGCTCCGAGCCGCGTGGGGCACCCCGTGCGCGCAGTTCGCGCCGGGCGGCTGGAAGGTGTACCTGAAGGTCGGCGGCGCCGAGCCTCGCGGGGAGCACGACTTCTTCGGCCAGCCCTACGCGCTGGTGTGGACGTCGGGCTCGACGGTCGAGGGCTGGTCGCGCGACTTCTCCCACGAGGTGGTCGAGATGCTCGAGGACCCCAACCTGGACGTGCGCTACTCGCATGAGGGCTCGACCTGGCAGCGGGAGATCGCCGACCCGGTCGAGGGCCTCGGTTACCGGCTCGACGGCGTGTACGTCAGCGACTTCGTGACCCCGGCCTGGTATGCCGGCGCGAGCACCGGCGCCGATGTGATGTGCCAGGGCGCGAGCTGCGCCGACGACAGCCCGCTGATCGCGCCGGCGGCCAACGTCGGGCCCTGGGATCAGATGCGCGCACTCGCCGGCCCGTGGGCGGTCTTCGGGCCGCGCACGATGCTGCCGGCCGGCAGCTGAGCTCCCCGCGCGTTCGGAGTTTCCTGCCATTCGCGCCCGCGCCGACCGCGAACGGCAGATCACTCGCGCATAGCGCAACTGGACTGCCACTCGCGCCGGGCGAGGTGGCGAGTGGCATGAAACTCGCGGTCTGGGCGGCTACAGCGAGCGGAGCGCGGGCAGGAGCTCCTTCTCCGCCCAGGGCATGAACTCGTCCTGCTGATCGCCGCCGATCTGCACCACGGCCACCTCGTCGAATCCCGCGTCGACGAACGCCTTGACCGCCTCGACGTGCGCGCCGACATCCGGTCCGCAGGACAGGGCGTCGGCGACCTGGTCGGGGGTGACGAACTGGGTGGCCGCCTCGAACGAATCGGGGTTGGGCAGGTCGGCGTTGACCTTCCAGCCCAGGCCGAACCAGCGGAACTGATCGTGCGCGCGCTTGATAGCGGCGTCCTTGTCGTTCCCGTAGGCGATCGCCACCTGCCCGACCCGTGACTTGCCGCCCCCGCCGGCGCGGTCGAACAGCTCGCCGAGCTCGGCCTCGGGCTCGACCGCGATCATCAAGTCGGCCTTCTCACCGGCCAGCCGGCAGGAGTCGGGTCCGGACACCGCGATGCCGATCGGCACGCGCTGGTCGGGCAGATCCCAGAGCCGGGCCGACTCGACGTCGTAGTAATCGCCCCGGAAGTTGACCGTCTCACCCGGATCGGCGTCGAACAGCGCAGCGATGACCTCTACCGCCTCGCTCAGCATCTCGTGGCGCGCGCCCACCGATGGCCATCCCGCCCCCACCACGTGCTCGTTGAGGTTCTCGCCCGCGCCGAGCCCGAGCCGGAAGCGGTTCCCGGAGAGGATCTGCACGGTGGCCGCCTTCTGGGCCACGACGGCCGGGTGATAGCGAAGCGTCGGGCACGTCACGTAGGTCATGAGCGGGATCCGCTCGGTGGCCTGGGCAGCGGCGCCGAGGATCGCCCAGGCGTAGCCGGAATGCCCCTGGGAGGCCAGCCACGGCTGATAGTGATCGCTGATCACCGAGAAGTCGAAGCCCGCGGCCTCGGCGTTCTGCACGTCGCGCACCAGCCGGTCGGGACGCGACTGCTCGCACATCATCGTGTAGCCGAACTTGGTCATGACCTTTCCGCTACCCGGGCCTGCGGCCGGATAACGGTGCGTCAGTCGTCGAGCTTGTCGCGCTGCGGCGGGTTGGTCTCGCCCGCCTCGATGTCCTGATCGGGGTGGGGCTGGCTGCTGCTCGTGGCGCCGGTCGGGGTGTGCATCTCCTCGCCCAGCGGCAGCCGTTCGTCGTCGGGCGGATCGCGCGGGTCGGGCCGCTTGTCGTAGGGATCGGGCCACTCGGTCGGATCGGGATCCGTGGCCGGGTTGTTCAGGACGTGGTGCGGGTCCCGATCGCCGGAGTGATCCTCCGGGTCAGCGCCTGGCGGCTCGGGGAAGCCGCTCGGCGGCTTTTCGGATTCGGACGGCTCGTTTGGCATCGTGAGCTGAGGCTAGCCTCGGGACAGGGGGCTCAAACCGGGGCGCTCAATGGATCGGAGCATGCGCCGGCGTGGGGATGTCCAGCTCGAACAGCCAGAAGTCGCGGGCGATGACCGGCACCGACACGTTGTAGACCGGCACCTTGCCGATCGCGCCCTCGAACGTGCCCGCGTGGGCGTGTCCGTGCAGGACGAGATCGGGCTCGTGCTCGGCGATCGGCGGGGCCAGGCGATCGGTGCCCAGATAGCCCCAGATCCCGGGCGGCTCTCCCTCGATCGTCTGCTCGCTGGGCGCGTAGTGAAGCAGCACGATCCGCGCCGGGCAGAGCGCGACCTCGCGCAGGCCCTGATCGAGCGCCTGAACGTCAAGCGTGGTCTCGTGGTAGACCGAACGCAGGAGGGGCTCGCCGAAGTCGGGCAGATGCGAGCCGGGGAACCCGCCCACGAACCCCTTCAGCCCGACGATTCCCACGTCGAGGCCGCCCGCCTCGCAGACGTGCCAGTCGCGGTCCAGCACGCGGATCCCGCCACCTTCGAGGACCGCCACCAGTTCCTCGGCGCGGTTGACATGCCAGTCGTGGTTGCCGAGCACGGCGTACACCGGCACATCGAGGGCGGCGCAGGCATCGGCCAGGACGGCTCCCTGCTCGGGCTCGCCGTGGGTGGTCAGATCGCCGGCCAGCAGGACCAGGTCGGCGACCCCGTTCAGCGCCGCGATCGAGCGCCGTACCTCGTCGCGCCGCGACTCGGAGCAGTGCATGTCGCCGGCGGCGGCAATCCGCAGGCAGTGGGTGCCGGAGCGGTTTTGCATATCGGCGTCCAACTACCCACTGGCGGGTACTTCCATAGGGCCGTGCGCCACCGAGACGCCTTCAACGCCCTGATCGACACGATGAAGATCACCGTCGCCACGTTGCGCGACGCCGACGTCCGGTTCATGCTCGGCGGCAGCATGGCGGCGTGGGCGCGCGGCGGACCCGAACCCGACAACGATCTCGATCTGATGGTCGACCCCGATCAGGCCGAGGCGGCGCTGAAGGCCCTGGCCGGCGCAGGCATGCGGGTCGAGCGCCCACCCGAGGAATGGCTGTTCAAGGCCTGGCACGGCGAAGTGCTGATCGATCTGATCTTCTGCCCCTCGGGCGTGGAGCTCACCGACGAGGTGTTCGCACGAGCCGAGACGCTCTCGGTGATGGCCCTCAGCACCCCCGTGATGGCGCTCGAGGATGTGCTCGTGACCATGCTCTACGCGCTCGACGAGCACGCGCTGGACTACTCGCGCCTGCTGCTGATCGCCCGTGCGTTGCGCGAGCAGATCGACTGGCCGGCGCTCGCCCGGCGGGCCAGCGGCTCGCCGTACGCCAAGGCGTTCCTGACCCTGGTCGAGGAGCTCGAGATCGCGCCCGCGCCGGCGCGTCGGCGCGAACCCGGCACCGCCGAGGCCCACGCACGGGTGCGCGTGGTCGGCGGCTCCGAGTGAACCGCGCGCGCCCGGGGTATAGGCGTTGACGATGAAAGTGCTCGTCGTCACCAGCGAGGCGATCACCGCGCAGCAACTCCGCAACGCGCTGGGCGGCGAACGCGACCCGTCCGACGCCGAGGTGATGGTGGTCGCCCCGGCGCTCGCCGACAGCGGGATCAAGTTCTGGATGACCGACGCCGATACGGCGATCGCCCGCGCTGAAGAGGTGCGCCGCGCGAGCGTCGAGCGACTCGGCGAGGAGGGCGTCTCGGCGACAGGCGACACGGGCGAGGCTGATCCGTACCAGGCGATCGAGGACGCGCTGATGACCTTCGACGCCGATCGGATCGTGCTGTTCACCCACGGCGGCGAGGACCAGCGCTACCGCGAGGACCTGGACGACGGTGAGATCGCCGAGCGCTTCGGCCGCCCGGTCGATCACGCGGTGTTGTAGGCGGCCTCGCCCAGGCGACGCATGAGCAGCTTGGCATTGGACGGCGCGTAGCTGTTCCAGTCGTTGTTGTAGTAGACGTAGATCTCCTCGCGCCGCCGCCACCCGGCGATCCGCTCGGCCCACTCGGCGATCTCGGTGGCGGAGTAGTTTCCGGCGCGGCCGCGGGCGCCGTAGTGGAAGCGGATGAAGCGCCAGACGGCCGTGGGCTCGTATGACTGAAACGGCCGCGAGGGGTGATCGCCGATGGTCAGCGCCACGTCGTGCTCCCGGAGCGCGGACAGCACCTCGGGCACGAACCAGCTCTCGTGCCGGAACTCGATCGTGTGCCGGCTGGACGGGGCCGAGCCAAGCAGCTCGAGCCAGCCGGCCAGCCGGCCGTCGTCGCGATGGAAGTTCTCGGGCAGCTGCCACAGGACGGGCCCGAGCCGGCGCGCCTCGATCATCGGCTCGAGTGGCTCGTAGAAGCGCTTGATCCCGTCCGCCACGTCGACCAGGCGCTTGATGTGAGTCAGGTACCGACTGGCCTTGACCGTGAATAGGAACTCGGGCGCGGTCTGCGAGACCCAACCCGCCACCGCTTCCCGGCGGGCCAGCCGGTAGAAGGTCGAGTTCACCTCGACCGTGTCGAACACCTCGGCGTAGCGCTCGAGCCAGCGCCGCTTGGCCAGCTTGTCCGGGTACAGGCGACCACGCCAGGAGTCGTACATCCACCCCGAACAGCCGATGCGTACCGGCTTCATCAGCGGGGTAGGGGTCGGATTGGATGTCCACGGTCGACCTTCCTCCCGCCCCCGTCCCGGCGCGCCCCAGCCTCAAGAGTCTGCACGAGGCCGTCCATGATTGCCGGGCCTGCGATCTGTGGCAGGGCGCCACCCAAGCCGTGATGGGCGAGGGCGCGCGCCACGCTCACCTGATGCTCGTGGGCGAGCAGCCCGGCGACCGTGAGGACATCGAGGGCCATCCGTTCGTGGGCCCGGCCGGCCGCGTGCTCGACCAGGGACTCGAGCAGGCGGGCATCGCCCGCGACGACGTCTACATCACCAACGCGGTCAAGCATTTCCGCTACAAGGCCCGCGGCAGGCGCCGCATCCACCAGAAGCCTGACCGCTGGCAGGTCGCGGCCTGCTTCCCGTGGCTCGAGGCCGAGATCAAGGTCGTCCAGCCCGCCGCGCTGGTCTGCCTGGGCGCGACCGCCGCGCAGCAGCTGCTGGGTTCGCACATCCGCATCGGCAAGGATCGCGGCCGCCCGGTCGACTCCGACCTGGCCGAGCTGGTCACGCTGACCACGCACCCGTCGGCCATTCTGCGCGCCGACGACGAGGACCGCGACGACGCGATGGCGCAGTTCGTTGACGATCTGAAACGCGTGGCGGGATGGCTGAGCGCGAGGTAGTCGCGATCACCGGAGCCTCGGGCGGCGTGGGTCGCGCGATCGCTCGCGAGTTCGCCAAGCACGGCGCGGCGGTCGGCCTGATCGCGCGCGGCCAGGCCGGGCTCGACGCCGCCGCCCAGGAGGTCTCCGAGCTCGGCGGGACCGCATACGCCCACTCGGCCGACGTGGCCGAGTTCGACCAGGTGCAGGCGGCAGCCACGGCGATCGAGGAGCGACTGGGCCCGATCGACATCTGGATCAACAACACGATGACCACCGTGTTCGCGTTCTTCGAAGACATCGAGCCCCGCGAGTACGAGCGCGCCACCAAGGTCACCTATCTCGGCGCCGTGTGGGGGACCAAGGTGGCGCTCGAGCGCATGCTCCCGCGCGATCGCGGCACGATCGTGCAGGTCGGCTCCGCGCTTGCCTACCGCGGCATTCCGCTCCAGGCGCCCTACTGCGGCGCCAAGCACGCGATGAAGGGGATGTTCGAATCGCTGCGCACCGAGCTGCGGCACCGCAAGTCGGCCGTGCACGTGACGATGGTCCAGCTGCCCGGGATGAACACGCCGCAGTTCGACCACTGTCTGAGCAAGATGCCGCACCATCCGATGCCGGTGCCGCCGATCTTCGAGCCCGAGGTGGCGGCCCGTGCGGTCTACTGGGCCGCCCACCACCGCCGGCGCGAGCTCTATGTCGGCTTCCCCACCGTGTACACGATCATCGGCAACAAGCTGGCGCCGTGGCTCGCCGAGCGCTACCTGGCCCGGACCGCCGTCGATGGCCAGCAGACCGATCAGCCGTATGACGGAACCAAGAACGCCAACCTGTTCTCCCCCACCGACGACGACCACGACGAGGGCGCCCACGGCGGGTTCGACAACCAGGCCCACCGCCGCAGCGCCCAGGCCTGGATCAGCCGGCATCGACTGGGCTCGGCGCTGGCCGCGGCCCTCGGCGCAGCCGGCGCGGCCGGCGCGTTGCTGACGCTCCGCCGGTCCGCTTGAGCGCGAGGCGCTCGGCCAGCCGAGAGGCCAGCGCCATGATCGTCAGCGCCGGGTTCGCCGACCCCTGCGTGGGCATCACGCTGCCGTCGGCGATGAACAGGTTCGGCACCGACCAGGCCCGATGGTCGGCGTCGACCACGCTGCGCTCCGGGTCCGAGCCCATCCGGCAACCGCCCACCAGGTGGGCGTAGCGCTCGGTGACCAGCACGTCCTGCGCGCCAGCCGCCGCGAAGATGTTGTGCAGGGTCTGCTTGGCGTAGGCGATGTTCTTGCGGTCGTTCTCGCACTGGGAGTAGTCCATGCGGGCGACCGGAACCCCGTTCTGGTCGGTGAAGTCGGCCGCAACGGTCACCCGGTTCTCGGGCAGCGGCAGGAGCTCGGACAGAATCCCGAGCGTGTACCAGTGGTTGTAGTCGCGCATGTACTCGCGCAGCGCGGCCCCCCAGTGCCCGTGCCCGAGCACGTGCTGGGCGTGCTCGATGGGCAGCGGTCCCACGGTCTGGATGGCAAAGCCGCGGGCAAAGCCGCGGCGCTCATCGGTCTCGTAGAACTGCTCGGAGCAGATCTCCGGCGGCGGCGCCTTGTACATCCGCATCTCGTCGGGAAAGCGCCCGGATACCTGCGGGGCCCCCTGGACCATCACGCACCGGCCGACCTGGTCGTTGTCGTTGGCCAGGCCGTGCGGGAAACGGCGGCTGGTCGAGTTGAGGAGCAGGCGCGGCGTCTCGATCGAATAGCCGGCCACGGCCACCGCGTCGGCGCGCTGGAAGCGCTCGGTGCCGTCGTGGATGTAGCGCACGCCGGTGACCCGCCCACTCGATTCGTCGATCTCCACGCGCGTGACCATGCAGTCAGCACGGATCTCCGCCCCGTGCTCGATCGCGTCCGGGATGTGGGTGACCAGCGGCGAGGCCTTGGCGTTCACCTTGCAGCCCTGCAGGCAGTAGCCCCGGTAGATGCAGTGCGGCCGGTTGCCGAACGCGCCGTTGGTGATCCCGACCGGTCCGACTCGCATCTCGATCCCGAGCTGGCGCGCCCCCGCCCGGGCGGCGTCGGCTCCGCCGGCGATCGGGTGCGGGGTGTGCGGATAGCGGTGGGGATCGCCCCACGGCCAGTACTCGCCGGACACCGGCAGCTCGAGTTCGAGCCGCTCGTAGTGGGGCCTCAGGTCGTAGTAGCTGATCGGCCAGTCCTCCCCCACCCCGTCGCGGGTGCGGACCTCGAAGTCCGATGGGTGAAAGCGCGGGCAGTAGCCGGCGTAGTGGACCATCGAGCCGCCGACGCCGTGCCCGGAGTTGTTCTTGCCCAGCTCCACCGGATCGGTTCCGCCGATCACGCGCGGCTCGGTCCAATACAGGCGATGCGACCCGGCCTCGTCGGAGACCCAGTCCTCGTCCGGATCCCAGAAGGGGCCGGATTCCAGGACGACCACCTTCCACCCGCGACGCGCCAGGCGCTGTGCGAGCGTCCCGCCCCCGGCGCCCGCGCCAACGATGAGAAGATCGACCGAGAACGAGTCGTCGTAGCGGGCCATCCGCTCTTGCGGGACAGCGCGGCGGTGGACGTCGAGCAGGAACGCCGAGTCGTTCTCGGGCGGGCGCAAGGCGCCGCGAAGCAGGGTGCGCAGCTCGTGGCGGCGGCTCACGGGCGGGCGGGGCCCTCATCCCCGCGTTGCTCGGTGTCCTTGACCGGGTCGCGTTCGAACGCCGGTGCGCCCTCCCAGCTCTCGCGCTGCCCGACGCCCAGCCGGGCGAAGCCGCGCGGGTAGGCCGGGCCCCCGAAGCCGATCTCGTTCCAGGCCCAGGGATGCGAATAGAACGCGCTGAGGATCGCCCGCGAGACAACCTTCCAGGTGATCGAGGGCGGCATCTCGTCCCACACCTCACCGTGGAGCTCGCCCTTGGCCAGCGCGTCCACCACGCGCATCTGCACGTCCCCGGAGGCGCCGGCGAAGTCGCCCGCGCCGTGCTGGCGCGCCGCGGCGTCGAGCCCGATCGCGAGCCGCCGCCACGTCTCGCGGTCGTCGGGCATCTCGGCGTAGCGAAAGCCGTCGAGCTGCCCGGCGAACAGCTTGGCGTCCACCATGTTCAGCACGGGGATCTTCGGCTCTCGGTCCTGGGCCATGACCAGGTCGCAGAAGATGCCGAGCGTCGCCGCTTCCTCGCGAGTGAAGAAGCGAAGCGACGGGGTGCTCTCCACGCGCTCGAACACCGTCCGACGCGTCACCTCGTCCCAGTGGTCGGCCTCGTCGAGCACGTTGTAGTCGGGGTAGCGACCGTGCATCTGCGGGGTGACGCCGTTGCGCTGGCGGGGCAGCTCGTCAGGCGACGCGGGCTGCTGGTCCGGCCGCAGGTTCGGCAGATGCTCGGCGCTGCGGAAATCGCGAGGGGGCATCTACTACCGCTCGCGGTGAAGCGCCGCGGCGGCCAGTCCCATCCCGCCGACCAGGGCCAGCGAGCCGGGCGCGAGCAGCGGCGGCCCCATCACGATGTTGAACAGCGGCTCGTCGAATCCGCCTGGCTTGCGGGCCACGCCGCGGACATGGGTGACCACCCCGATCAGACCGTCCAGGCAGTACAGCGCCGATAGTGCGGGCAGCCACGTCGTGGCCGCGCGCTCGGATCGCACCCCGGCCACCCCGGCGATGGTCAGGGCCGGCGAGAGCGCCACCGGCGTCCACATCCACTTGTCGCCGAACGAGCCCCGGAAGTGCTCGAAGTAGATCTCGACTCCGAGGGGCAGGGCGCTGAACGCGGTGGCCGCGGCGAGGGTCCGTTGCATCCGCCCGCTGCGCACGTTGCGCCACCAGCGGACGGTGGCGCGTTCGGGCCGGGTGGTTCGCCGCAGCGGGAGTCCGCCGTCAAGAAGCCGCATAACGCTCTGCCTCCGATCGCTTGAGCTCGAGACCATTGCCGGGCCGCTCGAGGTCCGGCACGAGGTCGCCATCGACTGGCTCGGCCACGCCGTCGAACAGCATGTGTTCGATCCGGACGTGGTCGTGGAAGTACTCGAGGTGGACCAGCTGCTCGAGCGCGGTGGCGGGATGGAGGTGGATGGCCGGGCCGCAGTGCAGCGAGAGCGGCAGATTGTGGGCCCGGCACAGGGCCCCCACGCGCAGAAGCTCGGTGATCCCGCCGCAGCGGGTGACGTCGGCCTGGAGTACGTCGACCGCGCCGGCCTCGATCATGCGGCGGAAGTATGGGGCGTCGTCGCCGTACTCGCCGGCGGCGATCTCCATCCCGGCCGGCGCCTGGTCGCGCAACAGCCGCAGGCCTTCGAGATCCTCAGAGGAGACCGGCTCCTCGAACCAGCTCACGCGCGCGTCGTCGGCGAAGCGCCCGGCCAGGTCAAGCGCCTGCTTACGCGCATAGGCGCCGTTGGCATCGACGAACAGCCGAGCGTTCGGTCCGATCGCCGTCCGCGCCACCTTGACCCGCTCGGGGTCGCGTTCGGGCTCCGAGCCGACCTTCATCTTTACCCGCGGGATGCCCTGCTCGACCCACCCACTCAGCTGCTCGGCCAGCCGGTCGTCCGAGTACGCGGTGAATCCCCCCGAGCCGTACACCGGGACGCGCTCGTGGGCCATGCCGAGCAGCTTGCACAGCGGCAGACCAAGGGTCCTCGCCTTCAGGTCCCAGAGCGCGGTGTCGACCGCCGCGATGGCCATTGAGGTGATGCCCGGACGGCCCAGGTTGCGCGTCTGCTCGACCATCTTCTCCCAGGCCGCCTGGGGCGCGAACGCGTCGCGTCCGATGACGATGCCGGCCAGCTTGGACTCGACCAGCTTGGCCGTGGAGACGTCGGCATAGGTGTAGCCGAGCCCGGTTTCGCCCCCGCCGTGGGCATGGACCACGACGATCGTGGTCGAGTCCCAGGCGAGCGTGCCGTCGGCCTCGGGCTGGTCGGTCGGGACCGTGTAGGCCGCGACCTCGAGCTCCTCGACCGCGGCTTCGGCGCGGACGGTCGTGCTCATCGTCCGGGGAGGAATTCCTGGACTTTTTGCGAGAACGACTGCTTGACGATGCGGCCCGCGTCGGGATCACCGGACAGCAGCGCCGAGCTGAGCGCCTTGGCCTGTTCGATCGTGATGTGCGGCGGCAGCGGTGGGACCTCCGGATCGGTGACCGCCTCGTAGACGACCGGCCGGTCTGAGTTCAGCGCCTCATCCCACGCCGGTCCGACCTGCTCGGGCGAGTCGACCCGGATGCCCTTCAACCCGAGCAGCTCCGCGTAGCTGGCATACGGGAAGTCCGGCAGATCCTGCGAGCCCTCGAACTTGGGGTTGCCCTCCATCGCCCGCTGCTCCCAGGTGACCTGGTTCAGATCGCGGTTGTTCAGGACCATGATGATCAGCCGCTGATCGGCCCACTGGTGGCGGTACTTGGCGATCGTGATCAGTTCGTTGATGCCGTTCATCTGCATCGCCCCGTCGCCGACCAGCGCGATCACCGGCCGCTGGGGGTGGGCGAACTTGGCGGAGATCGCGTACGGGACGCCCGGGCCCATCGTGGCCAGCGTTCCCGACAGCGAGGCCATCATGCCCTTGCGCAGCTTCACATCACGCGCGTACCAGTTGGCCGACGAGCCGGAGTCGGAGGCGAGGATCGCCCCGTCCGGAAGGCGCTTGGAGAGCTCGTGGAAGACGAGCTGCGGGTTGATCGGATCGGCGGAAAGCTGCGCCCGATGCTCGATCAGGTTCCACCACTCCTTCACCTCGCCCTCGATCTTCTGCCGCCACGAGCGGTCCTCCTTGCGCTGCAGGCGGGGTAGCAGCGCGCGCAGCGTCTCGGCGCTGTCGCCGACGAGGTTGACCTCCATCGGGTAGCGGATGCCGAGCATCTTGCCGTCGATGTCGATCTGGACGCCGCGGGCGTTGCCCTCCTCGGGCAGGAACTCCGAGTAGGGGAAGCTCGAGCCGACCATCAGGAGCGTGTCGCACCCCTGCATCAGGTCCCAGCTCGGCTTGGTGCCGAGCAGGCCGATCGAGCCGGTCACGAACGGCAGATCGTCAGGGAGCACCGCCTTTCCGAGCAGCGCCTTGGCGACACCGGCGCCGAGCACCTCGGCGACCTGGACGACCTCGTCGGCGGCGTGGAGGGCGCCCTGGCCGACCAGCATGGCCACTTTGCTGCCTGCGTTCAGCGCCTCGGCGGCGCGATCCAGATCCTCGTCGGCCGGAACCACGCGCGGCCGCTGGTACCCGGGCCCGGAATGGACCGTGCCGTGCTTGCGCGGCGGCTGGGGGACCGCGTCGGCCTCTTGCAGGTCGTTGGGGATGATCAGCGCGGTGACCGTGCGCTCGGCCAGCGCGATCCGGCAGGCGCGATCGACCAGGTGGCGGATCTGCGCCGGGACCATGGCCATCTCGACGTACTCGTGGGCGACGTCCTTGAACAGCGACGGAAGGTCGATCTCCTGCTGATAGTTGCCGCCCATGCCGGCCCGAGCCTGCTGGCCGACGATCGCCAACACCGGCTGGTGGTCGAGCTTGGCGTCATACAGCCCGTTCAGCAGGTGCACCGCGCCTGGGCCCGAGGTGGCGAGGCAGACGCCGAGCTCGCCGGTGAACTTGGCGTGTGCGCAGGCCATGAACGCGGCCATCTCCTCGTGGCGGACCTGGACGAACTCGGGCCGGGAGCTCGTGGGGTCAGATCCGTTGCTCGTGCGCCCGAGGGCGCCGAGGATCCCGTTGATCCCGTCGCCGGGGTAGCCGTAAATGCGCTTGATGCCCCACGTCGTGAGGCGCTCCAGGAGAAAGTCGCCAACCGTGTCACTCATCCGCTCTCGTTTCCTTTCCTCGTCTGCCCCTACACCTTGCCGCTACCCGGCGGGCGAGCGGGGCTAACGGAGCGGCGTCCGCATCGCTACAGGCGGTCCCCGGCCTGGACCAGGGCGACGGCGGCGTCGATGTGCGCGAGATGCGTCAATCCCTGGGGGAAGTTGCCGAGCAGCTCCCCGGTCCGTGGATCGATCTCCTCCGAGAACAGCCCGAGGTCGTTGCTGCGCGCCACCGCCTGGTCGAAGATCTCCCGCGCCTCGCCGAGCTCGCCCGCCTGGGCCAGGCATTCGGCCAGCCAGAACGAACAGCAGAGAAAAGCCCCCTCCTCGCCCTCGAGTCCGTCGTCGCGCCGATATCGGTAGAGCAAGCCCTCGCCCGCGCCGAGCTCCTCGCGGACGGCGGCCACGGTGCGGACCATGCGCTCGTCGTCCCAGGCGACGTACTCGACCGTGGGCAGCAACAGCAGCGCCGCGTCCATCTCCTTGCGGCCGAACGCCTGCACGTACACGCCGCGCTTGCGGTCATAGCCGTGCTTCTCGATTGCCTCGTGAACCTCGTCGCGGGCTTTCTTCCACCGCCGGGTGGGCGCGCGGCGCATGCACTCGTCGGCCAGGCGGATCCCCCGGTCCAGCGCCGACCAGCAGAGCACCTTCGAGTGGACGAAGTGGTCGGGGTCCCCCGGCCACTCCCAGATCCCGCAATCCGGCTCAGACCAGCGCTGCGCCGCGTGATCGATCAGCGAGACCAGGAAGCGCCAGTCATCGTCGCTCGGCGAGTGACCGCGCCGATGCCAGCGCCAGGTCAGGTTGACCAGCTCGCCGTAGGCGTCGAGCTGCATCTGCTCGGAGGCATCGTTGCCCACGGCGACCGGCCTCGAGCCGCGATATCCGTCGAGCTGCTCGACCACGTCGCCGCGCAGGCGACGCTCGCCGCCGACGCCGTAGAGGACCTGGAGGTCGCCGGCGTGGCCGGCGGCCGAGCGCATGATGAAGGCCCGGAAGTCGTCGGCTTCGCCCACGCAGCCGAGCTCGGCGAACGCTCGTGAGCTGAAGCTCGAATCGCGCACCCAGGCGTAGCGATAGTCCCAGTTGCGCGATGCCCCGACCGCCTCGGGCAGGGACGTGGTGGGCGCGGCGACCACCGCGCCGGTGGGCGCGTAGGTGAGCGCCTTGAGCACGAGGCCGGAGCGACGCGCGGCAGGCTCGTCGCGGCTGCCCAGCTGAAGCGCCTCGGCCCATTTGCGCCACCACGCCACGGTTTCGTCCAGGAGCTGGTCGAGCCGCCGGGCGTCGGGCTCCGAGGGCGGTTCGGCGTCGACCTGCTCGGGGGCGCAGTAGGTCAGCGTGAGCCTCACTCGGTCACCCGGGCCAACCGAGAAGCCGCCCACCAGCTCATGCTCGGGATCCTCCTTGAGCTCCTGCTCGCAGAACACGAGCAGGGCGTCGTTGCCGCCGATCGTGCTGTGCAGGCGGTGGCCGTGGCGCCGGATCCACGGCCGCACCTGCCCGTAGTCGAAGCGCGGCGCGATCCGCACCGCGAACTCCACCGATCCGCGCACCCCCTCGACAACCCGGAGGATCCGGCGGTGTCCGGTCTCGGCTGGGCTTCCCTCCAGGGTGAAGCAGTCGAGCAGCTTCGCCTCGCCGGACGGGCCGGTCAGGGTCGTCTCGAGCACGAACGTGTCGTCGAGGTAGCGTCGCTCGTACCGCCACTCGCCGTCCCCGGTGGGGGTGATTGCGCATTGCCCGCCATGCTCGGCGTCGAGCAGGCGCGCGAACGCGCTGCCCGAGTCGAAGCGGGGCAGGCAGCACCAGTCGATCGATCCCTGCCGGGAGATCAGCGCGGCACTGTGGCAGTCGCCGATCAGCGCGTAGTCGGAAATCGGCAGGTAGGAACCGGTGTCGGTCACGTGGGCCTGGATACCCCGAAGCGGTGGCCTACTCGCGAGGCCCGTTGCGGGACGGACGGCGCAGTTTGCCGGACCCACTCTCGGGTATAGCCACCACGTATGTGGTTCTACATGATCGCCGCGTTTCTGATCTTTGTCGGCGTTGTCGGCGGCGTCGCTTCCGGCGGCATCTTCACGCTGATCTTCATCCCACTGGGCGCGATCATGCTGGTCGTGGCCGTTGTGATGGGCATCTGGCATCGCGCCCAGGAAGGCAGCGGCGGCGGGCAGACGCAGGGGTCGAAGACCGAGCAGGCGCCGCTCCGGCACACCCCGCCGCAGGGCGCACCTACGCCGACCCGGCCCGAAGAGCTCGTCGACGCGCGCCGGGCCCAGCAGTAGCGAACCTACACCTGTGTCGAAATCTCGCTGCCGGGTAGCGAAGAGCTAGGCAACCCGAACGAGAGGAGTTCGATCATGGGTCTGACTGACAAGGTGACTGGCAAGGCCAAGCAGGCCGCCGGGGACATCGCCGGAGACTCGTCGCTGCGGCGCGAAGGCAAGCAGGAGGAGCGCAAGGGCGAGGCCAAGGACGAGCTGGCCAACGCGCAGGACAAGGCCGATCGCAAAGCCGAGGAAGTCGCGAACCTGGAGCGGAAGACCGCTTAGCCGCGGCACGCCCGCCCCCGGCATCCCGTGCGCGCCCTTGAGGGCCGCCCCCACCCCCGGCATCCCGTGCGCCGGCCGCTGTGATCGCGGTTCGGCTCGTCCGCGGGCGCGAGGGATGCCGGACGCGGGTGGCGGCCCTCCTTGGGAGCCGGTTAGCGCACAGACCTGGCCGCGCGGTCGACGCCGCTAATCTGCGGCTTCGTGCCCCATCGTCGCGCCCGCTCGCATCGTCGCGCCCCTAGCGAGGGGGGAAGAGCTGAGGTTTCACGAGAGGCGTGGTTGAGGCTGGCCGCGTGTACCGGGGCGGCGGCTTTGTTGCAGTTGGATGGGACGCTGATCACGGTGGCGTTGCCGACGGTGGCGCGGGGGTTGAAGGTGTCGAGCGCGTCGACAGCGATCGTGTTGAGCGCTTACTTCGGGGCCTATGCGCTGGTGTTGCTGCCCGGGGGTGAGTTGGTCGATCGGCTCGGGGCGCGGCGATTGGCGCTGGTTGGCTTGGGGCTGTTCGCCCTGGGCGCCGGGCTTGGCGCGCTCGTGTCGAGCATCGGCGCGCTCGTCGCCACCCGGGTGATCCAGGGCGTGGGTGCAGGGCTGGTCAGCCCGGCCGCGCTGGCCGGCGCGGTCAGCGGCTTTCCGCCCGAGCGCCGGGGCAGCGCGCTGGGGATCTGGGGAGCCAGCGCCGGCGTCTCGAACCTGGTCGGTCCGCTGCTCGGCGGGCTGCTCACCGTGTGGCTGGGCTGGCGCGCCGACTGGTGGGCGCTCGTGCCCCTGGCCGCCGTCGCGGCGGCGGCTATCGCGCGGCAGATGCCCGCGGTGCTGCACGCCGGCGAGACGGGCCTGCGCGAGTCGCGGGTCAATCGCGTGGTTCTCGCGGCCACGTTGGTCGCCGCCCTGACCTTCGCGGTGATGATCGGATGCTTCTACCTGGCCTCGCAGTACCTGCAGCATTCGGCGGGCTACTCCGCGCTCGGCGCGTCGGCGGCGCTGGTGATCGTCGCACTGCTGGTCGGGGCGGCCGCACCGGTGGCGGGTCGGCTGGTCGACACCTACGGCGAGCGGCTCCCGGCCGTGCTCGGGTTCGTCCTCGCTGCCGGCGGGCTGGCCGTGCTCGCGATCCCCGGGCTGCCGCTGGCCAACCTGGTGACGATCCTGCCGCTGATCCCGGTGGGCCTCGGGCTGGGGATGCTGTTCGTGCCGACCTCGCGGGCGGCGCTCAACGCCACGCCCCGCGCCTCGCACGGTCGCACCTCGGCGATCCTGTCGGTCGGGCGCCTGCTCGGCGCCGGAGTCGGTGCCGGGCTGGGCGGACTGGTCCTGGCCGGCGGCACAGACGCCTCCACGGTGCACGGCGCGATGCTGCTCGCCTGCATCCTGTGCGTGGTGGTCGGGATTCCCGCCTCGACCCGGCTCGGCGCCCCACGCGGCGGTATCCCCGCCCCCGCCAGCCCCAGCACCTGAGCGCAGCGCGGGCATAACTGGATCGGTTGACCCGTTTTCCGGTCGGGCAGGCCGGGAAGCCCTGTTAGACGTGGTCAGTGCACGTCCCCCAGTCCTGAACCTCCGGTTGAACAGCCGACCCGACAGCGCCGGGCTCGTCCGGGCCGCGCTGGGCGGGGTGGCCGGGCCGTTCCGGCTGCGCGAGGAGCTGGTCAACGACCTCAAGACGGCGATCAGCGAGGCGTGCAACAACGCGGTCGAGCATGCCTACCGCGGGGAGGGCGGCGCGATTGCGGTTCATTTCGACGTCGGCTTCGAGAGCGTGGACGTGTCCGTGCGCGACTGGGGCGGCGGCTTCCAGCGTCTGGCGCCGGCCGGAGACCGGCTGCGCGTGGGACTGCCGGTGATCAACGCGCTGGCCGACCGGGCCGAGTTCCTCACCGCGCCGGGCAGCGGGACCGAGGTGCGGATGAGCTTCGACATTCGCCACGATCCCCGCCGCGACGGCCTTCTGGCCCGCGTCGAGGAGAGCGAGGACCTCGAGGCGTGGACGCCGTGGCGCCGGGGTCTGGCCGGCGACGTGGTGGTGACGCTGCTGCCCAGGGAGCTGCTGGGCGGACTGCTCGAGCCGCTGACCAATGCGCTGGCCGCGCGCTTGCGCTTCTCGCTCGAGCGGTTCTCCGACGTGTACCTGCTCACCCGGGCGATCGCGGCGCACGTGCAGTCCGCGGCCTCGAGCGGGCGGGTCAGCTTCGCGCTCGCCGCCGACGAGCAACGGCTCGATTTGACCATCGGTCCGCTCCGGGCCGGCGCGAGCCGCGAGCTCGAGTCGCTGGCCGCCAGCGACCGGCCGGAAGCGGACGTCGCGCGCCTGGCCGACGAGCTCGTCTGCGAGCAGATCGACGGCTCCGAGCTGCTGCGGGTCGTGGTCAAGGACTGCGAGAGCGCCGCCCGTCACCCAGCCTAGATTCCTGGCCCGCGGCGCGGGTACCGCGCCAGCCGGCTGATGCCCGACAGCGTCAAGGCCAAGCTGCACGAGAAAATGGCCGAGCCGGGATCGGCAGAGGACTAACCAGAGTCTCCGTGGCGGATTTGGGCCGCTATCACGGCCCAAATCGATCACGCGCCTACGATTCGCTCCCCGGGAGCGTCCCGACCGGCGGCTCCGAGATCGGAGGCACACTTCGGTCCGGGCTGTCGCTCAGCACCTCCACCCCGCCCGCCGGCGTGCGGCGCACCACGTTGCCCTGCCAGGCCCGGAGCGGGTGGGCCTCGGCCCGCTGCAGCGAGCGGCAGGCGCTCCGGGTGATGAAGAAAACGAGGATCGGGAGCACCCAGATCCCGACGCGCCACACGTGGATCTGCGTGGTGTAGGAGATCCCCATCCGGTAGAAGATCCGGTCGGTCGAGCCGACTGCGAACACGATCACCACCCAGGACAGGAAGGCGGCGCCGATCGCGGTCCGGATCGGGCGATCGCGCGGGCGATCGAGCAGGTCGTGGCGGAGTACGTCGCCGGTGATCCGTCGCTCGATGGCCGGCCAGGCGAACAGCACCACGAACACGAACAGCGGGAACGCCGCCCCGCCCCAGAACGGGTTGGGGATCACCGTGCGACCGGCGATGACCAGCTCCCAATTAGGCATCAGGCGAAGCGCTCCGATCAGCCAGCCGATGTACCAGTCAGGCTGGGCGCCGTTCTCGGACAGGTAGGGGTGGTAGGGACCCCATTGCCAGATCGGGTTGATCTGGATGAGGCCGCCGAGCAGGAACAGCACGCCGCCCACGGCCAGCATCAGGCCGATCGACCGCAGCGCGTAGGCGGGCCACATCGGCGTCCCGACCACGTTTCGCTCGCGCCGGCCGGGGCCCGGGAACTGCGAGTGGTGCTGGCGCATGATCATCGCCAGATGGAGCGTGATCAGCAGCGCGAGCGCGGCCGGGATGATCAGCACGTGGACGATCTCCAGGCGCGGCCAGAACACGCTGCGACCGGGGAACGGCCCGCCCCACACCAGGCTCGCGAGCTGCCCGCCGACGAACGGGATCGACATCGCCACCGAGTAAGCGATGGCCAGCCCCATCCCCGAGAGCAGGTCGTCGACCAGCGAGTAGCCGGCGAAGCCCTCGAGGATGGCCAGCATCAGCATGGTCAGCCCGATGAAGTAGTTGAAGTCCCGCGGCTTGCGGTAGGCGCCGGTGAAGAACACGCGCATGAGGTGAAGGACGATCGAGGCGATGAACACGTCGGCCGCCCAGTGATGGACCTGGCGGAAGAGCAGGCCGGCCGGGACGTCCACGCTCAGGTTCAACACCGAGCGGTAGGCCTCTGACATCTGCTCGCCGTAGAGCAGCGCATAGGAACCGTGGTAGATGACCTGGGCGTCGCTCGGGACGTAATAGAGCGTGAGGAATATCCCGGTCACGACCAGGACCATGAACGAGTACAGCGCGATCTCCCCGAGCAGGAATGACCAGTGGTCGGGGAACACGTAGCGCAGCGCCCACTTGACGGCGCCGGCCAGCCCGACGCGCTGCTCGGCCGAGCGGCTGGCCCGCTCGAAGCGGCGGTGGACGTAGCGCTCGACGAGGTTCACGACTGGGACCGGTGAATCCCCCACCAGGAGGGGCCGATGTCCTCATGGAAGCCCGACGCCGCGCGCAGGTACCCCTCGCCGTCGACCATCAGCGGCAGCTGGGGCAGCGCCCGCCCGGCCGGGCCGAAGACCAGCCGGCCGCCCTCGCCGGGGAGGAACGTCGAGTAGTGACACGGGCACGTGAACGCGGGCTCCTGGCTGGTCGGCGCGTAGGTCGGATAGCGATAGAGCGCGATCGCGCAGCCGGCGTGGGGACAGATCTTCGAGTAGGCGAGGATCCCCTCGGGCGCCCAGTCACGGCGGGCCTCGGGCAGGTGGATGTAGGAAGCCGGGAGGCGCACGACGAGCACCCCGGCGCCCAAGGACTCCGGGTCGCCATGCTCAGGGAGCGCGGTGTAGAACGAGCCGATCTGGATGTCGTCGGCCCGGAACGGCCGTCCCTGGTCGTCCACCAAACGGGTCCCGCGCGTCCACGGCGTCTCGTGAAACTCCTTGAGCGTCGGTCCCAGCGAGGCCAGCGGCGTGGCCGCGGCGGTCACGATCGCCACCCCGGCGACTCCCCCGGCTCCGGTCAGCAGGGCGCGCCGGGAGATCCCCTCCCCTCCGGCCTCGATCATGCCCACGGCCTCCCCGGTCTGCTCTTCGTCGAGCAGCGCCCCGCGCTCCTCCACGTGGGTCTCCTGGGGCACGACGAACTTGCCGGCCACGATGCAGGCGGCGGCGAGCAGGCACAGCGCGCCGCCCATCGCCACCCCGAGCAGCTGGGTGTCGTCCGAGGACACGATGTAGATCACCGTGAAGGCGAGCGCGAACAGCGCGGCGATCAGGATCAGCCCGGCGACCAGCGTCTCGGCCCGGCGGTTGGCGGGCACGATCCGCCGGCGCGGATCGATCTCGGACTCCGGCGGGCGGGGCGGCGGCTCGGTTGTGCGGCTGCGGACGGCGCGTGCGGCGGCGCGCAGGGCCACCAGCACACCGAGCGCCTTCACCGCGCGGGTCACCGGCTTCGGATCTTCTTCATGGCTCATACGGGCTCGTCCATCCTTTCGCCGATCAGCCGGGCCACGAGCACCAGCGCGGCCAGGCCGATGAACCAGGCGACCATCCCCTCGGGGATCGGGCCGATGTTGTAGATCCCCCAGCCGCCGGCGTCGTCCGGGTGGCGCGTCCACAGCACGTAGCGGGCGATCGAGTCCAGCGTGTGCTGGTCGATTGCGGTGGCGTCGAAATGCGGCATCAGGTACGGCCCCATGCGCACGGCCTCGGCGATCTGCTGGGGCGTGGTCTCCTCGAGGTCCGGAGCCTGCGCGTTGACGGTTATCCCGCCCCGGGCGACGATCTGGTGGCACCCGGCACAGTTGAGCGTGAACGCGTGGAAGCCGAGGGCCAGGTCGCCCCGGCTCGGATCGGCGGTGGGGGCGGCCGGGCCGCCGTACGAGCTGATGAAGGCGATCAGGGCGTCGATCTGCGAACGGTCGTAGGCCGGCTCGTTTCGCAGCGGCTCCTCGCGCGGCTGCTCGAGGGGCATCCGCCCGGTCGAGAGGTAGAAGTCGACCGGTCCGGCGCCGACCCCGCGCAGCGACGGCGCCACGCCGGCCGTGCCCTCGAGCGAGATCCCGTGGCACGAGGAGCAACCCTGCTGGTAGAGGTTGTAGCCCTCGATGCGCAGGGCCGGGGAATCGGGGAACGTCTTGGTCGGGTCGCCGGGACCCGGCGGCTCGGGCGACTTGCTCGGGGGATTGACCTCGCCGGACGGCGCCCCGCCGAGGCTCTGCTGGCCCTGCGAGGCGGGCGCGGCCAGGCCGACCGCGGCCAGCGCGGCGAGCACGACGGCAAGGCTCAGGCGGAGCACCGGCGGGATGCGCGAGCGATGCGTCAACCAGCGTACGAACACGCGCTTCATGCCGGCGACCCCCGGTCGGGACTCGCCACCGACCCCGCACGGGCCTCACGTGCGACGAGCCGGCGTTCCTCGGCCACCATCGCCGCCACCGCGGTCCACAGGCCGACCGCGACCATGATCACGTTGCCGACCACCCACATGATCGCCCCGGCCTGCCCCTGATCGTCGAGGGCTGAGATCCCGAGCGCGCGGGCCGGTGCGCCATAGGCCGGGTAGAACAGGGTCGCGCGCCGGTTCAGGTACGCGCCGACCAGCGCCATCGGCATCATCGCGAGGATCAGGTAGATCAGCCGCCCGAGCCCGTCCAGCCGGCGCGCCGGCGCGGGATCGGCGTCGAGCAGCGGCGACCACATCAACAGTCCGGCGCCGAGGTACAGCGCGTGCTCGAAGTCGTGAAGCGCCGCGTGACGGAGCGTCGCTTCATAGAAGACCGGCAGGTGGGTGAGGATCACCACCGCGGCGAACACGCCAAGCGCCGGCGCCGGCGCGCTGAGTCGGCGCGTGCCGGCCAGCACACGAGCCAGGGCGCTTCGCCGCTGCGGCGGGGCGGCCCGGAGCGCGAGGATCAGGGGCCGCCCGCCGAGGAGGAGCAGCGGCGCGACGAGCAGCAGCAGCGTGTGCTGCCACATGTGGATCGAGAGCAGCCGATCGTCGTAGGCGTCGAGCCCGGACTGGAGCGCCACCACCACGCAGGCGGCGCCGGCCAGGAACGAGACCGTCCGCCGGGCCGGCCACGTCCCGCCGAGGTTCCGTGCGCCGATCAGGTAAACCGCGGCGCCGGCGAGCGCGGGCACGAGTACCGACGGGCTGAGCGTCCAGTGCGACACGAGCAGCGAGAACGGCGACGGCGCGCTCACCGGAGCTCCCGTTCCTCGAGCACGCGGCGCCGGCTGGCTCGCTCGGCACGCACCTCGAGAACCAGCCGACCGACCGAGGCAACGAACAGCGCGATGCCGAAGTACAGGAGGAACTTGGCCCACACCAGCCCGAACAGGGCGCAGCCGACGGCCAGCCCGATGACCATCGCCGAGAGGCTGGCCGCGGGGACGTTCTCGATCTCGGTCCCCGGTTCCGGCGGGCCTCGCCGGATCGCCTCGCGGCGCAACAGCCAGACCGCCACCCCGAAGCTGTAGATGATCACCACCGCGGCGCTGGCCGCCGCGCCGTTGACCGGCTTGTCGTCCCACACCCAGTTGCCGATGGTCAGGACGAGCAGAATCGTCCCCCAGGCCAGGATCGGGATCGCTCCGCCTCTCACGCCGGCCCCACCTCCCGGCGCTCGCGGGCGCGGTCGAGGGCCTCCTCGCGCAGGTCGAGCAGCGGCGCGTAGGAGCGGATCGGCGGCAGCGGCGCTTCGAAGTTCAGCGGCGGCGGTGGCGAGGTGGTCGCCCACTCGAGGGTGTGTCCCAGCCACGGGTCATCGCCCGCGGGCACGCGCCGGCGCAGTGAGACCACCACGTTGATCAGGAACAGCAGCACGCCCAGCGCGATGATCCCGGCGCCGAACGTCTCGAGCTCGTTGAGCGTGCCCCAGCCTGGATGGGTGGGGTATCGCGATATCCGGCGGGGCATGCCGTCGTTGCCGAGGAAGAACATCGGGAAGAAGGTCAGGTTCGTCCCGATGACCATGACCAGCAGCTGGAGCTTGCCCAGCCACTCGCGCAGCAGCGCCCCGGTGATCTTCGGGAACCAGTGGTACACCCCGGCGAAGAACCCGAACACGCTGCCGGCGAACAGCGTGTAGTGGAAATGGGCCACGATGAAATAGGTGCCGAAGGCGTGGTAGTCGAGCACCGGCGAGGCGACGAAGATCCCGGTGAGGCCGCCGACCAGGAACTGGATGAAGAAGGTCAGTGCGAACAGCATCGAGGCGCGCAGCACGATCGCCCCCCCGATCAGCGTGCCGATCGCGTCGAAGTACTCGATCCCGGCCGGCACGAGCAGCGCCGTCGAGGTGAACGCGAAGTACTGGTTGGTCACCCCGCCGGTGACGTACATATGGTGTGACCACACGGCCATCGACAGCGCGGCGAAGGCCATGATCGAGCCGACGAACGCGGTGTAACCGAACCACCGCTTGTGCGAGTTCACCGCGATCGCCTCGGCCGCCGCACCCAGGTAGGGGAAGAACATCACGTAAACCACCGGGTGACCGAAGAACCAGAACAGGTCCTGATAGTCGATCGCGCCGGCGAACCCGACGAAGATATGACCGCCGTGCCGGTCGATGTAGAGCAGGATCATCACCAGCACGAGCATCGGGAACGACGCCACGACCATCAGCACGCTGACCAGCGCGGTCCAGGTGAACACCGGCATGCGCAGCAGTGACATGCCGGGCGCGCGCCGCCGCGCGATCGTGGCGAGAACGCAGGCGGCCATCACCAGCGTCCCGCAGGCGGCCAGGAGCACGCCGATCACCCACAAATCCTGTCCCACCCCCGGCGTGTTGGTGCCGTTGGACAGCGGGGCGATCGACGACCAGCCCGCGCGCCCGGCCCCGCCCGAGGCGAACCAGCCCTGCTGCATGACCAGGCCGCCGCACAGCCAGGTCCACAGGCCGGCCAGGGCCAGACGCGGCGCCGACAGGCGGAGCGCCCCGATCTGCAGCGGCACCAGGTACATGGCCAGCGCGATGGCCATCGGCGTGACGAACAGGTAGATCATCGTCGAGCCGTGCATCGAGAACAGCTCGTTGTAGGAGTTGTCCGAGACGAACTGCATGTTGGACTGAGCCAGCTGGGTGCGCATGAGCAGCGCGAACACCCCGCCAAGTCCGAAGAAGAACAGCGAGCAGACGCCGAGCGTCAGGCCCATCCGCTTGTGATCGGTCGACACCGCGGCGCCGAGCCAGCCGGTGAAGCGCGGGATCCGAGCGGGGGGTGCGCTGGCCACGCTCACGGCGTCGGCCCCCGGCCCCTGGTTCGAGCCCAGGCGGTGAACGTGGCCGGGCTGACCGCGTGGGCGACGAAGATCATGTCGGCGTGCCGCAGCCCGCAGAACTCGGCGCACTGCCCGGGAAAAACGCCGCGAGTAAAGGTGAGCGTGATGACCTGCACCGAGCCGGGGATCGCGTCGTGCTTGTAGCGCAGGGCCGGGATCCAGAACGAGTGGATTACGTCGAGCGAGGTCAGGTTGAAGCGAACCGCCTCACCGGCCGGGACGACCAGGGGCTGGCTGCCCACCGTGCCGCTGCGGAGGCTGAACCCGTAGGCCGGATAGGTGAATGTCCACTCCCACTTTGAGGCGCGGACGTTGACCACCACGGCCGGCCGCTCCCGATTGGCCACGGTGTCGACCCTGTGCTCGGCGGTGAAGGTCAGGTAGAGCAGGAACGCCGCGACACACGCGAGCAGCACCGCGTAGGTGCCCTCGACCGGATTGTTCTCGTGCCAGCGGGCGGCGAGCTCAGGCGGGCGGCGACGGAAGATCAGCACGACGACGACCATCACCACGACGATCAGCGAGAACACCCCGATGGCGATCGGGACGTAGATCGAGAACAGGTGGTCGTACTCGCTGCGGGTGCTGACCAGGCCCGGCGTCACGGGCAGCCCTAGGCCGGAAGCTCGACCGGCGCCGATGCGGGCGAGCCCACGGCGGGCTTGATCTCGCCGACCTTGGCCGAGCTGCGTGACGCGCCCGGCCGCTCACCCCGTTCGATCGCCCGCCGCTGGGGCCCCACCACGTACTTCGGATCGGCGGCCGACTGAAAGCCCGCCTTGTAGATACTCCAGCGGGCGCTCAGCGCGCCCGCGCCGAGCAGCGCCCCGGCGGCGATCGCCGCCGGCCGCGAGGAGGCACCTCGCCGGAGCATTACCGCGGCACCGGCCACCGTGCAGGCCCGGCTGATGTGGCTGAACAGCGAGCCCGCGCCCTTCTTGTATGGCTCACCATGCTCCCCAAGCCGGTGATGCATGAGCTCGTTGGCCATCCCTTCGGCCAGCGCCGCGCCGATGGCCAGCCGGCGCGCGGGGGCGGCGTAGGCCGGCGGCGTCACCGCGGCGACGACCGCGCCGGCGCTCAGGCCGGCGCCCGACCCGAACACGAACGGGAGCGTACGGCGCGCCTCGTGCCAGACCGGCACCGCGGTGTTGGCGATCAGCGCGGCGGTGTAGGTCGACAGCGGCAGGCCGAACAGCGCCGCGGCCGGCCGGGCTGCCTTGGCCGAGCGCGGGAACAGCCCGGTCCAGGCATTGAGCGCGGCGAGCGATGTCGCCGCGCCGCTCCCGCTGAGGATCCACGAGCCGACGCTCATCGGCGAGGTCACCTTGAACATTCGCAGCATGTTGAGAAAGCGCGTGGGCTTGCCCAGATCGGAGATCAGGAACGCCGGACTGATGCCGATCGCCCCCAGGGAGATCGCCCAGGCGCGGCGCGCCAGCACCTGGTTGCCGCGTAGCTCCGATAGGTAGGCCAGGCCGGCTGAGGCGCCCGACATCCCGCCGGTGAAGAAATACATGGGGATCTCCCACGTCCAGGTCGGCTCCTTGAGCACCGGCTGACCGTGGTAGGAGGTCGTCTCGCTCATCGGCGTCCTCCAAACACCGCCGTAACCAGTCCCGCGCCCAGCGCCACCGCAGCGGCGCCCGCGGCCGCCCAGATCTCCCCCACGTCGCGCCGCGTATCGACTGGATCGGGCGGAAGCCCGTAGACCTCGGGCTCGTCGAGGAGCAGGAAGAACGCGCCGGCGCCGCCGATCCCGTCCTGGCCATCCGCCAGGTACAGCCGGGCCTTGTCCTGCCCGGCCTGCTGGAGGTGCGCGAGCCGGTGCTCGGCGCGCCCGTGGAGCTCGGCCAGCTCGCCGAACTGGATCGAGTTGGTCGGACATGCCTGCGCGCAGGCCGGCTCCTTGTCGTCTTTCAGCCGGTCGTAGCACAGGGTGCATTTCCACACCCGGCCGTCGTCCTTCCGCTGGTCGATCACGCCGAACGGGCATGCCGGCACGCAGTAGCCGCAGCCGTTGCACACGTCCTCCTGGACCACGACGGTCCCGTACTCGGTGCGGAACAGCGCCCCGGTCGGGCACACGTCGAGGCACGCCGCGTGGGTGCAGTGCTTACACACGTCCGAGGCCATCAGCCAGCGGAACCCGTCGCCCTCCTGATACGTACTGACCCCGCCGTCGGCGGCAGCGCCACGCTCGGCCGCCTGGACCAGTGGGACGTCCTCGGTGACGTCAAGCGGGACCTTCTGCTCGATGAACGCGACGTGGCGCCAGCGGTCCGCGCCCAGGGTCACGCTGTTGTCGTAGGAATTGCCGGTGAAGCCCTCGATCGCCATCGGGACGTGGTTCCACTCCTTGCAGGCCACCTCGCACGCCTTGCAGCCGATGCACACCGACGTGTCGGTGAAGAAGCCCATGCGCGGCTTGGCTTTATCGCCGTAGCTGCCCGGCCACGCCACGGTTTCGAGCTGAGTCAATCCTTCACCCCCGCCCGCTGCCGGTACTCCTCCACGAGCCGCAGGCGCGCCGGTCCCCGCGGACGGCGGCCGGGCCGGATGTCGCAGGTGGCGGCCTTGTACTCGCTGATGTGGACGTTGTTGTCGAGGGCGAGCGGGAGCAGCTCGTTGGCCGAGTCGCCGGTGACGATCCCGACGCCGCCCCAGTGGTAAGGCGTGCCGACCAGGTGCATGGGCCGTCCTTGCACGAGCAGCGGCTTTATCCGCTCGGTCACCATCACCCGCGCCTCCACCGCCTGGCGCGCGGTGACGATCGTCGCCCAACCGCCGTGCTCGAGCCGCCGCTCGGCGGCCAGCTGCGGCGAGACCTCGCAGAAGAACTCGGGCTGGAGCTCGGCCAGGTACGGCAACGTTCTCGACATCCCGCCGGCCGTGTGATGCTCGGTCAGCCGGTAGGTCGTGAGCACGAACGGGAACACTTCCGCGCCCGGCTCGCCGTCGACCGGGTGGTAGGGGTTCTCGGGGCGGTGGAAGACCTGCCGCGTCGGGTTCTGCTGCTGGGCATACAGCGGATTCTTGAACGGGGTCTCCTGAGGCTCGTAGTGCGACGGCAGCGGGCCGTCGACCAGGCCGGTCGGCGCGTAGATCCAGCCGCGCCCGTCGGGATGGAGGATGAACGGCTTGTCGCCGGCGATCCCCTCCATGTTCTTGGCGTCCTCGCTGGGGCGGTAGCCGGGCTCCTTGGTCGGCGGGAAGTCCGGTGAGTCGCCGAGACTCGTCCACTTCTCCTCCTCGGCGTCCCACCACACGTAGCGCTTGCGCTCGGACCAGGGGTTGCCGTCGGGATCGGCCGACGCGCGGTTGTAGATGATTCGGGTGTCCTTGGGCCACGCCCACCCCCATTCGGGGGCGATCCAGTTCTGCTCGGTGTGCGGCTTCTTGCGCGCCGACTGGTTGACCCCGTCCTTATAGATCCCGCAGTGGATCCAGGAGCCGCAGGTGGTCGAGCCGTCCTCCTGGAGCTCGTCGTAGCTGGACAGGAACGATCCGTCGGGTTTGCGGCCCGAGATCTCCATCAGCACGTGCTCCGCGTCGGGCTCGTCGTGCGGCCCGACCAGCGGGTAATCCCACATGAGCTCAAGGATCGGGCGGTCCTTGGGATCCTCCGAGCCGGCCAGCTTCTCGCGGATCCGCTTACCCAGGTGGTAGATCCAGTGCAGCTCCGAGCGACACTCGCCCGGCGGCTCGACCGCCTTGTGGTGCCACTGGAGCAGCCGCTGCGTGTTGGTGAAGTTGCCGTCCTTCTCGGTGTGGGCGGCCGCGGGCAAGAAAAACACCTCGGTCTGGATGTCCTCGGCGCGGACCTCACCGGATTCGTGCTCGGGCGAGTCCTTCCAGAACGAGCCGGACTCGGTGGGCTGGAAGTCGCGGACGACCAGCCAGTCGAGCTTGGCCAGCGCGAGCCGCATCAGCTTGGAGTTGGCCGAGCCGACGGTGGGGTTCTGCCCGACGCAGAACATGCCCCTAACCCCGCCGTCGAGCATCTTCAGCATCATCGCGTAGTGCGAGTGGTCGCCGTTGATGCGCGGGAGGTACTGGAAGCAGAACTCGTTCTCCTCGGTCGCCGCGTCGCCCCACCACGCCTTGAGCAGAGACACGATGTACGGCCTCAGGTTCCCCCACGCTCCGGTGTCCGGTCCGTTGAGCTCGACGAACTTGTCCAGGCTCGGATGCGACTGCGGATGGGGCATCGGGATGTACCCGGGCAGGATGTTGTAGAGCGTGGGGATGTCGGTCGAGCCCTGGATGTTCGCGTGCCCGCGCAGGGCCAAGATCCCGCCCCCCGGCCGGCCGATGTTCCCGAGCAGGAGCTGGATGATCGACGCCGCGCGGATGTTCTGGACCCCCACGGTGTGCTGGGTCCAGCCGACGGCGTAGACGAGCGCCGAGGTCCGCTCGCGGCCGGAGTTCTCGCAAAGCGCGGCGGCAACGGCCAGGAAGTCCTCGGCGGAGCAGCCGCAGATGTCGGCCACCACCTCGGGTGTGTAGCGCGAGAAGTGGCGGCGGACGAGT
>JAFAWR010000029.1 GCA_019241635.1 Solirubrobacterales bacterium
GGTGAAGTCGATGATCGTCAGCTCGTCGATGTACGGCTTGGGGTGCTGCCAGTAGTTGGGGAACCGCTTGAACACGCTCTGCTGCCCCGGCGTGAAGCTGTCGAACATGAACGCTCCGGTGCCGACCGGCTTGGTCGGGTCATAGCCGACCGGCACGATTGCGTTGAAGTACTGGCCGATGTCGTCGGGGAAGGTCGCGTTCGGGAATTGGAGCGGGATCCGGATCGTCGAGGCGTCGAGGGCTTTGACCCCGTTCAGGTCGATGTAGCCGATCGACGTGGCTCCCACCTTCGGGTTCTTCGGGTCGATGATCCGCTGCAGCGAGAAGATGACGTCGCCGGCGTCGACGGTCTTGCCGTTGTGGAACTCGACGTCCGGGCGCAGCTTGACGATCCAGGAGTCGGGGACCTTGTGCTCGGGCTCGATCGATGTGGCAACCAGCATCTCCAGCGGCCCGAAGCTCGCCGGTCGCGACGCCAGCGACTCGTAGAGGTTCCAGTTGCGCATGATGTCGGTGTCGGCGGTCGGCAGGTGGGCGTCGATCACGTCCTTGGCACCGCCGCCGGTGGCGCCGACGCGCAGGGTGCCGCCGGACTTGATCGGGTAGATCGGCGGTGGCAGCAGGACCGAGGGGGAGATCGAGCCGCCGCACGCGGAAAGCAGCCCGCCGGCTCCGATCGCGGCGCCTCCGACCAGCGCGCCGTGCAGGAGCTGCCGCCGAGTCAGCGGCTGCTCTGGGCGCCCATGGACCGACTCATCGCTCACTTGAATCCCACCTCCGGGGTTTGCTCGAGCCGGCCGACCTCGCCCGCGATCAGCTCGGCCGAGAGCCGCAGGTGGTCGCGCACGAGCTCGGGCGCTTCCGGGTCGCGCCGGAAGATCGCCTCGAGCAGCACGGTGTGGTCGGCCGTGTAGTCGATCGGCGAGTAGACCGGCTGGTGATGGAGCAGCATCTGGGCTTCGGCGGCGAGCGTCTCGTGCGCGCGGATCAGGCGCGGACTGGCGCTCAGGCGCACCATCTCGCGGTGAAAGTCGAGGTCGGCGGCGATCAGGGCGGTACCCGGCGGCTGATCGGCCGCCGCGTCCTGCGCCGCGGTGGTGATCCGCCCCAGGGTCTGGGTCAGCGGTTCGAGGTCGAATGGCTCCTCTTGGCGGAGCGCGTGCCGGACCGCGCTGACCTCGATCGCCTCGCGGGCCAGGTAGACGTCGTCGACGTCGGCCACCGAGAGCATGCGCACAAACGAGCCCTTGTTCAACCGGTACTCGACCAGCCCCTCCTGGACGAGGTGGCGGACCGCCTCGCGGATCGCGCTCCGTCCCGTGCCGAGCGTCTCGGCCAGCGCGGCCTCGCGTAACGGCTGACTGGGTCCGATCCGACCGGAAACGATCGCCGCGCGCAGTTCGCGCAGGACGTGATCGGTTGTCGAACGCCGCTCGACGGCGGCAAGACCCCAGGTTTGGCTGTCGGCCAGCAACCCGTCCACTCTCCCTCCGAGATTGTCGACAACCTACGTGAAGACAACCTTCGGAGTCAAGTGCGGATTGTATTAATCGCCCTGCTCGGCCTCGTCCTGGCGTGGCTCGGGTTCGATGCCGAGGGCCTCGTCCAGGCAGCGCAGGACGTAGCCGTACCTCAGCATCAGCTCGATCCGCGACCGGGTGAGCTCCTTCCACGTGAGCGTCTTGCCCGCGGCGAGCTGGCCCTGGAGCTTCATCGCCGCCGTGGCCACATATGACGTCCACACCTCGGCCGGCAGGGTCATCACCGACTCGAACCGCTCGGAGGCGATCGCTCGCACCGGATCCATCAGCCCGGTGGGGTCGCCGGCCAGCCGCTTGACATCGGGACGGGCGCCGATCTGGAAGGCCGAAGGTCTGAGACCGGGCTGCTCGGTCGGCTCGGCGACCACGATGCGCGTCGCGTAGCCCGCGACGGTGGCGATCCGCAGCGCGCGCTGGATCTCGCCGCCGGCGATGTGCTGGGCCGCGGCGTAGCTCTCGACCAGCCGGTTGCCCAGCGGCGTGGTCACCTCGCTGAGCCGGTTGAGATCACCGGACGCGCGGGCCGCCGCCTGCCAGACCTCCTTGACCCATTTGCGCCCTGGCCGAGACAGGGTCTGCTTGAGCTCGCGCCGGGTCAGGCGTCCGGACTGCCGGCGCTCGCGCGCGTCGGCTCGGGCGGGGCGGGCGAGTCCCTTCATGGTCAGTTTGACCCTACCAGCGGCGTGCCAGGTAATCCCAGAGCGCGGCGCGCTGGCGCTCGAACTCGGGTCGGGCTGAGCGAATTCATACGATGACGGCGTGAGCGACCGACCCAACGTGCTCCTGATCATGGTCGATCAGCTCGCCGCACAGTGGCTCCCGGCCTACGGGCACGGCGTGGTCCGCGCGCCGGTGCTCGACGGACTGGCCGACCGGGGCGCGGTGTTCGACGCGGCGTACTGCGCCTCGCCGCTGTGCGCCCCGTCGCGAGCGGCGCTCATGTGCGGGCGGCGCGCGTCGGAGCTTGGCGTGTACGACAACGCGGCCGAGTTGCCCGCGTCGGTGCCGACGCTCGCGCATCACCTGCGGGCTGCCGGCTACCACACCTGCCTGTCCGGGAAGATGCATTTCGTCGGGCCGGACCAGTTGCACGGCTTCGAGCAGCGCCTGACCACCGACGTGTATCCGGCCACGCTCGATTGGACGCCGGACTGGACGCGCCCGGTGGCCGACCGTCTGCCCTGGTACCACTCGGTCGAGGCCGTGCTGACGCCCGGGCGCACAGCGGCGAGCATGCAGACCGACTACGACGACGAGGTCGCCTTTCACGCCGTGCGCCACGTCCGCGAGCTGGCGCGCTCGGGACGCGACCGGCCGTTCCTGCTCGTGGTGTCGTTCACCAACCCGCACGATCCGTGGGAGGTGCCGCCACGCTATTGGGACCTCTATGACCCTGACTCGATCTCGCTGCCTGCGGTGCCGCTGATGCCGTTCGAGGAGGCCGATCCACACAGTCGCCGGCTGCGGCAGATGTCGGCGATTGACGAGGCCGGATTGACCGACGAGCAGATCCTGCTCGCGCGGCACGGCTACTACGCGGCGATCAGCTATGTGGACGAGCGGATCGGGGAGGTGCTCTCCGCGCTGCGCGACGCCGGGTTGAGTGAGAACACCGTGATCGTGTTCACGGCCGACCACGGCGAGTTCCTCGGTGAGCGAGGGCTCTGGTACAAGATGAGCTTCCTCGAGCCGTCGGCACGCGTGCCGCTGTTCGTGTCGGGACCGGGGGTCGCGCCCGGCCATCGCGTGACAGCGCCGATGTCGCTGGTCGACCTGGTCCCGACGCTGTGCGAGTTGACGGGGGTGGACAGCGGGGGTGTGCGGACGGACGGGGCCAGCCTGGCCTCGCTGTTGGCTGATGGCCCCGCGGGCGAGCATGTTCCGGTGGTCTGCGAGCACCACGCGGAGGGGGTCAACGCCCCGGCCGCGATGATCCGGTCCGGGCGGTGGAAGTTGATCGTGTGCCGCGACGATCCCGATCAGCTCTACGACCTAGCCGACGATCCGCTCGAGCTGACCAATCTGGCCGGTGATCCGGAGCATGCGGGTGCCGTGGAGCGCCTGCGTGGCGAGCTGTCCGCGCGGCTCGATCTGCGGGCGATCGAGGAGCGGGTGCTCGAGAGCCAGCGCGAGCGGCGGCTGGTCGCCCGGGCACTGTCGATGGGCGCGGTCGCCGCCTGGGACTACCAGCCGTTCGTCGACGCGTCCACGCAGTACGTGCGCACGCGCGAGGACCTATACCACCTGCAGCGCCTGGCGCGTCTCGACGCGCGATAGCCGGGTGAGCACGAGGGTGGCGAGGATGCCCGGGACGATCGCCGCCAGGTACGCGGCGCCCGGACCGGCGAGCTGATCGATCGCACCGGCCAGCAGCGGGCGAACACGAGCCCCGAGGCCCAGGTCCCGTTCAGCAGCCCGATCACCACCCCGGCCCCGAGCTCGGCCCGCTCGGCCGAGTCGGTGGCCAGTGGGTAGGAGACCGTGCTGACGATCGCGCGGGGCGCGGTGGAGAGCACGAGCATCGCCACCAGCACGCTGGCGCCCGGCCCGAACGTGCCGGGCAGCAGCGACACGGCGAGCGCGAGCCCGGCCAGGGTCGCGGAGCGGATCGTCGTGGCGCGGTGGCCGAGCCTGACGGTCAGAGCGCTCACGACGATGTACAGCCCGGCGGCGGCCGAGAAGGCGATCCCGGTGGCGCCGGCCGAGAAGCCGGCCTGGTGGAGCTGGAGGGGGACGAGCAGCTGGGTCACACCTCCGACCGCCCCTCCGATGGCCAGGACGGCGGCGCCCGCGACGACGCCCGGTTGGCGCGGCGCGACCCGAACGACGTCGCGCAGCCGGGTCTGGTTCGTGGTCGCGGTGGGGCGGCCCGGCGCGACGTCGGGCTGGGCGCGGATGGCGAGGGCGAGAATCGCGGACAGCGCCGCGACCGCGGCAACCGGGGCCGAGAGGCCGAACGCGTCGGCCAGGACGCCGCCGACCGCCGGGCCGGCGACCATGCCGACCGCGGCGCTGGTCGCCACCGCGCCCAGGCGGGGGGAGCCGGCCTCGGCATGAGCGCTCGACATCCAGGCGACGCCGGTCGTCCACACGATGCCGTAGGCCAGGCCGAAGGCCAGGCGGCCGGCGATGAGCAGCGGGTAGGACGGTGCCGCTTGGGCGAGCGCCGCGATCGACATCAGCCCGATGGCGGCGATGGTCAGGCGCCTCGCGCCCAGGCGGTCGGCGAGCGCGCCGGCGGGCAGCGAGACCGCCAGCGTGGCCAGCCCGGGCGCGGCGAGGAGCAGGGCGGCGGCCGACGGGGTCAGGTGGTAGGTATGGCTCAGCCGGGGGAGCAGCGGGACGATCGCGCTCTGGGTCGCGGCGGCGACGAAGAACAGCGCATGGAGAAGGTGGGCGAGTCGGGGGCGGACCGAGCGAGGCATCGTCCGTTCAGAATAGGATTGTGCGGCTCGTTTACAAGCTGAAGGTTGCCGGATGGAACGATCAATCGCATCGATCGAAACTGGAATCGATCTCCGGGGTCTACGGGCCCTGGTCGCGGTAGCCGACTTCGGTTCATTCCGGGCTGCGGCGGGCGAGCTCGGGTACACCCAATCGGCGATCTCGCATCAGGTGGCCGAGCTCGAGCGGGCCCTCGGCGCATCGTTGTTCGACCGGCCCGGAGGTCGCGCTCAGGTGTCCTTGACCCGAGCGGGGGAGGCGGCCTACCTGCATGCGCGCAGAGCCTTCGGCGAGCTGCACGCATTGGACGCCAGCGTGCAGGCGACGCTGCGAGGGGAGCGGACGATCGTGCGCGTAGGCGTGTTCCAGACCGCCGCCGCCGAGCTGCTCCCGGCGGCTCTGAGGGTGCTGCGTGAAGAGTGGCCGGGAGTTGAGGTCGTGCTCTCGGAGACCGACGACGATCCGCGCCTGATCGAATGGCTGGCCAGCGGGCGGCTGGACCTTGCCCTGACGATCAACCAGCAGCCCGACGACCGGGTCGAGCTGATTCGCCTCTACGAGGACCCGTGGGTGATCCTGACCCGGCGCGACAGCGAGCTTGCCGCGGCGCCTTCGCGGGCGAGCTTCGAGATATTGGACGGCGCCGATGTGGTCGCGTGGACGTCGCGCTGGGAGATCCAGGGTCAGCTCGAGGCGGCCTGGCGCCGGCGCGGCATCAAGCCTCACGTCGTCTACCGGACCGATGACAACCTGGCCCTGCAGCGGCTGGTCGCCGCCGGGCTCGGGCATGCCTGCGTCGGCCGGCTGGCCGCGGAGCGGGCCGTCGATCCGTCGTTGACGTGGCTCGCGCCGCCGGATGTCTTGACCCCGCGCACGGTCGCGCTATGTCATCCGCGCCGGCGGGATCTGGCCGATGCGGCGCGGGCGCTCAGCCGGGCGTTGCGGGCGCAGTTCGGGCGCTGATTTTTCAGCGGCTCGGGGTCTGTGAACCCAACTGGGCGCGGCGGGTCAGGGCCAGCGCAGGCCGATCGGTCACCACGCCCTCGACGGCCGGGTTGCCCAGATAGCGATCGAGCGCCCGCGGCCCGTTGACGGTCCAGACCACGCAGGGGACGCCGGCCGCCGAGGCCTTGGCCAGCGCGGTGGCGTCGGCCAGGCGTCGATGGAGGACCAGGCAGTCCGCGCCGGTGGCCGGAAGTCGGGCGGTGAGCGCTCGACGGAAGCCGGCCCCGACCAGCAGCCCCGTCTTCAGGTCGGGAGCGATCGCCTTGGCCTCGCGCACGACGTCGTCGAGAAACGAGCTGAGCAGGCAGCGCTCGAGGTCGTAGCGCCGAAGGAGCGCGATCGTCTCCGCGATGTAGCCGGCGCCTTTGATCTCGAGGTTCAGCGCGATGCGGTCGTTGGTCAGCGCGAGGACATCGATCAGGCGCGGCGGACGCGCGGTTGTGCCCTTGGCCTTGAGCGCGTCGTAGCGCAGCGAGCTCGTCGGCACGGTCTTGACGCGGGCGTCGTGGAAGACGACCAGTTGCCCATCGCTCGTGCAGCGAACATCGAGCTCGATCATGTCCGCACCGAGCGCGATCGCCGCATCGAACGCCTCAAGCGTGTTCTCGACCGGGGCGTTCGGCGCGGTGCGGCCCCAGGCACCGCGGTGGGCGATGACCAGCGGCTGGTGCTCGTGGCTTCCGGCCGCGTCCCGAGGCGCGAAACCGATCGTCCGCATGGCGCGGATCATGCGCGATTGGGCGGACGCCGCTTTGACACGGGGAGCGACTACCCGTCGAGCACAGGCGGTTTCGCTCATGTCTCGGGGGTCGGGACCGATGCGTACTGCAGTGATGACCAAGTTTCGGAAGGTTCACGACGCCGTGGCGACACGACGGGTTCACCCGAAACGGCGACTCGTGGTGGTCGTCGCGCTGCTCGCCGGTCTGATGCTGTCGCTGGGGGTCGCACTGGTGTGGCGCTCGGCCGTGCGCGCCCACGACCGCCAGGCTTTCGTGTCGACCGCGTCGAACGCGACCGACACGCTCGGCACGCTTCTGCGCCGGGACTCTGACTTCCTGGCCACGCTCCAGACGATCCTGAGCATGCAGCCGCACATGAGCGCCAGCGCGTTCAACATGTGGTACCAGGCGTTCGCGGCCCGGGAGCGTCAGCTCGGAAGTGTGGGGAACGCGGTGGTCGCGTCTGTGCCCGCCTCGCAGCTGACCAGGTTCGAGGTTAAGCGCGACGAGGATCCGGCATTTCAGTCTCTACTCGGCCGGTGGATCGTCGCGATTCCGCGCCGGAACCAGAACCGATACTGCCTGCTCGCGGCCGGTGGCGCGCTGATTCCCATCAACGGTCTGACCGCCCGCTTCATGCAGGAGGATTGGTGCCAGCCGAGCTCAATGGTCGGGTCGGTCGAGTCGTCGCTGCTCAGCGCCGCCACCGACAGCGGCCAGTACATCGCCTACTCCGTAGACATCTCGTGGCTTCACACGTTGTTCTTGGAGGCGGCCGTCTACCGACGAGGCGCCCCGCTGGCCACCGTCGCCGAACGTCGCGCCGCCCTCACGGGGTGGGTCGTCAACTCGTTCGACATTCCGAGTCTGATCCGGACCGCTCTGGCTCACGATCCCGGTGTCTCGATCGCGCTCTACCACCGCAATCCCGGCCAGTCGGCCGAGCTGATCGGAGCAGCGGGACCGGGGCCGCGGGGCGGCGATCTGCACCAGAACACGCAGGTGACGATCGATGGGGCGTGGACCGTGAAGGTGTGCGGGCCTCGCGCCGCCGCGGCACTCAACGCTAACGTCCAGGCTGCGCTGGTGATGGCCGCCGGCGCGGTGATCACCCTGCTCGTTCTGCTGCTTGCGCGCTCGCGTGAGCGGGCTCTTGCGCTGGTGGCCGAGAAGACGCGGCGGCTGCGCCACTTGGCCCTCCACGACGCGCTGACCGGTCTGCCGAACCGTGTACTCGCGCTCGATCGGGCCGAGCAGATGCTCGCGCGCGCTCGCCGGCACGACGCTCCGATATCGGCGCTCTACATCGATCTCGACGGCTTCAAGCACATCAACGACAGCTTCGGCCACGCGGCCGGAGACGAGCTCCTGGAGCTAGTCGCCGATCGGCTGGCCGGCGCGATCCGCGAGTCCGATACCGCCGCCCGGCTGGCCGGTGACGAGTTTGTCGTATTGCTCGACAGTTCCGAGCCGGATGCCGGGCCCGAGCTCGTCGCCGAGCGTGTCCTTGAGGTGCTGCGCAAGCCGTTCGAGCTCGGCGGCGAGGTCGGCCGCCCGCTGTCGCTAACCGCGAGCATCGGCGTCGCGCTCGGACTGCACGGCACCGCCGAGGCGCTGCTGGCCGATAGCGATGTCGCGATGTATGTGGCCAAGACGTCGGGCAAGAACCGCTACGTGGTGTTCGAACCCGGCATGCAGACCGCCAGCCAGGACCGGCTGGCGCTCGAGATGGACCTGGGCGACGCGCTCGCTGAGCGGCAGTTCTTCCTGCTCTACCAGCCGCTGCTCGACCTGCGCACGGGGCAGCCGATCGGAGCCGAGGCGCTGCTGCGCTGGCGCCATCCGACCCGCGGGATCGTCGCGCCCGACAAGTTCATCCCGATTGCCGAGGACAGTGCGCTGATCGTCCCGATCGGGCGGTGGGTGCTCGAGCAGGCTTGCCGGGATGCCGCGCGCTGGCGTTGGCGTGGTCACCTGATCGGAATATCGGTGAACGTGTCCGCCCGCCAGCTCGACAGCGACGAGCTGATCGACCACGTACGCCAGGCGCTCGAGGACAGCGGGCTCGAGCCGTCGGCGCTCACGCTCGAGATCACCGAGACCGCGCTGATGCGCGACGCGCAGGCGACCGCGCAGCGACTCGAGGCGCTCAAGCGGCTCGGGGTGCGGGTGGCGATCGACGACTTCGGCACCGGCTACAGCTCGCTGGCATATCTGCGCCAGTTCACGGTGGATGCGCTGAAGATCGACCGCTCGTTCATCAGCGGGATCGGGGACTCCGGGGAGTCGACCGCGTTGATCCGCACGCTCGTGCGGCTCGGCAAGACTCTGGGTCTAGAGACGGTCGCCGAAGGGATCGAGACCGAAGCCCAGCTCGCCGTCCTGCAACGCCACCGCTGCGATCACGGCCAGGGCTTCTTGTACTCGCGCCCCGTCGAGGTGGAGGCACTGGTGGAGCTTCTCGGAGCCTGGGAGCGCCCGGCCGTCACTCGGACCCCGGCCGCCTGAGTACCGCCGCCGGTTCCGCCGGATCGAGTGCGAACATCTGTTCGTATGAGGTCCCCGCTCTATGTCGAGCTCCATTGCCACTCGGCTTTCTCGTTCCTGGACGGGGCGTCGCTGCCCGATGAGCTGGTCCCCGCTGCGCTTGAGCTGGGCTATCAGGCGCTGGCGCTGACCGACCACAACACGGTGTCGGGGTCGATGGAGTTCGCGGTCTCCGCGCGAGCGCTCGGGCTCCGCCCGATCCACGGCGCCGAGATCGACCTGGCCGACGGCCGCCACCTGACCCTCCTGGTTCAGGATGCCGTGGGCTGGTCGAACCTGTGCCGGATCCTCACGCGCGCGCATGCGCATACGCGCGAGAAGCCCGGCCCCCCGTCGCAGGCGTTCGTGGAGCTGGCCGACGTGCTCGAGCATGCCGAGGGGCTGGTGTGCCTGAGCGGGTGCGCGCTGCGCGGGGTGCACGACGAGCTCACGCTGCGTCGCCTGCTCGGGTCGTTCGGGCCGGATCGCCTGCGGATCGAGCTCCAGCGACCGTTTCTGCGTGATGATCGGGCGCGCAATCGCCGGCTCGAACGGATGGCACGTGGTCTGGGTGTGCCGTGCGTGGCGACGGGCAACGTGCACGCGCACGAGCGAGCTCGGGCACGGCTCCAGGACGCGCTGGTCGCGGTGCGCCTGCACACCACGCTCGATGCCTCCGAGCCCCAGCGGCGGGGCAACTTCAGCCACGTGCTGGCCTCGCCGGGCGCGATGGCCGGTCGCTTCCCCGAGCATCCGGAGGCGGTGGCCGAGACCGCGCGGCTGGCCGAACGGCTGCTCTTCGATCTGAGCAGCGACCTCGGGTATCGCTATCCGGGCGCCGAGGACGGCGAGGCGATGCGCAAGCTGTCCGAGCTGTGTCAGGTGCGGCTCGAGGACCGTTACGGGGACGCGGGCTCTGTCCATGGGGAGGCGCAGGCCCGGCTGGAGCAGGAGCTGCGGATCATCGAGCGGCTCGGGCTGCCCGGGTTCTTCCTGCTCCACCACGACATGCTGGAGCTGGCCCGCGAGGTGGCGGTAGAAGTGCGGGGGCCCGACAGCGTCAGGCGGCTGCTGCCACCGGGGCGGGGCCGCGGTTCGAGCGTGTCCTCGATCGTGTGCTTCCTGACCGGTCTCTCGCACGTCGACCCGATCGCCAACGACCTGTTGATCGGGCGCTTCTTGAACGATGAGCTGACCTCGCTGCCCGACATCGATCTCGACTTCCCGCGCGACATCCGCGAGAAGCTGATCCCGAGGGTGCACGAGCGCTACGGGCACGACCGCTCGGCGCTGGTGGCGGCGTTCCCCACCTATCGCGCGCGGGGAGCGATCCGCGAGCTCGGAAAGGCGCTGGGGCTGCCGCCGGGGGAGATCGAGCGGGTGGCGCGGGGCAGCGAGGGGTGGGACGCGCGCGAGGTGGGCAAAGACATCGACAACGTGTTTGGTGGCCGGCGCGGAACCGCCGGCCGCTGGGCCTGGCTGGCGCGTCTGGCCGGGGAGGCACACGGACTGCCGCGCCATCTGAGCCAGCACTCGGGCGGGATGATCGTGGCCACCCGGCCGTTGATCGAC
>JAFAWR010000104.1 GCA_019241635.1 Solirubrobacterales bacterium
AAGACCGTGGGAATCACCGGCGTGCCCAGCGACACCGCCGTGCTCCATTCGGTGGTCGCCGGCTCTGGGGGCGACCCGGCCAAGGTCAAGACGATCACGATCGGCTTCGACGCCGTGGCCGATCTGCTGGCCGGACGCGTCGCGGGCGCCACGGCGTTCTGGAACGACGAAGGTCAGGCCATCCGGAGCAGGCAACCAGGCTTTCACATCTTTCGGGTCGACGACTACGGGGCGCCGAGCTATCCGGAGCTCGTGCTCTGTGCGACCCGCGCGACGCTCGCGCACCACTCCGATCTCGCCCGGGCAGTGGTCGATGCGCTAGTCCAGGGCTATGAGGCGGCGCTCGCGGACCCGTCGGCGGCCGCCAGGGATCTCGAGGCTGACGTGCCCGGCCTCGATCCGAAGCTGGTCTCGGCCCAGCTGACCGGGCTGCTGCCGTCCTTCCGCGGGCCCGGCAACCGGGTCGGCGTGCTCGACACGGCGCGCCTCGCCGCCTGGGCCCGCTGGGAGGCGCGGTTCGGGATCGTCAGCCGGCCGCCCGACGTGGCGACCATGTTCGACCCGAGGTTTGCCGCCGGCGCGGGCTGAACGGCACAATGCGGCGCATGGGATCGCGGGGCGGGCTGGTCGCCGGCGTGCTGGTCGCTGTGGCCACGGGTGCCGTGGCGGTGGCGCTCGGCGTCACGCTGCTCCTGACCAACACGATCGCACTGCGGACGAGCGCGAGCGACACCCTGCGCGGCGGCGCCTACCTCGACGCCACGCTCGCCGTCGAACGCCTGATCGTGGACGCCGAGACCGGGTTGCGTGGCTACGTGATCACCGCCGATCCGCTGTTCCTACAGCCCGAGCGCGCCGCGGCGACGGCGATGCCGGGCACCTTGGCCGCGCTGGCGCGCGCGGCGAGGAACGATCGGGCGTTCGTGGCCCAGGCCACCCAGCTCACGACCGCGGCTCGTTCCTACATGGCGACCTACGTGCCGGACACTATCCGTCAGGTGGTCACGGACCCACGCGGTGCCCGCTCGGTGGCCACGACCGCGCTCGGCAAGCGCCTCGTCGACGGGATCCGGCTGCAAACCACGGGGCTCGAGCGACTGATCTCGGCCGATCAGGCAGCTCGTCAGCGCGCCGCGCGCGCCTCGGCGGACAGCGCAGTCCGCGAGGCGGTCCTCGTGCTGATCGGGCTCACCCTGCTCACGCTCGCGCTGGGCGGCATCCTCGGCCGGCTGGTCGTGACCCGGGAGCACGCGCGTCAGCAGGCCGAGACGCTTTATCTCCACAGCGAGCAGACCGCGCGCACGCTCCAGGAGAGCCTGCTGCCGCCGGAGCTGCCCGATGTGCCGTCGTGCGAGCTGGCCATCCGGTTCATCCCGGCCGGCGCGGATGATCTGGTCGGCGGCGACTTCTACGACGTGTTCGAGGTCGGGTCCGATCACTGGGCGATCGTCCTGGGCGACGTGTGCGGCAAGGGCGCCGGGGCAGCCGCGGTAACCGCCATGGCTCGTTGGACGCTGCGTAGCCTCGCGGCCGCGGCACTCCCTCCGGCCGAGGCATTGCGGTCGCTGAACGACGTAATGCTCCATCAGGCCCATGAGCAACGGTTCATCACGATCGTCTACGCCCTCCTCGCCGTGAGGGACGCGGAAGCACACGTGCGGATCGCCTGCGCGGGACACCCGCCGCCGCTCGCGGTCTCCCCGGCCGGGCGGGTCACGGCGGTTCCCGCCTCGGGTGACCTGCTCGCGGTCTGGCCGGACATCCGACTCCACGAGGCCGAGCTGACCCTCGAGCCCGGGGGGAGCCTCGTCTTCTACACCGACGGCGTGACCGACCAGGGCCCGGGCGTCACTCGCTCCCCCCTGCAGGCGATCCGGGCGCTGTCCGGCGAGCGCAGCGCGGAGGCGCTCGCCGATGCGGTCCGCGGCGGGGAAGGGACGTGGGCCGACCGCGCCCGCGACGACATCGCGATCGTCGCGCTGCGCTTCCTCCCCTCCGAGCGAGGAGTCGGCGAAGCGCCTGAGTTGACCGTCGGGACCGCCGCCACATAGGCTAGGGGCGGGGGATCGGAGGCTTGGGAGCGCTGAAAAGGAGAGTGGAAATCGTGAAGGGTCGAGTGATCGTCGCACTGGCCGTGGTTTCCGTATGGGTGTTGGCGATCGCCGGCGGAGTCGCCTCCGCGGCATCCTCCCCGCCCCCCGGCCCGGCTCCGTCGAGCACGGCGCCCGGCAGCGAGAGCTACTTCGACCTCGCCCGCAAGGACTGCGTGGGCACGGCCCGGAACACGTCCTCGAAGGTGTGGTTCACGGTGGCCGACGGCGTGCTCTCGGACACCTACTGGCCGACCGTCGACGCCACCAACGTCCACACCCTCCAGTACCTGGTCACCGACGGCCGCACGTTCACCGACCTTCAGACCCGGGACATGAGCTACAAGGTGCTCCCGGACTTCACCGGAATGAGCTGCACGGTCGTGGCGACCCCGAAGGATGCCGCCCGCGGCTACAGCATCACCACCACCTACATCGCCGACCCGGCCCGTGACGCGGTCCTCATGCGGACCCGCTTCGACGCCCCGCGTGGCGATCAGCTCTACGTCCGGCTCGACCCGCTGGCCGGAGGCACCGGGGGCGGCGGCTCGCAGAACGCCGGCGGGAACTCGGCCGTGCTGACCGGCCAGGGCGTGCCGGTGGCGTTCAACACGAACACGGTCACTCAGGCGAGCAACCGCGACTACGCGGTCCCCACCTACATGGCCCTCGAGTCCTCCGACGGCTTCTCGAACGCCAGCGTCGGATACGCCGACAGCGCGAGCGACGGCCTGACCATGCTCGATTCCGCCCACTCGCTCACGCCGTACAACTCGGCGCCGGACGGCCACGTGACCCTGACCGCCGAGCTGCCGCGCGCCCGGACCGTGGAGCTCGCCCTGGGCTTCGGGCAGACCCAGGCCGGCGCGGTGGACACGGCGGGGCGCTCGCTGAGCCAGCCCTTCGACGACGCCTGGGGCCGCTACGAAGCCCAGTGGCTGCGCTACGACGGCGGGCTTCGCCGGCCGTCGCTCCGGCTCGGCGCCGCCGCCGTGCGCGAGTACTACGAGTCGGTCAACGTGGTCAAGGCCAGCGAGGACAAGACCTTCCCGGGCGCGATCGCCGCCGGCCTCGCCTCGCCGTGGGGCCAGGCCATCCCCGCGGGCAACTTTGCCAACGGGACGAGCGGACCGCCCACCTACTTCGGCTCCTATCGCGAGGTGTTCGCGCGGGATCTCTACGAGGCGTTCGCCGGGCTGCTCGTGGCCGGCGACCTCCGCACCGCCCAGGACGCCACCCTGTTCCTGTTCGAGCGCCAGCAGCAGCCCGACGGCTCGATGCCACGCAACTCGTTGGAGAACGGCAAGCCCGCGCCCGACACCGGGGGTCTTCAGCTCGACGAGACGTCGTACCCGATCCTGATGGCCTGGCAGTCGGGCTTGGCGCGTTACGGTCGCGGCAACCTTTACGCCGATCACGTCATCCCGGCTGCCGACTTCCTGGTCGCGCACGGGCCGTCCGACGGCGTCGAGCGCTGGGAGGAGCAATCCGGCTACTCGCCCTCGACGATCGCCGCCGAGATCGCCGGGCTGACCGCCGCGGCGCACATCGCACGGGCGAACGGCGACTCGATGCGCGCGGACGTCTACCAGGCCACCGCTGACTACTTCGCGCGCAACATCAAGACGTGGACGGTCACGAGCACCGGTCCGTACGGCACCGGGCGCTACTTCCTTCGGCTCTCCAAGACCGGCGATCCGAACGTGGCGAGCCCCTACAACTTGGGCAACGGCAGCATCACCGCCGACCAGCGCCAGATCGTCGACCAGGGCTTCCTCGAGCTCGTCCGGCTCGGCGTGCTGCCCGCGAACGACCCGGATGTCCAGGCGTCGCTGAGCGTGATCGACTCGACGATCGAGGTCGACACGCCGAGCGGCCCGGGGTTCTACCGCTACGGCACGAACGCGCCGGGATCCGAGGACGGCTACGGCGACTGTCACGTGGCCGACCCGACGAACTGCACGGTCGAGGGCAAGCCATGGCCGACGTTCGATCCGGGCGCCAACTCGGGCAACGTCGGCTCGGGCCACCTGTGGCCGGTCCTGGGCGGTGAGCGCGGCGAGTACGAAGTCGCCGCCGGCGACCGCGGCGGGGCGACCACGTTCCTGACCGCGATGCGCAACATGACAAGCGGTCAGGGGCTCGAGCCCGAACAGGCCTGGGAGGACGACCCGGTCGCCGCCTCGCCATACGGCACCGATCCGACCATCGCGTCGATCGGCTTTGCCAAGGGCAAGCCGGCCGGCTCGGCCAGCCCGCTGACCTGGGCCCAGTCCCAGTACGCCCGGTTGGCGCTGGCGATCAGCACCGGACGAGACCTCGAGACCCCCGGGATCGTCACCCACCGCTACGTCGCGCATGGGATGCCCGGGTCGCTGCCGCTCACGGCGAGCGCAGCGACTAGCGCCTCGACGGTCACGGTGACCGGAACCACAGCGCCGGGCGCCCGCGTTGCGGCCGAGGCGGTCGGCGGAGCCGGTGGCAGCGCGGCCTTCGGGTCGGGCACGGCGGACGGCTCCGGCGCTTACACGCTGACCCTCCCCGCCGGGTTCGGCGGCACCACGGTCACGGTCACGGCCACCTTGCACCGCAGCACGGGCTACACCCAGCTGTCGGTCACGAACGTGTCGCTGCCCGGCACCCCGGTGCTCGACGTCAAAGA
>JAFAWR010000149.1 GCA_019241635.1 Solirubrobacterales bacterium
GGCGATGCTCGAACAACGCAACTCATACCGAACCGACGACATCCACGAGGACCCGCGGTTCCGCGGCTGGTGGCCCCGCCAGCACCCCGACATGCGCTCGTTCCTCGGCGTCCCGATCGTCTCGCCCGAGGGCGCGATCATCGGCGCCTTCTACCTGACCGAGAAGCAGGACGCCGGCACGTTCGACGCCGACGATCAGGCGCTGATCGAGCTGCTGGCCGCCCACGCCTCGATCGCCATCACCAACGCCCGCTTGTATGAGCGAAGCGGCGAGCTGTCGATCCTGTCCGAGCGAAACCGCCTGGCCCTCGAGCTGCACGACGTGGTCAGCCAGAAGCTGTTCAGCGTGATGCTGACCGCTGAGGCCGCCGCCACCCAGATGGACCGCGACCTCGTCGCCGCCCGGGCGCAGCTCGAACGCGTGCGCGACCTGGCCGGCGAGGCCCTCGAGGAGCTCCGGTCGCTGATCCTCGGCCTCCGACCTCCCGACCTCGAGCGAGACGGCCTGGCCGGGACGCTGCGCAAGGAGGTCGAGATGGTGGCACGCACGCACGGGACCGACATCACGCTGGACATCGATTCCGCATACGCCGGCGACGGCGCCGAATGCGAGCTGGTGGCTCTGCGCATCGCCCACGAGGCGCTCCACAATGCGGTTCGCCACTCGGGCGCCGACCATGTGACGGTCCGCCTGGCCGGCGACCCGGACAAGCTGGTGATCGAGGTCTCCGACGACGGGATCGGCTTCGATCCCCAGGCGCCCGACCTGCGCTCCCGCCACCTCGGTCTGACCTCGATGGAGGAGCGTGCCCGCGAGCGGCACGGGCGCCTGCGGATCCACTCGGCCCCGGGGCAGGGCACCACGGTGCGCGTCGAGCTGGCCCGCGATGGCGCCTGAGCCGACCCGCATCCTCCTCGTCGACGACCACGCCGTGGTCCGCGAGGGCCTGCGGGCGTTCCTCACCCTCCAGGAGGGGTTCGAGATCGTCGGCGAGGCGGCCGACGGCGAGGAGGCGGTGCAGCGGGCGGCCGAGCTCGAGCCCGACGTGATCCTGATGGACCTGGTCATGCCCAGGCTCGACGGGGTCAGCGCGATGCGCGAGCTCCGCCGGCGCGGCGGGCGGGCATCGAAGGTCAAGGTAATCGTGCTCACGAGCTTCCTCGACGACGATCGTCTGCTCCCGGCGCTCGAGGCGGGCGCGGCCGGTTATCTGCTCAAGAACTCCCAGCCGGCCGAGCTCGCCCGGGCCGTGCGCGCGGCGGTGGCCGGCGAGGCGATCATCGATCCGACCGCGGCCGCCCGGCTCGTCGACGCCCTGTCGGACAGCGCCCACGCCCGACCGGCCGCGACCCCGCTCGATCAGCTGACCGCCCGCGAGCGTGAGGTGCTCGAGCTGATCGCCGGGGGGCGCGCCAACAAACGGATCGCGCTCGAGCTCGGGATCTCCGAGAAGACGGTCAAGGCACATGTCGGGCATGTGCTGGCCAAGCTCGGGGTCACCGATCGCACGCAGGCCGCGGTCCTCGCCGTCCAGCACGGGCTCGGCCAGCGGTCCTAGGTCCAATTGCCCCTGGTAACCGGGACCGCCCCCGGCCTACCGTGGCTGGCATGCCCATAGCCATCATCACCGGATCATCGCGGGGCCTCGGCCTCGCTCTCGCCCGTGCCCTGGCCGAGCGCGGCTGGGCGCTGGTCCTCGACGCCCGCGGCGCCGCCGACCTCGAGCGCGCCGCGCGTGAGCTCGGGTCCATCACCGATGTCCTCGCCATCCCCGGCGACGTCTCAGACGACTGGCACCGCGGCGCGCTGCTCAACGCGGCCGGCGAGGAGATCGACCTGCTGGTCAACAACGCCAGCCTGCTCGGTCCGAGTCCCCAGCCACCACTCGGGCGCTATCCGCTCGACACCCTCGAGCGCGTCTACCGGGTCAACGTCCTCGCGCCGCTCGCCCTGGCCCAGCTGGCCCTGCCCCGCATGACCGACGGAGGCGTGATCGTCAACGTGAGCTCGGACGCCGCGGTCGAGCCGTACGCGGGATGGGGCGGCTACGGCTCATCCAAGGCCGCGCTCGATCAGCTCACCGCGATCCTCGCCGAGGAGCACCCGGCACTGCGGATCTACGCGGTCGATCCCGGCGACATGCGCACTGCGATGCACCAGGAGGCCTTCCCTGGCGAGGACATCTCGGACATCCCACCGGCCGAGGCCAGCGTTCCCGGCCTGCTCAGGCTGATCGAAGGCGATCTCCCGAGCGGGCGCTACCTGGCCCGCGAGCTGGTCCCGGCGGCCCCGGCGCTGCGATGAGCGTCCCGGCTTTCGAGCTCGCCCCGGACCTCGAGGCCCACGAGCCCCCCGAAGCGCGCGGACTTCCCCGCGACGGGGTCCGGCTGCTCGTGGCGCGCCGGTCTGACGGCTCGGTCGAGCACCGCAGGTTCGCCGAGCTGCCCGAGCTGCTCGCGCCGGGCGACGTGCTGGTGATCAACGTCTCGGCGACGATCCCGGCGGCGGTCCCGGCACGCCGCGCAGAGAATGGCGGCCGGGTGCGCGTGCACTTCGCCACCCGCGCGCCCCACCTGGGCGACGACTGGCGGGTGGTCGAGATCCGCAGCGCCGACGGCCGCCGGCCGGCCCGACTGTCGGCCGGCGAGCAGCTCACGCTGCGGGGCGGCGCGCGTCTTGACCTGATCGCTCCCTACGCCTCGGGGCAGCGCCTGATGCTGGCTCGCCTGTGCTGCGAGCTGCTTGTCGATGAGTACCTGGAGCGCCACGGCGAGCCGATCCGCTACGGGCACGTCAGCCGGCCCTGGCCACTCGAGGCGTATCAGAACGTTTATGCGATCAGCCCGGGCAGCGCGGAGATGCCGAGCGCCGGCCGTCCGATCACCCGCGAGCTGCTCAGCCGCCTGGTCGCTCGCGAGGTGAAGGTGGCGCCGATCACGCTGCACGCCGGAGTATCCTCACCCGAGAGCCACGAGCCGCCGTTTCCCGAGTGGTTCGAGGTCCCCGAGCGCACCGCCGAGACGATCTGCGACGCCCGCCACGCCGGTGGCCGGGTGATCGCGGTCGGGACGACTGTGGTGCGGGCGCTCGAGTCCGCGATGGCCGCCGACGGGTGCAGTTGCGCGCGCTCGGGCTGGACCGGGCTGGTGGTCACGCCCGAGTGCGGCGTGCGTTCGGTCGACGGCATGATCACCGGCTGGCACGAGCCCGAGGCCTCGCACCTGATGATGCTCGAGGCCGTGGCCGGGCGCGAGCTACTGCACGCGTCCTATGCCGCCGCGCTCGACGCCGGCTATCTCTGGCACGAGTTCGGCGACAGCCACCTGATCCTGCCCTGATTGGGCCTCGCTGCGCTCGGCGTCCCTGGGGCCGGGGAAGCCTCGTCCGGCTGTGGTCGCGTACCTACGCGGCGTGGGCCAGCACGGCCGGGAAGTCGATCGACACGCCGCGCGGCACGACCAGCACCGGGCAGTTGGCGCTCTCGATCTCGTTCTGCGCCTGGGCGCTGAGCAGCACCTGGCCGATCGGCGCCTCGAGGCGCGAGCCGACCACGAGGAGGTCGACTTGGCGCTCGTCGCGGGTGAGCGTGGCGCCGAAGCTGTCGGCCAGTGCCCGCGCGGTCTCGATCGTGGTGTCGTCGCCGGGGATCGCCAGCACGCCGATGCGGTGCACGCGCCCGCCGAAGTACTCGGCCGGGGCGATCGCCACCGCGGCCGGTCCGCACTCGAGCAGGCTCTGCGTGGTGTGCTGCGGCGCGACCCGCCCGGGCGGCGTCCGGTAGTCAGAGCCGAACACGATGATGTCCGCGCGCTGCTCTTCCACCAGGCGTCGAAGCCCCTCGGGCGTGGACGGGCTCACCACGACCCGGGTCGACACGTCGAGATCGGCCAGCCGGCTGGCGCCGCGAGCCAGGAGCATCTCGGCCTGTTGCTCCTCGACGTGCTCCTGCGAGTGGTCGTTCCGCGTCGTGTGACGAACGTACGCGAGCGTGAGCGATGCGCCGGCGTCGCTCAAGATCCTTCCGAGCATCAGTGCGTCGTGATCGCCCGGCGTGTCGTCGTAGGAGATGATCGCCCTGGGTGCCATGCGGGCCTCCAGTTCCTGGGGGGTTGGGGGTGAGCGCCGACCTGAGATTTGTCGGCGGCGCCCTGACGGCGGCGCCTTATTCGGCGCGAGAATCGCATCTCCCTGGTATCAGCGCTAATGAAGTTGATCATGCCGTTGATAAGCTGCGCTAATGCTGAACGTCGGGCGCCTCAAGGTCCTGTGCGAGGTGGCGCGCCGCGGCTCGTTCTCGGGCGCGGCCGAGGCCCTCTCATACACCCAATCGGCGGTCTCGCAGGCGATCGCGCGGCTCGAGGCCGAGACGGGCGCGACGCTGATCGTCCGCGACCGCGGCGGCGTTCGGGCGACCGCGGCCGGGGCGAGCCTGGTCGAGCACGCGGAGGGGATCTTCGCCCGCATCGAGGCGGCCGAGACCCAGCTGGCCGCCGTGCTCGGCGTCCGGGCCGGGCGCCTGCGCATGGCCTCGTTCCCGTCCGCCGGGGCCACGCTGATGCCGCAGGCCATCGCCCGGTTTCGCGCTCGCCACCCCGATGTAGCGCTGACCCTGGCCGAGGGCGAGCCCGAGGAGATCGCTCCGCGCCTGCGCGCCGGCGAGTTCGACCTGGCGCTGCTGTTCGGGTTTCCCGGCACCCGCGAGCGTCCCGGCGCGCGGCTGCGCACCCAGCTCCTGCTCGAGGATCCGATGCTGGTTGCGCTCCCGGCCGAGCACGCGCTGGCCGGCAAGCGGGCGCTCACGCTGGCCGACCTGCGCGAGGAGGACTGGGTGCAGACCTCTGCGCCGAGTCCGTGCGCCCGTCATGTGGTCCGCTCGTGCCTGGCCGCCGGGTTCGAGCCGAAGGTGACCTTCGAGTCAGACGACTACGAGACCGTGCAGGGTCTCGTGGCCTCGGGCGTCGGAGTCGCATTGATCCCGCGGCTGGCCCTCACCCACGTACACGCGGGGGTCGTCGTGCGCTCGCTCGCGCCCAAGCCGCCGACGCGCCGCGTGGTGGCGGCCACCGTGACGGCGGCCGGGGTGGCGCCCGCGGCCGGCACGATGATCGAGATCCTCGCCGACGCGGCCCAGCGCTTCACCGACGCGCCGGCTAGGAGCGCGGCCTGACCTTGGTGCTCAAGCGGGTGGTGCGCGCGAGCGCGTCGGTCGGGCGCACGGTGAGCGACAGTCGTGAGGCGCGGTGGCGCGCCGCGTCGGCGACCAGGCCGCCGGTCGCCTGAAGCCTCGGGTAGGAGACCGTCACGTGGAGTTGGAGCGCCGGCGTGCTGACCTTGAGCACTAGCGTGCCGTGCTGGAGCGAGACGCTGTAGCGGATGCGCCGGCCGCCGACGCCGGTGACCGTGACCTTCGCGCGCGAGCGGGTGAAGCGCAGACCGCGGGGCAGGGTCAGCGTGACGGTCTTCAGCTTGGGCGCATCGCGCCCGGCGGTCAGCGTGAACGAGAGCTTGGGCCGGGCGGCTCCAACCCCCGAGAGCGACAGCCGCGAGAGAGTCGGGTTGGTCTGGATCGTCCAGGCGAACGAGGTGCGCGACGTCGTCCCGGTGGCGTCCGATGCGCTGACGGTCACCGTGGAGGTCCCGATATGCCGTGGGCTGCCGCTGATCTTGCCGGTCGAGGCGTTGATCGAGAGCCCGGCGGGAAGGCCGCTGGCGCTGAACACGACGCCCTCACCACGGGTGTCGGAGGCCTTGATCTGGAGGCTGACCGGAGCGTGCAACGTGGAGCGCTGCGCGCCCGGGTTGGCCAGCGCGATCGCGTCGGTGCATAGCGAGCCGGCCAGCGCCGAGCCGTTGGGCGTTCCCAGCCCGCTGGCCATGTCGTACCCCGGGCCCGCCGCGAACTGGCCCAGGTTCGTCCCGGTCATGTCGTTGTTGCCCGCGGTCGTGTCGTTGAAGTCGGCGGCGTAGGCGGCGCCCGCGGCGTTGTACAGCGCCGGGTTGGCGAACCCGACCGATGTCCCCCTGCAGGCGCTCGAGGCATTGGCCAGCGCGATCAGCGCCGCCCAGGTGGGTGCGGCGCCGCTCGTCCCGCCCACCACCTGCCAGCCCACCGGTGCGGTGCCACCGGCGCCGTTGCTCCCGTTCCAGTAGATGACGTAGCCGGTCGACGGGGAGGCGTCGGCGGAGACGTCGGGCACCTCGCGGCAATAGCCCGAGCCGGCTCCGCAGGGTGAGCCGGATGAGCCGGAGTTGACCACGTGCAACGAGGCGGGCGCGGCGGCCTGATAGGACGGCATCTTCCAGAAGGTCGAGATCCCCCCGCCGCTGGCGCCGGTCGTCGTACCGTCGTTCCACACGCTCTCGGTAGGCCGCGGGCCGAGCGCGTTCACCCGTGTGCCGCCCACGCCGGTCACGAACGGCTGGCTGGCCGGGTCGTCGACCTGCGCGGTGGGGTTGTCGGGAAAGCAGTCCTCGGCGCCGTCATCGCCCGAGGCGGAGAAGATCGACTGGCCCTGGGCCGCGGCCTCTTCGAACAGGGTGTTCTCGGCCTGCGATTGGCTCTGGCCGTTGATGAACTCGCACTGCCCCCAGGACGCGGTGACCACCTGCGCGACGCGGTCGCCGATGATCCGGCTGAACGTGTCGTAGGGACCCGATCCCGAGTTCGGTCCCTCGTAGACCGCGACGTTCGCCTTGGGCGCGAGCCCGATCACGTTCTCGATGTCGAGCGCCGCCTCGCCCGTGCCCTCGCCGGTGCCCGAGCCGTTGTCGACCGGGACATTCGCGATCAGCGCGTTCACGCCGTAGCACTGCTCGTAGGCGGCGATGTCGTTCGGGTCGTAGGGCTCGAGCTCGAGCACGGCGACGGTCTGCCCGGCGCCGAGGTCGGCCGCGCCCCCGGGGCCGCCCGACGTGTACAGCCCGGACAGTCCGTAGGCCGAGGCGATCTCGTCGGCCGTGAACCCGCCCTGGGTGGTGGCTGAGCGGGTCGCCGGGCACGGTTGGGGCCCGCCGGTGACCACGTGCGGCCGGGCGGCCGGTGCCGCGGCGGCCGTGTGCGACCGGACCAGGAGCGGCTGCGCGGCCTGGAGCGTGTCCAGCCCGAGGATCGCCTGCACGTCGGAGGCGACCGACGGGTCGAGTGCGGGCGCCTGCTGGTTGACGACCGCGGAGGCCCCGTTCTGGAGGGTCACGTGCGCGAACGACACGTCGAACGCCCGAGCGGCTGCCCCGGCCGTGGTGCTGACCGGGATCGAGAGCGCGTTCGGACTGGGCGTGCCCGGGGTCAGGCCGTGGGCCCTCAGCGATGTCTCGACCGCCGCGATCGCGTCCGGCGCCGCGCCGAAGCGTTCGGCGAACTGCGCGGGCGTGATGTAGTCGCGGTACTCGGGCGTGCCCGGCGTGGACACCGCGGTGGCGAAGGCCTCGAGCGCCGCCGGATCGCGAGGTTGCAGAGTGACCGTCACGTGCAGCGGAGTGTCGGCCGCGACCGTTCCGGCGAGGCGGGCCGTACGCGGCAGCGTCGGCGACGGACCCAGGCGCGTGGCGCCGGCGGGCGCAGGGGCGAACAGTGCGATCACCCCCGCACAGGCGCAGGCGATCGAGGCCAATCGAGTGGACGGAGGCATGACCGCTGTGCGAGCTTAGTCGGTTGTGCCGATTCCGGCGCCGGCTGCGACCATCACGAACCAGTCGCTTGCGTGCAGCACGCTCCCATGGCCGAGCTCCGCCGCGAGCTCGTCGGGGTCGAAGTAGCGCTTGTAGACCTCGTAACGCGAGCCGTCGTTGAGGACGCGCGTCTGGCGCTCCTCGCGTTCGTGATCAGGGCGAGCAGCCGAGTCGACGACCACCAGCTCGGGAGCGAGCCGTCGCGCCTGGGCCAAAAACCCGGCGCGCGCGTCGCCCTGCAGATGGCCGTAGAAGTGGCCGGTGAACAC
>JAFAWR010000281.1 GCA_019241635.1 Solirubrobacterales bacterium
GCTGGTGTCGCCCTTCAGCCCGATGAAGTCGGGGATCAGCTCGGGGGGGATCCCGTAGCGGTCGATCACGCCCTGGCGGTCGTACACGCGCGTGTCGGTGATCCCGCGCGAGGTGGTCATGATCTTCACCACGCCGTCGTCGACCAACTGGTAGGCGTCGCGGTCGCCGGTCACCACCATCACCGGAATTGGCGGCTCGGCCGTGCGCGCCTTCTCCACGATCGACGCGATCACGTCATCGGCCTCGAACCCCTGGACGCGCAGGTTGCGATAGCCGAAAGCGTCGACCAGCGGCTCCAGGTGCGGCCACTGCTCCTTGAGCAGATCCGGGCGGGTCGCGCGCTGCGCCTTGTACTCGGCGTAAACCGCCTTGCGGCCGGTGTCGCCGGCGTCCCACACCACCACGGTCGCCTTGGGGCCGTAGTCGGTGAGGATCTTGACCAGCATCGAGGCGAACCCGAAGATCGCGTTCGTGGGCACCCCGGTCGACGTGGCGATCGACTCGGGCAGCGCGAAGAACGCCCGGTAGGCGAGGCTGTTGCCGTCGATCAGAAAAAGCTCGTCCGGTGTCGCTGTAGCAGCCATTTATGTCAGGCTATCTCGCCGCGTGGCCGCAACACCGAGTGCCCAGTACAGCCTGACCATGCGCGTAGAGATCGAGCATCGCCCCGGCATGCTCGGCCGCGTGGCCAGCGCGATCGGCGAGGTCGGCGGCACGATCGGGGCCGTCGACCTGGTGCAGGTCGAGCGCGAGCACACGATCCGCGACATCACGGTCGAGACCGGCGACGCCTCCGATTGGCCACGGCTGACCGACGCGGTCAACGCGGTTTCTGGCGCTCGTGTCCTCGACACGACGGACCGGACGTTCTTGTTGCATATCGGGGGCAAGATCGAGATCCGGAACAAGAGTCCCCTGCGCACCCGCGATGACCTGTCGATGGCGTACACGCCCGGCGTGGCGCGGGTCTGCCGGGCGATCGCCGAGGACCCCGACAAGGCCTTCCAGTACACGATCAAACGCAACACCGTGGCGGTCGTCTCGGACGGCACCGCGGTGCTCGGCCTGGGCGACATCGGCCCGCGGGCGGCCATGCCCGTGATGGAGGGCAAGGCCATGCTGTTCAAGGAGTTCGCCGGCGTCGACGCCTTCCCGGTGTGCCTGGACACCCGCGACCCGGACGAGATCGTGGCCGTGGTGAAGGCGATCGCCCCCGGGTTCGGGGGCGTGAACCTCGAGGACATCTCGGCACCCCGATGCTTCGAGATAGAGGACCGGCTGAAGGCCGACCTCGACATCCCGGTGTTCCACGACGACCAGCACGGAACCGCGGTGGTCGTGCTGGCCGCGCTGCTGGGTGCGATGCGCCTGACCGGCCGGCGTCTCGACAAGCTGCAGATCGTGATCGTCGGGCTGGGCGCGGCCGGCGTGGCGGTGACCAAGATCCTGCGCGAGGCGGGCGCCCGCCACATCATCGCCTGCGATTCGCGGGGGGCGGTGACCGTCGACCGCGAGGACTATCTGGACGGCACGATGACCGCGGTCAAGCGGGCGCTGGCCCCGGGGCTCGAACGGCGGTCCGGCACCGTGGCCGAGGTGATCGAGGGGACGGACCTGCTGATCGGCGTCTCGGGCGCGCGGATCCTCGCGGCCGAGGCGCTTCGGCGGATGAATCCCGATCCGATCGTGTTCGCGCTGGCCAATCCGGACCCTGAGGTCTCGCCCGAGGAGGCGCTCCGTTACACGCGGATCCTGGCCACCGGCCGTTCGGACTACCCGAACCAGATCAACAACGTGCTGTGCTTCCCGGGCATGTTCCGCGGGGCCCTCGACGTCCGCGCCACCGCGATCACCGAGTCGATGAAGACCGCGGCCGCGCGGGCCATCGCCGAGATCGTGACCGACGACGAGCAGCGCGAGGACTACATCATTCCCTCGGTGTTCAACCGCGACGTGGCACCGGCGGTGGCCGCGGCGGTCGCACGGGAGGCGCGGGCGTCCGGGACGGCCGAGGCGGGCGCCGAGGTCGGGTTCGGCTCGACCGAGGAGTTCGGCGCGGTCCGCTGAGCAGTTCGGCGCGGTCCGCTGAGCCGCGGCGGCGGACGAGGGCCCGGGGTGCTAACCGTCCGGTCGGCCCGCGAGACTCCGTGCGCGTGCGTCCCGCACCGCATCCACGCCTCCGGGGGCAGGCGAAGTCCGACCGCGCCCAGCGGCGCCTGGCCGTGCTCGCCGCCCGCCGGTCGGCCGTGCTCACGCTCCTGATCGGCGCGGCCACCGCTGGCCTGGTGGCGCTGGCCGGGGGAGGCGATGCGTTCTGGGCGGCGGTCCCCGCGTCGCTCCTGGCCGCCGGCAGCGCTCGCGGGCGGCTCGTCGGGGCACTGAGCGGAGCCGTCGTAGCCGGCGCCGCGATCGCCACCGAGCAGGCCGCGAGGCCGGCCACCCCTGGGACATCGTCGCCGTCCGTGGCGTTGCTCGTGCTCGTGCCGGCGGCCAGCCTGGCCATCCTGCTCGCCGTCCGGGAGCGGCTCGAGCGCGAGCGGGACGCGCTCCGCGCCTCGGCGCTGAGCGATCCGCTGACCGGCCTGGCCAACCGGCGGGCGCTGCTCGAGCGCATCAGCTACGAGATCGCCCGGCACGGGCGCACCTGCCACAGCTTCACCGTGCTGATGCTCGACCTCGACGGCTTCAAGCTGCTCAACGACCGCTTCGGCCATCCGGCCGGGGACGACCTGCTGCGCGAGGTGGCCGGCGCCCTGGCCCGGGCCGTCCGCGACCAGGACACGGTCGCCCGGGTCGGCGGCGACGAGTTCTGCGTACTCGCGCCGGAGACCGACGAAGCCGGCGCGCGGCGGCTGGTGGCGCGCGTGGAGGCCGCGGTGGCGCGGGTGGTGGCCGGCGTCGATGCGCTCGGAGCGAGCGCCGGCGCAGCCGTGTTCCCGCAGGACGGCGGCACCCCGGAGGCCCTGCTGCAGGCCGCCGATCAGCGCCTGCTCGGCGCCAAGCGGCAGCCCGGCCGCCATGGGCCGCGCCGGCGCCGAGCCGCGTAGCCCGGTCGATGAACTCAGGCGGTGATCGCCTGCCAGAAGGTCAACTGGCCGGCGGCGATCGCGTAGACCCCATAGCGGCGCAGCGTGGTGTCGCCGTTGCCGTCCAGGCTGTAGGTGCCGAGCACGCTGCGGCGATCGCGGGTGGCGAACAGCGCGGTCCGGACGGCCGAGCGCAACGCCGGCTTGGTGCCGCGATCGGTGCCGCGATCGATCGCGCTCAGGAGCAGGCTCATCGCCTCGTAGCCGAAGATCGAGTCCGGCTCGACCGCGCCGTAGCGCCGCTGGTAGGCGACGGTGAACGCGCGAGCGGAAGCGGGGTACAGGCTCGGGCCGAGGGTCGGCGCGGTGAGCACGACGCGAGAGTCGATCGACTCGGGGATCCCCCCCTGCGCGGGATCGGTGAAGGTGCTCTCGGCCAGGCCGGCCGACCCGAAGATCTTCACGTCGGGCATCGCCTCGGCCAGCTGCGTGGTCAGCGCCACCGCGCCCGACTCGGTGTCGGCGCTGATCAGCACGCAGTCGGGCTGGAGCTGGGCCACTCCGGAGGCGAGTGCCGCGTAGCTGGTGGCGTTGCGCGGGAACGCCTGGTTGCCCACCAGGCGCAGATGGGCGGTTTCGGCGGCGAGCTCGAAGCTCCGGGCGGCGTCCGCGCCGTCGACCTCGCCGTCGTCAAGGACATAGGTGCTCCGGCATCCCATCCCCTGCTGGATCCGCACCTGGGCGATCGCCTGGACCGTGTCGTTGGGCACCACGCGTGCGAACGTCCGCACGCCACTCGGGTAGTACTTCTGCGGCTCGCCCGGGAACGCGCTCGGTGATGCCGCGGTCAGCCCGACCGCTGTGCTGGTCGGACTCACCTGGGGGATTCCGGCGCGGTTGAGCGGAGGGATCGACACCGCGCTCGCCCCCGAGTTCAGCTCGCCCAGATAGGCGATCGTCGTCGGATCGAGTACCGCGACCCGGGCGTTGATCGTGGTCTGCCCGGGGTCCCAGCCCCCGCGCTGGACGGTGGCGTCGTCGAGCACCTTGAGCGCGATCCGGTACTTGCCGACGCGGCCATGCGCCTGCGCGAGGGCGAGCTGCGCGCCGGACACCACGGCCATACCGCTGACCCGGGAGAGTCCGCGCAGCGGCACGCTCGTGTAGATCGTGAGGGTCCTGCCGCGGATCTGAGCACCCGCGGTGTCCTTGGTCCCGCAGCCGGCGAGCGCGGCCAGCACGATCAGCGCCGCGAGGATGGCCATCGTGAGCCGCGCCCAGACCACCACCCCCTTGGGACTCGTCGCCCGTTTCACCCCTGAACTTGCGCGAACGGCACCAGCTTGCCCTGGTCCACACGGCTGAACACAAACGGCGCGATGCTCGTGTCACCGCTCGGGCTCATCGAGTAGGTGCCGAGGACGGACTGGCGGTTCTTGATCGATAGGAAATCGTGCACGACCGTCGCGCGGTTGTTCGCCTGGGCGCCGGCCTCTCGCAAGACGGCCATTACCGCGGACATGGCCTCGTAGCCGAAGATCGCCTGCGGTTCCGGGGCGTGGCCGTAGGCCGAGGTGAACTGGGAGACGAACGTCACAGCGGCTGGGGGCAGGTCAGCCTTGAGGAACCCGGGCGCGGACAGGTACAGATGGTTGATGCCGGCAAGCCGGCCCGCGATCGACGGGTCGGCCAGGGCCGAGGGGCCGAATAGCTTGATCTGCGGATTCGAGGACGTGGCGTCATGGAAGAAGCGCCCGGCGCTGGCCGGCGAGCTGGTTCCGTAGAACGCGCCGTCGGCGGCGCTCAGACTGCCCACCACGCTGATCGTGCCGCCCACGTCGCTCTTGATCACGTTGGCCATCGCCGCTCCGTAGGGCAGCCCGTCGTCGCCCACGTACAGCTTGGTGACACCCAACGCCCGCATCTCCTGAACCTGGGCCTTGGCCTCGAGCGCGCTGGTCGGCACGACGCGCACGAACGTCTGGCCGTACGTGCTCTGCGACTCGTAGTAGCTGCCCGGCGCCCCCGACACCGCGGGGGTTGCCTGGGTCAGCTCGACCGCGTTATCGGTCGGGCTGACCTGGAGCAGATCGAGCGCGTTGGTGATCCCGAGTGACGCGAACGAGGTATGGGGAACCACCTCGCCCAGATAGGCGATCGCCGACTGGTCCTGAATGGCCGTGCGCGCCTGGTCGGAGATCAGGCCATGCAAAACCTTCACCTGCACGGTGAAGCTGCCCACCTGCGACGAGCCCTGGCGGAAGGCCAGCTGCTCGGCCGAGACGACGTCGGCGGCCACCTGCGGCTGGCTGGTCCTCGCGTCGCTCAGATAGATCGTGAGCGTCTTCCCGGACACCGTCACCGCGGAGCTGCCCGAGCTGCTCGACGTGCAGCCGGCAACGCCCACGGCGAGCAGAGCCCACGCACAGACCATCCGTCGGCGTGCAAGCACCCGGCCTGGCACGTCCGGACCCGGTCTATTCCCGCCGGCCCGGCAGGAACGGCAACAGCTGCCGGACGCCGACGGCGATCACCACCATCACGACGGCGATCAGGATCGAATCCAGGCCGCTGATGTTGAGCGACCACAGGATGATCCACAGGCACAGCCCGGCGGTGGCGGTCAGGATCAGACCCATCGGAAACGGATGCTAACCGACCGGGGTCCCCGCCAGCCCGGACGCCAGCGCGCGCACCAGCGCGCCGACCGCGGGGACCGGGTCCTCGCCTGGCGCACCCTCGCCGGCCGCCCGCACCAGCCGGCTGCCGACGATGACCCCGTCGGCCCCCGCGGCGGCGGCCGCCGCCGCCTGCTCGGGGGTCGAGATGCCGAACCCGACCGCCACGGGCACCGTGGTGCACGCCGCGGCGCGCGAGAGCACCCCGGCGAGGCCGTCCTGCAGGGCCCCCGTGCGCTCGCCGGTCGTGCCGGTCAACGACACCGTGTAGATGAAGCCGCGCGCCTGCGCACCGATCCGAGCGAGCCGCGCATCGGGCGTGGTCGGCGCCACCAGCGGAACCAGGGCCAGCCCGCGCTCGTCGCACGCGCGCAACGCGGCGGGCGCTTCCTCGAGCGGGAGGTCCGGAACGATCAGGCCGCTGGCGCCATGCTCGACCAGAGCATCCGCGAAGCGCTCAACTCCGCGGGCCACGATCGGATTGGCGTAGCACATGACCACCACCGGCACGTGCTCCGCGACCGGGCGGACCACCTCGCTCAGCACGTCGGGCAGACGGACTCCGGCACGGAGCGCAGCGGTACCGGCGGCATGGATCACCGGACCATCGGCCAGCGGGTCGGAGAACGGGACGCCGAGCTCGACCAGATCGGCGCCGCCGAGCGCGTACTCGATGCCGATCCGCCGGGACGTCTCGAGGTCCGGGTAGCCGCCCATCAGGTACGGCATGAGCGCCGCTCGCCGGCCGCTGGCCCGGGCGGACTCGAAGGCCTCGGCGATCCGCTCGATGCCGGTCATCGGGCTTCGGGCCCGGACCCGAGCCCGGACAGCCGTCCGAGATGGTCGAGCGCCTCGGCCAGGTCCTTGTCGCCCCGCCCGGACAGGCAGATCAGATCGAGCTCGCTCGGCCCGTTGGCGATCGCCCAGGCGATCGCGTGGGCACTCTCGAGCGCGGGGATGATGCCCTCGAGGCGGGCGGTCGTCGCGAACGCCTCGAGCGCCTCGCGGTCGGTGATGGCCACGTAGCGGGCCCGGCCGCTGTCTCTGAGCCAGGCGTGCTCGGGACCCGTGCCCGGGTAGTCGAGGCCGGCCGAGATCGAGTGCGCCTCGAGGATCTGCCCGACCTCGTCCTGCATGATCGCCGAGTAGGCGCCGTGGAGAACCCCGGGCAGGCCGGCCACGGTCAGGGGGGCGCCGTGCCGGCCGGTATCGATCCCCTCGCCCGCCGCCTCCACGCCGATCAGCCTGACCTCCGGGTCGTCCACGAACGGCTTGAACACGCCGATCGAGTTCGAGCCGCCACCCACGCAGGCGATCACCCGATCGGGCAGGCGTCCGGCCTGCTCAAGCACCTGGGCCCGTGCCTCGTCGCCGATCACCCGCTGGAGGTCGCGGACCATCGCCGGGTACGGCGCCGGTCCCACGCACGAGCCGATGATGTAGTGCGTTGTGTCGACGTTGGTCACCCAGTCGCGGATCGCCGCCGAGACCGCCTCCTTGAGCGTGCGCGCCCCCGCCTCGACGGGTTCGACCCACGCGCCGAGCAGCCCCATCCGCTCGACGTTGGGCTTTTGCCGGCGCATGTCCTCGGTGCCCATGTACACGACGCATTCGAGCTCGAGCAGAGCGCACGCGGTGGCGGTGGCCACGCCGTGCTGGCCGGCGCCGGTCTCGGCGATGATCCGCCGTTTGCCCATGCGCTTGGCCACGAGTGCCTGCCCGATCGCGTTGTTGATCTTGTGCGCGCCGGTGTGGTTGAGGTCCTCGCGCTTGAGGTAGATCGGATGGCCGGCGTGCTCGCTGAGACGCGAGGCCTCATACAGCGGCGACGGGCGCCCCACGTAATCGCGCAGCAGCCGCCCGAGCTCGGCCTGGAACTCGGGATCCTCGCGCGCCGAGCTCCACGCCGCCTCGAGCTCATCGAGCGCCGGCATCAGCGTTTCGGGCACGTACTGGCCGCCGTAGGGCCCGAAGCGATGCTCGACCGTGCTCATCGCCCGATCGCCCCCGTGGGCTGGGCCACCGGATCGGTGGCCCGCACCGCTGCCGCGAACGCGCGCAGCTTGTCGGGATCCTTGACGCCTGGGTGGCGCTCCACCCCGCTGGCCACATCGACCGCGAACGGGTGCACGGTGGCGATCGCCTCGGTCACGTTCTCGGCGGTCAGCCCACCCGACAGGATCAGCGGGACCTTGCCGCGATGGGTCTGCGCGATCTCCCAGGCGAACGTCTCGCCGGTCCCGCCGGGAACGCCTGCCGTGTAGCCGTCGAGGAGATGAAAGTCGGTGTGGAAGGGCGAGAGCGCCTGAACGTCGGCGCGACTCCGTACGCGGGCCGCCTTGATCACCTTGGCTCCGGTCCGCCGCGCCGCTTCCGCGCAGTACGCGGGGCCCTCGTCGCCGTGGAGCTGGAGCATGGTCAGGCCGACCGCGTCGGCCGTGGCGGCGACGTGGTCGAGGGTGGCGTTGACGAACACGCCGGCCACCTCGACCCGCCGCTTGAGCGCGGCGGCGATTTCGACCGCGGCGTCGAGCTTGCAGCGGCGCGGTGAGCGCGGCCAGAAAATCAGGCCGATCGCCCACGCGCCCGACGCGACGGCCAGCTCGGCGTCGTCCAGGCGGGTCAGCCCGCAGAACTTGATCCTGGTCACGTGAACAATCGTAGGGCGGCTCAGCGCCGGGTCAGGGCGCGGCAGGCGGCTTCGACGTCGGCCGAGCGCATCAGCGCCTCGCCGATCAGCACGCCGTCCACGCCGGCTGCGGCCAGCTCTTCCATCTGCTCGGGCCGGCTGAATCCGGACTCGGAGATCACCACCGAGCGCGGATGGGCGGGGATCCGGATCCGCGGGAGCAACTCAAAGGTGCGGCGGGTGTCGACCTGGAGCGTCTTCAGGTCGCGGTTGTTGATCCCGATGATCGCCGCGCCGAGCTCGAGCGCGACCTCCAGCTCGGGCTCGTCGTGGACCTCGACCAGCACGCTCATCCCCAGCTCGGACGCGGCCGCGTGCAGCGAGGCGAGCGTGGCCCGCGACAGTGCCGCCACGATCAGCAGGATCGCGTCGGCGCCCGCCGCGAACGACTCGTGGACCTGGTAGGGGTCGACGACGAAGTCCTTGCGCAGCACCGGCAGCCCGACCGCCCGGCGGGCGGCCCGCAGGTCCTCGAGCGAGCCGCCGAAGCTCGGGCCCTCGGTGAGGATCGAGACGGCAGCCGCGCCGCCCCGCTCGTAGGCGCCCAGGACCTCCCCCAGCGCCAGGTCCTCCCGGATCGGGCCCGCCGACGGCGAGCGGCGCTTGTGCTCGGCGATCACCGACAGGCCGGGCCGGGCCAGCGCTTCGTGGAACGGGCGCACCGGCTCCTCGGTCTCGGCCCGAGCGGCCACCTCGCGCTCGAGCGCCGACGGGGGCGTGGCCTGGATGCGTCGCGCGACCTCCTCGCGCGCGGCGGCCACGATCGGCTCGAGCCGGTTCATGGCCTGACCGGGGCGAGTTCGCGAGTTCGCCGGACGAATCGCTCGAGCGCCGCCGCCGCGGCACCGTCGTCGATCGCCCGCTCGGCCGCCCGCACGCCGGCCTCGAGCGTGTCCGCACCACCGCCGGCGTAGATCGCGGCGCCGGCGTTGAGCACGGCCAGGTCCCGCGCCGCGCCGGGCTGGCCGGCGAAGATCGAGCGCGCGGTGTCCGCATTCTGGGCCGGGTCGCCGCCGGGGATCTCCTCGGGCGGGGCCTGTGCCAGCCCGACCTCGGCCGGGGTAACCGCGTAGCCCCGCAGCTCGGAGCCGATCACCTCGACGACCCGGGTCGGCGCCGAGATGCTGAGCTCGTCGAGCCCGTCCTTGCTGGAGACGAGCAGGGCGTGCTTGGTCCCGAGCAGGCTGAGTGCCCCGGCCATCGTCTCCAGGTAGGCCGGGTCCGATACCCCGATCAGCTGGCGGCTGGCGCCGGCCGGATTGGTCAGCGGGCCCAGGAAGTTGAAGATCGTCCGCACGGCAAGCTCGCGGCGAACCGGGATCACGTACCGGGTGGCCTGATGATGCGCGGGCGCGAACATGAAGCCGAAGCCGACGTCGTCGATGCAGCGGGCCACCTCGCGCGGCCCCAGGTCGATGCGCGCGCCGAGCGCCTCGAGCACGTCGGCCGAGCCCGATAGCCCGGTGGCCGAGCGGTTGCCGTGCTTGGCCACCGTGCAGCCGGCGCCCGCGGCGATCAACGCCGCGGTGGTGGACACGTTGAACGTGCGGCGCCCTCCCCCGGTCCCGGCCGTGTCGAGCAGGTCGTCGCTTGAGACGGCCACCCGCGCGGCCATCGCGCGCATGGTCCGGGCCAGCCCGGCCAGCTCCTCCACGGTCTCGCCCTTGGTGCGCAGGGCGATCAGGAACGCCGCGATCTGGATCTCGGTCGCGTTGCCGGCCATGATCTCGTGCAGCACCGCGGCGGTGTCCTCGAGCCCGAGGTCGTGGCCGCCGGCCAGGGTGTCGATGGCCCGGGTGAGCAGGTCGCCGCCGCCGGTCATGGTGTCCGGGCCAGGAAGTTGGCCAGCAGCTCCCGGCCCTGCTCGGTGAGCACCGACTCGGGGTGAAACTGCACGCCCTCGGCGGGGAGCTCGCGGTGGCGCACCGCCATCACCACCTCGCCCCCGTGGGCGCTCGCCTCGAAGCACTCCGGCAGGTCCGGATCGACGACCAGCGAGTGGTAGCGACCGACCTCGAGCGGCCGGCGCAGGCCGGTGAAGATCGTCCGGGCGTCGTGGTCGATCACCGTGGTCTTGCCGTGGACGGGCTCGTGCTGCACGACCCGCCCACCCCACGCCTGGACCAGCGCCTGGTGGCCGAGGCACACCCCGAGCGTTGGGACCTTGGCTTCCGGAAACCGCCGCACGGCCTCCAGCGAGATGCCGGCCTCGTTGGGTGTGCACGGACCGGGCGAGACGACCACCCGGTCATAGCCGCGGACCAGCAGCTCGTCGACCGACGCGTGGTCGTTACGGACCACCTCTAGGTCCGCGCCGAGCTCGCCCAGGTACTGGACGAGGTTGTAGGTGAAGCTGTCGTAGTTGTCGAGTACGAGGACCCGCATGCTGGCCGTACGGTAGACGAGCCGCTGGTGTCGCTCAGCCGAACTCGGGGGCGCTCCACCCGGGCATGACGTCGGGTAATCCGCCCGAGACCTTGTCCGGGAAGACCGCCGAGCGCTTCTCGAGGAACGCCGCAATGCCCTCGGCGGCGTCGGCCGAGCGCCCCCGGTAGAGCATCCCGCGCGAGTCGGCGCGGTGGGCGAGCATCGGATGCTCGGCGCCGAGCATGCGCCACATCATCCGCCGAGCCAGCGCAACGGACACCGGCGCGGCGTTCTCGGCGATCTCGCGCGCCAGCGTGCCGGCGGCCTCCAGCAGCGTCTCCTTGGGGTGCAGGCTGCGGACCAGGCCGCCCTCGAGCGCCTCCCGGGCGTCGAACACCCGCCCGGTGGCCACCCACTCCATCGCCCGGCTGATCCCGACCACACGCGGCAGGAACCAGCTCGAGCAGGCCTCCGGCACGATCCCGCGCCGCACGAACACGAACCCGATCCTGGCGTCCTCGGCGGCGATGCGCACGTCCATGGGCAGCGTCATCGTGGCGCCGATGCCCACCGCCGGCCCGTTGATCGCGGCGATCACCGGCTTGGTCAGATCGAAAATCCGCAGGGTCAGCCGGCCGCCGCTGTCGCGGGGGATCGTGTCGGCGTCCGGATGATCGCGCTTGGTGAACGTCTCGCCGCCGCGCTCGAGGTCCGCGCCGGCGCAGAACCCGCGGCCCGCGCCCGTGACGATCACCGCCCGCACCTCGTCGTCGGCGTCGGCGCGGTCGAAGGCCTGCATCAGCTCGCTGAACATCGTCTGCGTCCAGGCGTTCAGCCGATCCGGGCGGTTGAGGGTGATCGTGAAGACGTGGTCGCTCAGCTCGGTGGTTATCTGCTCGTACTCCACGGGATGCTCCTTTCAGGCGATCTGAAGGGTGAGCAGCTCATCCTCGCCGATCACGGCGGCGACGCTCTCGCCGGGGGCGATCGGAACCTGCACGATCGAGCCGGTGATGATCCGGTCTCCGGCGCGCAACCCGAGGCCGACCGCCTCAAGCACGTCGGCGGCGCCGCGCAGACGGTCGCCGAGGTCATGCGGCCAGCGGCCGGCCTGGCCGAGCGTGCCGTTCACCAGGACTCCGAGCTCGGCGCCCCGCGGCTCGGCGGCAGCGGTCGGGGCAAAGCTGACCGCGAGGTGAAAGATGTTCGTGGCCACGATCGAGTCGGGCTCGCCCGGGCGCGGGGTCAGGTCGACGATCTCGAGCGCGACGCCGTAGCCGCCGATCGCGTCCGGATGGCCCGCGGCCAGCTCGACGTAGGCCTCCACGTCGAGGTGGAGATCCGCGCCCGGGGGAGCATCGAAGCTGGAGCCGGGATCGAGAACCGTCGCCGAGGTCAGAAACCCGACGGCGAGGTGACCGTCGATAGCCTCGCGGTCGCCCATCCCGAGCTTCCACCCGACGTGGGTCGCGCCGCGCTCGAGCATCCCGGCTCGCGCGGCCATCTGCTCGCGCGTGGCCGCGACCAGCCGCGCCGGGACTACGGCCATTCGGGCTGCGCGGCGGCGAGCTCGATCGCTTTGAGCACCCCGCGCGCCTTGGCCTCGGACTCCCGGAACTCGAGCTCGGGCTTGGCGTCGGCCACCGTCCCGCCGCCGGCCTGCACGTGCGCGACGCCGTCCTTGATGACCACGGTGCGGATGTGGATGCAGGTGTCGAGATCGCCGGTGTAGCTGGCGTAGCCGATCGCGCCGCCGTAGCCGCCCCGCTTGACCGGCTCCAGCTCGTCGATGATCTGCATCGCGCGCACCTTGGGCGCGCCCGAGAGCGTGCCGGCCGGAAGCACCGAGCGCAGCGCGTCGAGCGCACCGACGCCGTCGCGGAGCTCGCCGGTCACGCTCGAGACGATGTGCATGACGTGGCTGTAGTTCTCGATCGCCATGAAGTCCTCGACCTCGACGCTGCCGTACGCGCAGACCCGGCCGAGGTCGTTGCGGCCGAGGTCGACCAGCATCACGTGCTCGGCGCGCTCCTTGGGGTCGGCCAGAAGCTCTTCGGCGATCCGGCGGTCCTCCTCGGCGTTCTGGCCCCGGGGGCGTGTGCCGGCAATCGGCCGCGTCGACACCCGCCGGCCGGCCACCGTGATCAGCGGCTCCGGGCTGGCCCCGGCGATCTCGAAGTCGCCGAAGTCCAGGAAGTACATGTACGGACTCGGGTTGACCGCGCGCAGGCCGCGGTAGATCGAGAACGCCTCGACGCCCACCGGCCCCGACCAGCGCTGGGACGGCACGACCTGGAAGGCGTCGCCGGCGTAGATGTATTCGATGATCCGCGCCACATTGGCTTCGAACTGCTCGCGGGTCATGTTGGCCTCCAGCGCGGGGACGGTGCGCGTGGGGCTGGGCGGTTTGGGCGAGCGCGGCACCGGGCCGGCCAATCGCCAGCGGATCTCGGCGATCGTCTCGCGCGCCTGCGCGTAGGACGCCTCGAGGTCCTGATCGGGCTCGGCGTAGGCGTTGGCGATCACGGTGACCGTGTGCTTGAGGTGGTCGAAGGCGACCAGCGCGTCGGTCAGCATCAGGGCCAGGTCGGGAACCCCGATCGGATCGGGGTTGGGAGGGCCGAGCGGCTCGACCGTGCGGACCAGGTCGTAGGCGAACAGCCCGACGGCGCCGCCGGCGAACGGAGGCAGGTCGGGGACGGGTGCGGGTCGAACGCGCTTCAGCTCGGCGCTCGCCAGTTCGTACGGATCGCCCCCGTCGCCCAGCGACCAGCGCAGCACCTTGCGGGGCCGGATACCGATGAACGAGTAGCGCCCGACGCGTCCCTGGTCGGCCGACTCGAGCAGGAACGACGGGGGGCGGGCGGGGTCCTCATCCCGGAGCTTCAGGAAGGCGGAGACCGGCGTCTGGCAGTCGTCGATGAACGTCTCGCGGACCGGGATGACGTTGAACTCGGCGGCCAGCGCCCGGGCGTCGGCCAGCGACGGGGTGATCCCCCCCGCGGTGCTGTCAGCGCTCGGCGCGACGGCCATCGAGCACGCGCTCCGCGTCGACCAGTGACAGCCCTCGCCCCCGAAGCAGGACCGCGAGGTGGTAGATGACGTCGGCCGCCTCCTCGGCGACGCGCTGGTCGGACTCCTCGCGCGCCGCCCGCACCACCTCCTCGGCCTCCTCCTGGACCTTCGCGCCGGCCAGGGCTGGATCGTCGAGCAGCTTCGTCGTGTAGGAGCTCTCCGGCCGGGTCGCCGCCCGATCGGCGATGGTTCGCTCCAGTGTGGGCAACGACTCATGGGGCGCCGTGGGCGTCAACTCGCCCCGGTGAAAGCAGGTGCGCTCGCCCGTGTGGCACGCCGGGCCGGCCGGCTCAACCAGCGCCAGCAACGCGTCGGCGTCGCAGTCGTAGCGGATCGCCTTGACCGCCTGGGTGTTGCCCGAGGTCTCGCCCTTGTGCCACAGGGTCTGCCGAGAGCGGCTGTAGAAGTGCATCTCCCCGGTCTCCCGGGTGCGCTTCAACGCCTCCTCGTTCATGTAGGCGAGCGTGAGCACCTCGCCGCTGCGCCAGTCCTGCACGATGCACGGCACCAGCCCGCGTTCGTCAAAGGCGATCTGCTCGTCGTCCATGCGCGGACGATTCTAGGCGCGGGCGGGTGTGGCGGATTTGGGCCGCTATCACGGCCCAAATCCGCCACGCGACTCATGACTACGCCGCTTCCTTCAGGAACACGTCCTCCTCGGGGAGCGAGACCACGGCCGCGGTTCGGTTCGACGGGAGCAGCGCCAGGCCGATGGCGATCGCGACAACCACCAGGGCGGCGGCGATCGTGAAGGCCAGGTGATAGCCGTCGGTGAGCGCGGTCGCCGCCGAGGCGCCGTGGGCCTGCAGCGTGCCCGTGCGGGTGGTGGCCAGCGTGGCCAGCACGGCAAGGCCGAGCGCTCCGCCCACCTGCTGGGTCGTGTTGACGAGGCCCGAGGCCAGGCCCGAGTCCTCGGGCGTGGCGCCCGACATCGCGAGCGTCATCAGCGAGGGGAACACGAGTCCGGCTCCGACACCGAGCAGCAGCATGACCGGCAGCAGGTCGGTGACGTACGCGGCGTTCACCGGTGCGCTCCGGAATACGACCAGGCCCGCGGCCACGAGGGCCAGCCCGGCGAGCAGCGTCGGCTTGGCGCCGAACCGCATCATCAACTGCGCCGTGAAGCGGAGCGACATGCCCGCGATCCCAAGCGCCACCGGCAGGAATGCCAGGCCGACCTCGATCGCGTCGTAGTGGAGCACCCGCTGGAGGTAGAGCGCGCCCAGGAAGAACATCCCGAATATGCCGGCGACCATCAGCGCCTGCATGAGGTTCGCGACGGTGACGGTCCGCGAGCGGAAGATGCGCAGCGGGATCAGCGGGTTGGCGGCGGTGGCCTGGCGGCCGATGAACCCCGCCAGCAGCGCGACCGCGACCGCGCCGAAGCCCAGTGTGCGCGCGCTTCCCCAGCCGTAGGTCGACGCCTCGACGATCGTGTAGACGGCGAGCATCAGCGACGCCACGAGCAGCACCGCGCCGGGTGCGTCGGCGCCCTTCTCCAGGCCGATGCCGTCGTCATTCGGGAGCAGCCGGGTGCTCAGGATGCCCGTGGCGACGCCGATCGGGAGGTTGACGAAGAAGATCCAGTGCCAGTTGATGGCCTGCGTGAGTACGCCGCCGGCCAGCAGCCCGATCGCTCCGCCGGCCGCGGCCACGAAGCTGTAGACCCCGATCGCCTTGGCCTGCTCGGACGGGCGCTGGAACATCGTCACGATCATCCCCAGGATGACCGCCGAGGTCATCGCGCCGCCCACGCCCTGCACGAAGCGAGCGCCGATCAGGAGCCCCTTGTCATCGGCCAGGCCGCACACCAGCGAGGCGGTGGTGAACACCGTGAGGCCGGCCAGGAAGATCCGCCGGCGTCCGATCAGATCGCCCAGGCGGCCAACCAACAGCAGCAGTCCGCCGAACGCGATCAAGTAGGCGTTGATGACCCAGGCCAGGTTCGACTGCGAGAAGTGCAGGTCGGTCTGGATCGAGGGCAGTGCCACGTTCACGATCGTCTGGTCGAGGATGATCATCAGGAAGCCGGCGCACAGGACCACCAGGGCGATCCATTTGCTCCGGTCGGCGGCTGGGGCTAAACCCGTCTCATTCATTGATCTTCATCTCCGCGTAAGGTTCGGTCCGTTCAAGATAGAACCGTAGCAGATGATCTATTTCTAGACGATCTTCTATGGTCGCAACTCAGTCTGAGCTGCGGCGCGGGGCGCCGCATCGGACGTTCGGTGCGTCCGACACCGCCGGAGGCCTTATGCCGCTGTCCGTCGAGCCTTAGAGGTCATCTCTCAGATGACCTCTTAGCCGCGGGGGCGGCGCACCGGGTGCGCACAGGCGACCGGGTCGGCGAGCCGCCCGCAGGCCAGCCGTCCGAGAGCGTTCAGGAAGACCTGCCGCTCTTCGGACTCGAGCACGCTCAGCACGTCGTCGCGCACTTGGTCGAGCACCTTGTCGGCCTGCTCCGCCACGCGCTTGCCCGCGGCGGTGACCGCGATCACCCGGGCACGGCGGTCGGCTTGGGACGCCCGGCGCTCGGCCAGGCCGGCGGCCTCGAGTTCATCGACGGTGACGACCATCGTGGTCTTGTCGAGTCCGACCTGGCGCGCGATCTCGCTCTGGGTCTGCTCGCCACACAGCGCCGTGGTCAGAACGGCGTGGGCCCTGGGGGAGATTCCGACGTCCTCCAGGGCCGCGCTGAACTCGGTGGTCAGGCC
>JAFAWR010000265.1 GCA_019241635.1 Solirubrobacterales bacterium
TTCCGGTGACCCGGCACGGCTTCGCCAAGACGGCCGACGAGGCGCGCAAGATCGCCGAGGAGATCGGCGGTCCGGTCGTCATCAAGTCGCAGGTCCTGAGCGGCGGCCGGATGAAGGCCGGCGGGGTCAAGTTCGCCGACACGCCGGACGAGGCCGCCGCGCACGCCGAGGAGATCCTCAAGCTCGAGATCGGCGGCCACATGCCCCGCGGCGTTCTCGTGGACTCGAAAGCCACCGTCAAGCACGAGTACTACGCGGGTGTGGTCTGGGACGGGATCCGCAAGCGCCCGGTGATGCTGTTCTCGGACATGGGTGGGATCGACATCGAGGAGGTGGCCGAGCAGCACCCCGACCACGTCGCCCGCCGGCACTTCTCGACGATCAAGCCGTTCAGCGACTGGGAGGCCAAGCAGCTGATCGCCTCGATCGGCGTCACGGGCAGTGCGCTGAACCGGCTAACGCCGATCGTCGCCCGCCTGGCCCGCCTGTTCCTCCAATACGACATGACGCTGGCCGAGATCAACCCGCTCGGCGAGACCGAGGACGGGAAGTTCATCGCGCTCGACGCGCACATGGACATGGAGAACGAGGCCCGCCCGCGCCAGAACGCGCTGCTCGCCGAGCTCGAGGTGGGCGGCGAGGAGACGCGCCTGGCCCGCGACCCCACGCCGTTCGAGCTGGCCGGCGAGGAGGTCGACTCCCAGGACCACCGCGGGGTGGCCGGCAACGTCACCGAGTTCGACGGCAACCTCGGCCTGGTCATCGGCGCCGGCGGCGGCTCGCTCACGCTGTTCGACGCCGTCCGCGCCCACGGCGGCGACCCGGCCAACTACTGCGAGATCGGCGGCAACCCGAGCGTCCGCAAGGCCGCGGGCCTGGCCAAGCTCGTGCTCCAGAAGCCCGGCGTGGACAAGATCGCGGTGATGATGTCGATCGTCTCCAACACGCGCGTGGACATCGTCGCCCGCGGGGTGATCAAGGCGTGCGTCGAGCTCGGGTACGACCCGGCCGAGAAGATCGCGATCTTCCGCATCCCCGGCGCCTGGGAGGAGGAGGGCTTCAAGATCCTTGAGAAGTACGGCGTCGAGTACGCCGACCGCAAGGTCTCGTTGCACGAGGCCGCGCGCCGGGCGGTCCACAAGATTCAGGGCACGAGCAGCGACGGAGCGGGTCCGTCCGGCGGCGACGGGTTCCGCCAGACCACCGCCGAGGTCGGCGCGGAGACGGACGTCTAACCCATATGTCCATCCTCATCGACGAGACCACCACTTTCATCGTTCAGGGCATCACCGGCCGCGAGGCGGTCAACCTCACCCGCGAGTGCCTGGACTACGGCAAGGGCGCGAAGATCGTCGGCGGCGTCACCCCCGGCCGCCTCGGTCGTGACGTGCACGGCGTGCCGGTGTTCGACACGGTCGCGCAGGCGGTCGAGCATCACGGCGCCCGGATCGATGGGTCGGTAGTCACCGTCCCCCCGGCCTTCACCAAGGACGCCGTGTTCGAAGCGATCGAGAACGGCGTCAAGCTCGTCGTCATCGTGACCGAGCGCATCCCGCGCGGCGACGTCGCCCAGATGGTCGAGCTGGCGGCCGAGCACGACGCGCGGATCATCGGACCGAATTGCCTGGGGATCATCGTCCCCGACGTGATCAAGATGGGCGGCATCGGCGGTCCGGCCAAGGACGCCGCCAAGTCGTACACCTCTGGATCGGTCGGGGTCATCTCCCGCAGTGGCGGCATGACCACGGAGATGTCCTCGACCCTGACGGCGGCCGGGCTCGGCCAGTCGACCGCGGTGTCGATCGGTGGCGACGCGATCATCGGCTCGACCTACGCCGAGCTTATGCCCCTGTTCGAAGCCGACGCCCAGACCGAGGCGATCGTCATCTACACCGAGCCGGGCGGCCGGATGGAGGCCGAGCTGGCGCGCTGGGTGACCGACAACAACTCGCGCCTGCCGATCGTCGCCTTCATGGCCGGCCGCTTCATGGACGAGATGCCCGGCATGAGCTTCGGGCATGCCGGCACCATCGTCGAGGGCAAGGAAGACACCGCCACCGAGAAGATCGCTCGCCTCGCCGAGGCCGGCATCGTCGTCGCCGAGGAGATCTCCGAGATCCCGCGGATCGTCCAGGACCGGATCGGAGCCGCCGTATGAGCGAGGCGCTGTTCATCGCGGTCGAGGTCGACGAGCCGGTGGCCAGCGACCCCGAGCTCGCCGCCAAGCTCGAAGAGGTCTGCCCGGTCGACATCTTCCGCGCCGGTGACTCCGGGGTCGAGATCGTCGAGGACAACCTCGACGAGTGCGTGCTCTGCGAGCTGTGCATCAACGCGGCGCCCGCCGGCGCGGTGCGCGTGATCAAGCTGTACTCGGGTGAGACGCTCCCGGCTTAGCGACCGGCGCGAATCAGTCTCCGGCGCGCTGCCGCGCTCAACGGCCGGTACTGCTCACCCGAGGCGTCGAGGTACCAGGCCAGCACCCCATCCCCGGGTTCCGGCATGCCGGCTTCGCGGAGCTCCTCGGTCCGCGGTCTGAACCAGGTGGTGACCGGAATGCGCTCGACCACCTGCACGAGCGCCGGGCGTCCCTCGGGTGGGAGCACGGACAGCGCCCGGGTCACCTCGCGCGCGCCCAGCGTGCTCCCCGCGCGCAGAGTGACCGCGGCCACGGCGAGCTCCGGTGCCCCGCGCTGCGGCTCGACGCCGTAAGCGAGGGCGAGGTCCACGGCTTCGAGGTCGCCGAGCGCGTCCCGGATCGGTGTCGAGAACACCGGGCCGCCGGCGGTCCGGATCACATCACCCACGCCGTCCACCCGCCAGTAGTCGCCGTCGGCGTCGCGACGGAAGAGATCGCCGGTCACCACCCAGGCATCGTCGGCAGCGAACAGCGAGCGCAGCGGGGTGATGCTGAGCGAATCGGTCGGCCCGACCCGGGCCAGCAGCATGCCGACCTCGTCAACGCCGCATCGCCGAGCGAACCCGTCTCGATCGAGCACCAGGCCCTGCGCCGCGAGGTCGTATTGGGCGATGCGGACCTCGGCGCTGCCCGGCAGCGGGCGCCCCATCGCGCCGGGCTTGGCGCCGCGCAGGTTGACCAGGATCGCGCCCGCCTCGGTTGAGGCATAGAACTCGACCACGCGCGCCGGCCGGAAACGCCGCTCCACCCGCTGCCAAAGCCCGCGAGGCATGCCCGATCCGATGAACAGCCGCAGCGGATGGTGCCGCTCGCCCATCTGGGCCGGAGCCTCGACCACCTCGTCGAGCAGCGTCCACGTGTACGAGGCCACGGTCACCCCGTAGCGCCGCACCTCCTCCCAGAACGTCGCGACGTCGAACTCGCGCGCCATGGCCAGCCGCGCACCGCCCACGATCGCGCCGCCGACGCTCATCATCAGTCCCGAGGGGTGATAGATCGGCGTCACGCTGTACACGGTGTCGGCGCGACTGAGGGCCGCGGAGGACGCGGTCCCGAACGCCGACTGCGCCCACCGGCGATTGGTGATCCGGTTCATCCGCGTGTTCTCCCCCTCGCCGCTGAACACGATGAAGGCGAGGTCGCCGGCGCGGCCCGGATTCGGTCGGTACCAGCGCGGGAGCTTGACCGTGGACGGATCGATGCGTTCCATGTCGATCAGCTCCTCGGCCCCAAGGTCGCGCGCGCCCCCGCCGCCGCCGAGCACGAAAGTGTGCACCGTGCCCAGGCCGGCGACGAGCGACGCCCGTTCGGGATCGGCGATGATCCGCTCGGCCTGCCCGAGCCGCGCCTCGCGGGCCAGATCCCCGTCGGGGCGCATGAGCACGGCCACCGCGCCGAGGCGGTTGATCGCCACCACGAGCGCCAGCGCGCTCGGGCGCGGACCCATGAGCACCCCGACGTGCTCACCCTGTCGGACGCCGATCGAGATCAGCCCGCGGACCACGTTGTCGATGCGCTCCCCCACCTCGCGCGCGTCATACGCGCGATCCTGGTAGAGGAAGAAGACATCGTCGGGAGCCCGGCGCCGGCGCTCCTCGACGACCAATCCGAGCGAGATGCGGGTCCGCGGCTGGATCTGTTCCAACCGCGCGAGTCGCGGCAGCTGCGCCGCCGCCTCCCGGCTGAGCTCACGGACCCCGCGCACGGCGCGCCCGGCCGTGTCCACGGCCGATCGGGCCATCCCCGCCCCGACGCCGGCCGCCAGCTCGATCCCGTAGCCGACCCGGCCGAGGACCTGAGGCGAGAAGTCCACCGACCCGTCGTCGGGAACCTCGGTCACGTTCTCGGGCACCTCCTCCTCGCCGGCCCGCCAGTGAGCCCATCCCGCCACCGTGGGCCAGGTCACCGCCCCGGCCGAGGAGCCGACCACCAGGCCAAAGTGGCCGGCGTTCAGGCACAGCTCGTACACCTCGGCGCGGGGAGCGGCCTGGCGAATCGCCCGCACGCCCGCCGCGGGCGCGATCTCGTCAACCGTGCCGACCACGGCGAGGATCGGCAGGGCGAGGTCGGCCAGGCTGAGCAGCCGGTCCTCGATCACGAACCCACCCTCGAGCATCCGGTTGGAGGCGACGAACTGGTTGACGAACTCGGCCAACGCGGGACCGGGCCAGGCCACCCACCCGTCGCCTTCCAGGAAGCGTCGCTGGCGCTCCCGGGGCAGCAGCGCCTCCCGGTCGTGGAGCTGGAGCAGGAACTCGAGGCGGTTGCGTACCGACTTGACCGGATCGAGCAGCCGGAAGCCGTATCGGCTGAACCACGGCGGCAAGCCGCCGCCCCGGAAGGCGAACGCGATCACCTCGGCGAGCTCGACCGCCACGTTCTCGGGCAGGCCGAGCGGCATGCCCAGCCGGGTGTCGACCGGGCTGCCGAACGTGATCAGCGACTCCAGGCCGTCGTTACGCCGGTAGGCGGCCACCTGGTAGCAGAACATGCCCCCCTGCGAGTAGCCGGCCAGGTGGACGTCGCGTCCGGTGTGCTCGCGGACGCGATCGACCGCGTCTGAGACGGCCAGCACGTGGTCGGCCAGCGTGCGCTCCCGGCCGCCCCGCTCGCGCTCGGGCGCACCGAAGTCGATGACCCACGGCGCGACCGCGTGCTCATGCAGGACGGTGACCGCGCTCGAGGACGGGGACACGTCGTAGATCTCGGCCGCGAGCATCAGCGGCGGAACGAGCAGCACCTGCGGCGCCGCCGCACCGGCGCCGTCCGGGTAGTAGCGCCGCAGTCGGAACATGCGCTGCTCGTCGGTTACCTCGTACGGCGAGGGTTCGTCGTCGGTCGTGAGACCTCCGAAACGCGCGACCTCGAGCGCGTTCTGCGCCGCTGCGCCGATCCGGCTCACGGGTGCGGTGATCGTCTTCGGCAAAAGCGGCATCTGCGCGCATCTTCTCGGAAACGGGCGCGGTCGTGCTCCGGCAGCCGGCCAGCCACCGGGTATCGTCAGCCACCGTGAGCGTGGAGGTTCGCATCCGTGACGCGCGGCGCGAGGACGTCGCGCTGATCTTCGGGTGGATCGTCGAGCTGGCCGAGTACGAGCGAGCTCGCGAGCAGGTCAGGGGCACCGCCGAGCTGCTCGAGGACGGCCTGTTCGGGGCGCAACCGACCGCCGAGGCGCTGATCGCCGACGCCCGCGAGGGTGACGCAGGATGGCAGCCCGCCGGGTTCGCCCTGTTCCATCTCACCTTCTCGACCTGGGAGTGCCGCCCGGGGATCTGGCTCGAGGATCTCTACGTGCCGCCGGCCCAGCGCCGCGGGGGCGTCGGCGGCGCGCTGATCTCCCACCTAGCGAGCATCACCGTAGCCCGGGGCTATACCCGACTGCAGTGGGCGGCGCTCGACTGGAACACGCCGGCGCTCGACTTCTACGTGAAGATCGGCGCAGACCGGCTGGAGGAGTGGAAGCTTCACCGGCTCGACGGCGAGTCGCTTGCCCGGGTCGCCGCCGGCACGGCGGATGCCACCGAGCGATGACCAACCCGCCCGGCTGACGCCGGATCCCGCCGCGCAGACCGCCCAGCTGCGAACGATCGCGCTGCAGTGGACGCGAATCGGGGTCATCGGGTTCGGCGGTCCACCCACCCACATCGCACTGCTACGCCGGCTGACCGTCGAGCAGCGTCGATGGATCGACGAGCGCGAGTTCGAGGATGCGCTGGCCGCCTGCAACCTTTTGCCCGGCCCGGCCTCGACCCAGCTGGCGATCTTCTTGGCCCGTCGGATCGGCGGCCCGCGCGGCGCCGTCGTCGGCGGACTCGGGTTCATCGTCCCCGCGGTCGTCCTGATCGTGGCCCTGTCCGCCCTGTTCTTTGGTCACGCGCCGGCGGTCTGGGTGCGCGGCGCAGGCTCCGGGGCCGGCGCTGCCGTGGCTGCCGTGGCCGTACGGGCCGGCGCGGGCCTGGCCCGGCCGAGCCTCGAGCGGACCGCGAGCCGGGCACGCTGGTTCGCCTACCTCATCATGGGCCTGGCCGCCGCGGCGCTGATCGGGCCCTACCTCGTCCTGGTCCTGCTCGCTTGCGGGCTGGTCGAGTTGGGTGTGGCAGGCGGGTGGAGCGAACGGAGCCTCGCCCATGGCTGGGGCCCGGTTCCCGCGGCCGCCGCCCTTGCCGTCGCCGGCGCGGGCGGGCTCGCCTCGGTGGCCTGGGTCGCGTTCAAGGTGGGGGCCCTGTCCTACGGCGGCGGGTTCGTGATCGTCCCGCTGATGCAGGGCGACGCGGTGCACACCTACCACTGGATGACCTCGGCTCAGTTCCTCGATGCGGTCGCCCTGGGTCAGGTAACGCCGGGTCCCGTGGTCGCCACCGTGGCCGCGGTGGGCTATGCCGCCCATCGCGTCCTCGGGGCGACGCTGGCCGCCGCGGTCGCCTTCGCCCCCTCGTTCGGGTTCGTCCTTCTGGGGGGCGGCCAATTCGAGCGGATAAGCAACAGCGTTCGCGCTCGGGCCTTCCTGGCCGGAGCGGGTCCGGCCGCCGTCGGCGCCATTCTCGGCGCGGCCATCCCGCTGGCCGGCGCCCTGCGCGAGAGCTGGCAACTCTTCGTGCTCGCCGCGGCCGCGATCGCGCTCCTGATCGCTCGCGTGGGAATCGTGACGACGCTGCTCGGCGCGGGGGCGGTAGGCGCGGTGGCCGCCCTGGCAGGCGCGCCGGTTCCCCGGTGAACGTCCTTTGCCCGCGTGCCACCCTTCATAGGTGGGAACCGCAACCGCATGCGCCGGCACCTCGACGAGAGGAATCACACGATGGACGACGAGACCAAGCGCGCCGTGGAGGGAATCGACCCCGCCGAGCTCGACCAGGTGGCCGAGCACCTCGACGACCCGGTGACCGACAGCACACCGGCGGCGGTCAAGCCGGGCAGTCCGCTGCGTTTTGCGCGCATGACCGGCTCGTCGATCGCCGGGCGGGACGCTGCCGCCTGGGTCACGGACTTCCTGAACGCCGCCTACTACCGCCATCCGGTCGACGATCGCGACGTCGACGACATGCGCGTGGCCTTCGCGATCCTGACCACCTACTGGTATCGGCGCGAGACGCCGCGCCGGCTGCGCCTGACCGACCTGCGGGCGTTCCACCGGGCCTACGGCCAGCACCGGTTCGACACCGAGCTCTCGGAACGAGGGCTGCTGAGCCGCGAACAGCTGTTGGAAGGCGCCACGCAGCTGCTCGGCGACTGGTTCCCCGACGCCTATGCGGACAACGCTCGGCGGGCATGGGGAATCGCCTTCCCGGAGGTGGCTGAGCGCAACGCCTACGACCCCGAGCGACGGCTCAAGCTGGCCCGGCTGGGCGCGCTGACACCGGAGTCCGGGCCGCCTGAGAGCCAGACCTGGCACACCTACCCTCCGGTTGAGATGCCCTCCGCCGAGCGTGCCGTCTCGGCGCTCACCCGGCCGGAGACCTGGCCCGACTACGCGAGCGAGCTCGGACGCTTCACGCCGTTGCGAGCCGGTGGACTCGATGGGCAAACGTTCGAGATCGAGGTGGCGGCAGGTACCGGGTCGGGCCGTCCGATCTTCACCCGCGGCTACGTGACGGTCACCCGTCTCGTCACGCCCGAGGATCCGGTCGCGCTGCGCGAGTACTTCGCGGAACCCGAGACCGGGCTGGCGCGCTACGGCCGGAACGAGCCGCCGGCCGTGCCCGAGGGCGGCCAGCCGGTGGTCGGCTTCGATCTCACCACGCACGAGAACCATTTCATGGGCGCGGGCCACAACCGGCTCATCCTCTATACCCACGAGGATCGGGCGTGGGTGCGCGCGGCGGGTACCTGGGATCCCATGCCCTGGCACATCGAGCAGTCCTACCGCCTGGCCGGACGCGCCGCCCAGCACGCGTTCTGGGGGCAGGGGAACGTGGAGCGGCTGAGCATGATCCATCAGCTCGCCCGGGCGATCGCGTGACGATGCCCGCCCTCGGAGCGCGACGGGACCGGTCGACGCCATGAACGCCGTGGTCATCGGAGCTGGACCCAACGGCCTGGCCGCGGCCATCCGGCTGGCCGAGGCTGGGCACGGGGTCATGGTGCTGGAGGCCGCCGACCGGGCCGGTGGCGCAGTCCGGACCGAGGAGCTGACCTTGCCCGGCTTCCGCCACGACACGTTCTCCTCGGTCTACCCCGCGGGCGCCGCTTCCCCGGTCTTCGGCCAGATGCCGCTCGAGCGCCACGGGCTCCGCTGGCTTCATCCGGGAGCCTGCTACGCGCATCCGCTCCCGGACGGCGGCGCGGTCGCGCTTCACCGCGAGCTCGAGGCGACCGAGGCGAGCCTCGAGGCAGCCCATGCGGGCGACGGGCGCAGCTGGCGGGCGTTCATCGAGCCGCTCCTCGGCGGCTTCGATGCGATCCGCGCCACCATGCTGGCCGGGTTCCCACCCATCGGCGGATCGCTGAGCCTCCTGCGCGACCTCGGTCCGGCCGGCGCCGCGCGCTTCGGGTTGCTCGTCCCCGGCTCCGCCCAGGGGCTGGGACGGCGCCTGTTCGAGGGCCCAGGATCGCGCGCATGGCTATATGGGTCCGCCGGCCACGGCGACGTCCCGCCCACCGATGCCGGCAGCGCGGTCGCGGTCACCTACCTGAACCTGATGGGGCACGCCGTGGGATGGCCGAGCCCGGCCGGCGGGGCCGAGCGCCTGACCGAGGCGCTGGTGGGCTATCTGCGCGAACTGGGCGGCGAGGTGCGCACTGGGGCTCCCGCCGAGGCCGTCGAGTCGGACCACGGGCGGGTCACCGGCGTGCGCATCACCGGCGGGGAGCGCTTCGCCGCCGATGTCGTCATCGCGAGCGTGATGCCGCATGCGCTGGTCGCCCTCACCGGAGAGGCGCTGGCCAAGCCCTACCGCGCGCTGCTCTGCCGCTACCGATACGGGCCCGCGACGGTCAAGGTCGATTGGGCCCTGGACGGTCCGATCCCGTGGACGGCCCCCGAGGTGCGCATCGCGGGTACCGTGCACGTGGCCGGCGGCGAGGACGAACTGGTGCGCACGATCGCCGAGAGTCATGATCGCCTGCCGGAGCGGCCGTTCCTGCTCCTCGGCCAGCAATCGATCGCCGACCCCTCGCGCGCCCCCGAGGGCAGGCACACGGCGTGGGCCTACACCCACGGACCGCGCTTAGGGGTCGATTGGGGCGCGGAGCTCGAGGCCGTGCTCGAGCGGATCGAGGCGCAGGTGGAGCGCTTTGCTCCGGGATTCCGAGAGCTCATCCTGGCCCGCCACGTGATGGGTCCGGCTGAGCTCGAGCGGCGCGACCGCAACCTGGTCGGTGGCGATGTCGGCGGCGGGAGCTACCGCCTGCGCCAGGTCGTCTTCCGTCCCGTCCCCGGCGTCTCGCCGTACCGCACGCCGCTGCGCGGCTTGTACCTCGGCAGCGCCGCCGCGTTCCCGGGCGGCGCGGTCCATGGCGTGCCCGGGGATGCCGCCGCGCGGGCGGCGCTGGCCGACGGGTCGGGACGCGGGATTGCCCGGTTCCGGCGATGAAACGCCACCCCGCTCTCGCCCCGCTGTCTCGCGATCACCATCACGCGCTCATGCTCGCGCAACGGCTGCGACGCGCCGCCTGCCCCACGCGCCGGATTCGCCACACGCCGGATTCGCCACACGCCGGATTCGCCACGCGCCGGATTCGCCACCGAAATAGAAAGACCCCGCCGGAGCGGGGTCTTTCCGTAGGAGGCCTGTAAGCCGGATCCTGTCTGGAGCAGTCATCCATCTGAGCGGCCTACCCGGACCTTGGCGGGTCACCTGCGAACGGTCCTGCTTGGCCTAGCATCGAGTGGGGTTTACCTCGGCCGCCGCGTCACCGCGACGCCGGTGCGCTCTTACCGCACCATTTCACCCTTACCGGCCTGGAGCTCTGCAGCGGCCCCAGGCTTAGGCGGTGTCGTT